>CAZNSO010000017.1:25203-42353 GCA_964575805.1 uncultured Desulfobacteraceae bacterium
TCCGATCCGAAAGTGCTGGCGGCCTTTCGCAGTGTCCGGCGGCACCTGTTCGTGCCGGAGGAATACCGGGCTTATGCCTATGCGGACCGGCCGCTGCCGATCGGCCATGATCAGACCATTTCCCAGCCCTATATCGTGGCCTTTATGACAGAGGCCCTGAATTTGGAAGATGATCCGGAAGCCGGGGAAAAAGTGCTGGAGGTGGGCACCGGCTCCGGGTACCAGGCAGCCATTCTGGCCGAGATCTGCCGGGAGGTTTATACCGTTGAGATCATCGAGGCGCTTGGCGACAGTGCCCGCCGGCTGTTAAACGAGCTGGGCCATGACAATGTTCACGTCAGGATCGGTGACGGGTATGAAGGCTGGGCGGAACATGCGCCCTTCGACGCCATTGTCGTCACCTGTGCCCCCACCGACATCCCGCCGCCGCTAAAGGAGCAGCTGGCCGAAGGCGGCCGCATGATTATACCCGTCGGCCGGGCCTATTCCCAGGAGCTTGTTCGGCTCCGGAAAAAGGGCGGGGAACTGGTCGAGGAGTCGGTCCTGCCGGTCCGTTTTGTACCCATGGTCGATGATGCGGGCAAGCCTTACTGAAGGCCTTCTCAGCTTGTTTATTCCGGCCCCAGAACAATCCCTGTCCGGGCGGGCAGGTACAGGCTGAGCACCCGGTTTCGGCCGTCCTCGCCGCCAGGGGAAAAAGCGTGGTGGACCTGTTCCGGGGTCAACCGGTTGTGGCCCCCGAATTCAGGGCGATCCGTGTCCAGAGTTAACTTCCAGGAGCCGGGCGGGGCATCGATCCGGTAATCCGCGTAGGACTGGGCCGGGTGGAAGTTGAATGCAAAGAGCAGGTTGTTTCGGGTAAAGGCCAGGATTTTGTTTGCCGTGTGCTCATGCAGCAGTCGGGCGGGCGGGGTCCCCAGCAGCCCGTTTTGCCTGGCCAGCCGGATCATGGCCCGGTCAAACACGGCCAACTGGTGATATTTCAGGGAGGGGTCATCCGCCAGGTGCCATTGCCGCCTGGCATACCGGTAGCTCCAGCCGTTGCCCTCCCGGGGAAAATCGATCCATTCCGGGTGCCCGAATTCGTTTCCCATGAAGTTGAGGTACCCGCTGCCGGCCGTGGCCAGGGTGATCAGGCGGATCATCTTGTGAAGCGCCATGCCGCGGTCCACGCGCAGGTGGGGGTCGTCCGCGTGCATGTGATGGTACATGTCCGATCCGATGAGCCGGAAAATCAGTGTCTGGTCCCCGACCAGGGCCTGATCGTGGGATTCGGCGTAGCTGATGGTCTTCTCATCCGGCCGGCGATTGTTGAGCTCATGCCATAGCTGGCCCATGGGCCAATCCTCGTCCGGCGTGTCCTTGGTGAGCTTGATCCAGAAATCCGGGATGCCCATGGCAAACCGGTAGTCAAAGCCGTAGCCGCCTTCCTCGATGGACAGCCCCAGCCCCGGCATGCCGCTGATGTCCTCGGCAATGGCGACCGCATCCGGGTTCACCGAATGGATCACTTCACTGGCCAGGGCGAGATAGACCAGGGCCTGCTCATCCGTGTTTTCCGTGAAATAGTCGGCGTAGGAGGAAAAGGCCTTCTCCAGGCCGTGGTCCAGGAAGAGCATGCTGGTGATGCCGTCAAAGCGGAAGCCGTCAAACCGGTACGCATCCATCCAGAACCGGCAGTTGGAGAGCAGGAAGTGCAGCACCTGGTTTTTACCGTAGTCAAAGCAGCGGGAGGACCAGGCCGGGTGCCAGCCGCGATCGCCCTGGTGGAAATACTGGTAGCTTGTGCCGTCAAACCGGCTCAGGCCCTCGACTTCGTTGGCCACCGCGTGTGAATGAACGATATCCATCAATACCAGGAGGCCGGCCTCGTGGGCCGCGTCCACCAGGGCCTTTAGTTCCTCCGGGGTCCCGAAACGGGAGGAGGCGGCGAAGAAGTTGGCCACCTGGTAGCCGAAAGAGCCGTAATAGGGATGCTCCTGGATGGCCATGAGCTGGAGGGTGTTGTAGCCCCCTTCAACGATTCTTGGCAGCACGTTTTCCCTGAACTCCGTGTAGGTGCCGATGCCTTCGGTTTCCTGGGCCATGCCGATGTGGGCTTCATAGATCAGAAGGTCGTCGAAGTTCCGGCGAACGGGGCCATGGCGCCACTGGTAGGGGGATGGCGGCGCCCACACCTGGGCATTGAAGATAAGGGTCTCCGGGTCCTGGACCACACGGCGGGCATAGGCCGGAATCCGGTCGCCGGACCCGCCGGGCCAGTGCACGCGCAGCCGGTATAAACTTTCGTGCGCCAGGGCATCCGGCGGCAGGCGCAGCTCCCATATGCCGTCCGGCCCCGTGTTCTCCAGCGCAAATTCGGGCAATTCGCGCCAGTCAGTGGCCTGGCCCACCAAATAAATGGCCTCCGCGTTCGGCGCCCACTCCCGGAACACCCATTGCTGGTCCCGGAAATGCAGGCCAAAGAATTCGTGGCCGGCAGCGAAGTCGGCCAGGCTTTGGGTGCCGCCGGTCAGTTGCTGCCGGGTCTCCTCGATTTTTCGAAGCCGGCGCTCAACCATGGATTGATAATCCTTCAGGTAAGGGTCGGATTCCAGGCGCCGCCGGAGCCGCTCTTGTATCGTTTCCTCGTGGGATTGCCTCATAAGTCCTTTTTTTCCTGTCTTTGAAACCTTTGCTTGGCGAGGTGTCAGTTAATCAGCGGACGCTCCAGCATCCGTTCGTAGAGCGCGATGTATTTGCTTGCGGTCACGTCGTGATTGAAAGTTTCCATGGCATGGTGCATGATCCGGGTGATCTGGTCCTGCCGCCGGTCCACGGGCAGGGCGTGAAATTCCATGGCCTGCCCGATGGCCCAGAACAGCCCCGCGGAATCGTAGTGTTCGAATAAAAACCCGTTGCCGGTGTTGGCCGCCGTGTTCAGGTGCGTCACCGTGTCATGGATGCCCCCGCTGTCGCGGGCCACCGGCAGGGAGCCGTAGATGGGGGCGATCATCTGCGGCAGGCCGCAGGGCTCGAAAAGCGATGGCATCAGGATGAAATCCGAGCCGGCGTAGGCCAGGCGGGAGAGACGTTCATCAAAGTCGCAGACCGCCACGCGCTCGGCGATGTCGTGGAATGCGACAATATCCCGGAATATCTGCTTAAATGCCCCATTTGCCACGAATACGATTTCCAGGTCCCGGTCCCAATAGGCGTCGACGGTTTTATAGAGGATTTCGGCCATGAGCTGGCAGCCCTTCTGGCTGTTGTCCAGGCGTGACGGCCAGAAAAACAGGGGGGCGCTGTCGTTTTCCACAAGCCCCAGGGCGCTCTGGAGGTAGCGCTTATTCCGGATTTTGCCCGCCGGGTGATCCTCCGGCCCGTACTGGCGGATCAGGACCTTGTCCTCTGTCGGGTTGAAGCTCGGGTCCGGGGAATTGAGGATTCCCACGGCGCAGTCCGCGTTCCACTTGTTGCTAAGCTCCCGCCTAAGCGAGGGAAAAACGAAATTATGGTAGCCCTCGACGATTTCGCGCAGAAAGGTGGGGCTCACGGTGTTGACAAAATGGGCGGCAAAAACGCCGCTGGTCAGAAAATCCACCGGAATGCGCTCGCGGGTGGTTTCATATTCCACGGCCATCTGGTCATAATACAGGTGGTCCCAGAAGTAGGCGGCATCAATGCCGCGGTCTTCGATGTGGGCCAGCGTGGCCTTCACGGTATGGATGTTGTGCACGGTGAACAGGCAGGGGATTTCCATTTCCCGGCTCATGGCCGGTATCAGGGCGGTCATCCAGTCGTTGCAGTGGATCAAATCCGGCTTTACCGAGGGCACGATGTGGTTCATGACTTCGCGCTGAAATGCCAGGGATATCCGCATGTTCTCCCAGCCGTAGCTCGAGTAGACATGGTGCAGGTAAAAAAACGCCCGGTCTTCGGCCAGGTGCACGCGTTCGTGGGGCATCTGGCTGCGGATGATGTGCCGCTGTTTCCGGTGCACCGGGTCCATCTGGTTGTCAAACATGGCCCGGTAGTCCGGCATGGCCACGTGAACATCGGCTCCCTGGTGGAACAGGGCGCTGATCAGGGAGGCGGACACATCGGCCAGCCCGCCGGCCTTGGCAGCCATGGCATTGGCCAGGTTGCCCATTCCCTCGGGAAGGTAGGTGGTCTCCGGGGTCACAAGCAGTATGCGCGGATTTCGGATTTTTGTCATCGGTTCCCCAGCTTTTTTTAATCGTTTTCCCCGAAGCGCGGCCCGGGGTCCTTTGATGCAACCAACGCCAAAGCGCTGTCTCCCGTTTCGGTTTTCGCCGCCTGGAAGCCGGCCCCTTGTCCTATACCCAGGTGATCATGCCCGGGCTGTATTTCAAAAGGTCGTCTCCCCTTGGCGTCACCCGGGCGGTCAGGCCGTAGCGGCCGGAAATATTGCAGGCCAGCTGGCTCTCATAAACATAAGCGCCGTGGCCGGACTCCTCCTTTACCTCCATTTTCTGGGCATGAATGTCTTCCAGGGCGTCAATGCGCCGCATTTTCCCGTAGCACAGTTCCACATCCACCTCCTCGGGTTTCAGTTCGCCGAGGTGGACGCGGGTGGTTACCGTGAACTCGTCCCCCACGCGAAAGGGGCCGTCCAGGCTTCGGGTGGGCCGCTCAATGGCAATTTTGTCCCAGTGCTGCTGGAGGCGATGGCGCTTTTGCCTCAGGGCCCTGGCTGCTGAAGCCTTGTCCGCCAAAAGTTCGTGGTACTGGCGCGATGCCGGGCGGTAACCGGTTTCCAGGTATTTGCCCACCATCCCGTGGGCGCAGAACTGATGCATGGCCATTTTCATGGATTCTTTCATCATCTGAATCCAGGCCATGGGCACATCCCCGTCTTTCCGGTCGTAGAATTTCGGGATCACTTCATTTTCCAGCACATTGTACAAGGCCTGGCTTTCGACCGCATCCTGGTATTCCCAGTCCTCGAATTCATGGCCGTTTCCGATCCGCCAGCCCCGTTCCGGGCTGTAGCCCTCGCACCACCAGCCGTCCAGTACGCTCACGTTTAACACCCCGTTGACGGCCGCCTTGATTCCCGAGGTGCCGCAGGCCTCATAAGGGCGGCGGGGGGTGTTGAGCCAGATGTCGCAGCCCTGGATCAGGTGCCGGGCGATGTAGGGGTCATAGTCCTCGAGAAAGATGAACCGGTGACGGATTTTGCGCCGGTGCGCAAATTCGATCAGTTTCTGGATCACCCCCTTGCCTTCGTTGTCCCGGGGGTGGGCCTTGCCGGCGAAGATGATCTGGACCGGCTGCTGGCGGGAGGACAGCATGGCTTCCAGGCGGTCCGGATCGCGGAGCAGGAGGTAGGCCCGCTTGTAAGTCGCAAACCGCCTGGCAAACCCGATGCTGAGGGCATCATGATCCAGCACCGCGGCCGCATCCTCCATCAATGATTTCGGGGCGTTTCTGCGGCCGTACTGCTGGGACATGAGGTGGCGGCAGGTGCGTATCAGCCGCGCCCGGCTCAGCTCGTGGGCCCGCCAGAGCTCCTCGTCATAAATCTCATCGATCCGGTCGATGATTTCCGGCTGGTTCCAGGTGTGCAGGTACCATTCCGGCCCCAGGTAGCGTTCAAACAGCATGGCATTTTCAACCGAGATCCAGGAGGGGATGTGCACCCCGTTGGTGACATGCCGGATGGGGACCTCGTTTTCCGGCAGGCCCGGCCATATTTTTTTCCACATTTTCCGGGCTGTCCGGCCGTGCAGCTCGCTGACCCCGTTGCAATACTGGGACATGCGCAGGCCCAGCCCGAACATGGAAAAGGTGGTCTCATGCCCGGTACCATTGATCTGGCCCCAGGTGATCATTTCATCCGCGGAAACTCCGAGCTGGGCCTCGTAGGGCTTTAAATAGGGTTTGACCATGTCGGCCGGGAACTCGTCGTGACCGGCTGCCACCGGGGTGTGGGTGGTGAACACCGTGGTCCGCGGCACAATCTCCCAGGCCGTTTCCAGGTCGAGCTGGTGCTCCCGCATGATCTGGCTCAGCCGCTCGATGACGGCAAATGAGCAATGGCCTTCATTCAAATGGCAGGTGGCCGGCCGGATGCCCATGGCTTCCAGGGCTTTCATGCCGCCCAGGCCCAGGACCGTTTCCTGTGCCAGCCGGTTCTTGGAATCCGCGGTGTAGAGCTTGGCCGTGATGTTTCGATTCTCCCAGGAGTTTTCCTGGACATTGGTGTCGAGCAGCAGCAGCGGGATTCGGCCGATCATGATCCTCAGGACCTGGATGTGGATGTTGCCGTCCGGGCCGGGAACCGTGAGCCTGATTTCCTTGCCGTTCTCATCCCGGGCCCGCTCGATGGGAAGCTGATAGAGGTCGGTCTCCGGGTATTCCTCCTGCTGCCACCCGGTTTCATCCAGGTACTGGTGAAAGTAGCCCATCCGGTATAAAAGACCAATGCCGACCATGGGCTCGGCGCGGTCCGAGGCCGCCTTCAGGTGATCGCCCGCCAGCATTCCCAGGCCGCCCGCGTAGAGGGGCAGGCTCTCGTGCACGCCGTACTCCATTGAAAAATACGCTATGGGGCCCACATCTTCCTGTTTTTCCGGGCTTTGCTCCACCTGCTGTTCATAGGCGGCCTTTACCCGCTCCATGTGGGCGAGAAAACTGTTGTCCCGGGCGGGGGCCTCCAGCTGGCCCTGCGAGAGCATGGAAAAAAACAGGATCGGGTTGCGGCCCGCCCGGTTCCAAAGCTTGGGGTCAATGCGCCGGAATAGCTCAATGGCCTCCAGGTTCCAGGACCACCAGAGGTTTCTGACCAGTTTGTCAACAAAGCGGGTGGCTTTTGGAACTTTTGGATATACCTGAAATGTCTGAATGTGTGTCATAGCCCTCACCGATTGCGTTTGGTTTCCTGTTAGACGACAACCACCGAATTTTCCGTGCCTGAAATGCCGCTGGGGACATATTTGTCCGCTTTCCAGTCGTTTTCCCACGTTTTCTGGTCGATTAAATACCGGAACTGGTATTCCCGATTCCATGGTAAGTCAAGGGTAACGGTAAAATCGCCGTTTTTCAATTTTTTCATTGGCGTTTGGCCGGCATGCCACTCGTTGAAATCCCCGGCCAGATGAACGGAATCCGCCATTTTTGCGGCTTTCGCCTCGAGCCGGAAGGTTACTTTACAGACCGGCCGGGATTTCAAATACTGTTTTTTCAAACTCATGACGCCCTCCTGATTTTTATGTACCGTTGAGTTTCAGCCAGACCCGCAGCAGTTCACTGACACCCCAGGCCTGGGCGTCACAGCCCCGCTGGGTATGGGGGTGATCGCCGTCGACGATTTCAGGAATCTGGCCGGCGCAGCCGGAGTTAAAAAGCCGGCTGGAACTTGAAAGCCAGGACAGGGCGGTTTCTTTGCCGCTGTCTGGATAAACCATGGCCCAGGCCTCGCAAAAGGAAGGGAAAACCCAGGTCCAGGCCGTGCCGTTATGGTAGGCCGGTTTGCGACGGGTGTCTTCATCTCCCGCGTACACCCCCTGGTAGGGGCGGCCGGGGTCGTTCAAAAGCTGGCCCTGGTGGTATACGGGCAGGGGGTATTGCACCGGCCGGTCCGCCAGGCTCCGGATGGCGCCGGGCACCAGCAGTTCCCCGCAGGCGCTGAGCATGTCCGCGCACTTCTGCCTGTCGGAGACCGCGCCCAGGGTCAGGGCAAACAACTGATTCGGCCGCAGGGCATCGTCGGGCCGGGCGGCAGCGGCCGGCTGACCGGGGGAGGCATGCAGGCAGTCGGAGAAAAACTTCTCCCCCGGCAGGGCAAACAGGGTTTCGATGGATTGCTGCACCTGCCGGGAAAGCTTCTTCCAGTCCCCGGCCGGACTGGCAACCCCTTCCAGGAAGCACAGGGCCCGGTGCCAGAGGGCCTGGATCTCGATGGGATAGCCCTGGCGGGGGGTGCCGGCCGGATGATTCGTGTCCATCCAGGTAAAATGGGCGGGGGAATAGATCAGCCCCGACTGCGGGTCCATTTGGATGCCGTTGGGGGTGCCCCGGATGTAAGCGTTGGCAATGGAGGTGAGTATCCGGGCGATGGTGCGACCGCCGCAGGTTTTTTCCAGGAAGCGCTTATCGCCCCGGGCCTGGATGAGATCCGCGCAGGCCGTGAAAAACCAGAGGGGCGCATCCGAGGTGTCGCGGTTTTCGGCATCCATGCCGCGGATCATGTTCGGCAGGGTCCCCTGCTTTTCAAAACCCGCAAACTGCATTAATATGGTTTCGGCCTCGCTTAGGTACCCGGCGGCAATGAGCCCCCGGATGACGATCAGGGTGTCGCGCCCCCAGTCCAAAAACCAGGGGTAGCCGGCAATAACCGTGTGAAGCCGCTCCCGCCGGACGATATAGGCTTTCAGGGCTTCCTTTAAGGCGGCGCTGAATGAGACCCCGGCCGGGCGTTCCGGTTGCCGCCCCGGCGCGTCCGGTTCTTTGGCCGGCGGTTTTCCCGGCTCCGCGCCGGACTCCGCGTTGGCCGCGGCGGTTATTGTCACCGCCTGCCCGCCGGTTAAATGGATGGAAAAATACCCCGGGCTGAACAGATCGGTGTGCGGATCCAGTCCCCGTTCGGCTTCAACCGGCAGCATGACCATGTATTGCCATTCCGGTTCGCTGACAAACCGGCCGTCGCTGCTGTCCATGTCCAGTCGGCGGCCGGGGTGGGGCGTGAAGGCAAAACCGCCCTCCCGCCTCAGGCATTTGTCCGGCCAGTCATGTTCCGGGCCCAGATAGGCCTTGGTGTTGGCATGGAAATTCCGGTCGTCGATATCCGGGCGGATGATCAGCTGCACCGGCCGCTCATCCGGCAGCCGGTCAGGCGCAGAATCCGCTGCCCCCCGTTTGGCCGCGATCAGGACCCGGTTTTCCCCGGAGATCATTTGCGCGGTAAAAACAAGGTCCACGTGCTGCCCCTGCCCGCAGGGCACCGTGAAACGCCAGGTGCCGGTGTTGCCGGTCCCGACCCGGAACTGCTGCTGGCAGTCAATGGCGAGCTCCTGGGAAAACCCCTGGTATACCAGCCACGCCCGGCAGCGGATCAGCATCATCTGCCGCTCGTCCGGGAAATCGGGGTTCAGGTTGGCCGCCAGCAGCCCGTCATACTTGCTGTCGATCTGGGACCAGGCTGCATGGGCGCGCATCATGGCGCCCCGGCCGTTGGTGCCCAGAAATTTCACTGTTTCCTGTTTAAGCGCCCGCCTGCCGAAAACCCGGCGGACCCCCCGGCGATCCGGCAGGGCCGTGTAGAGAAGCGGGGCATCCGTGTGGGTGCCGGAGTGCCCGTCATACACCGAGAGCCGCAACTGGCGGCGGGTATGGGTGTTGCCGGCCGGCAGGGGCGGGAAAAGGGCAAAAAAGGAGCCGTCCTGCTGAAGGAGGCTGTCGGCCACCAGACGGGTTTTCTCCCGCCTGGCGCCCGGCTCCACAATCCGGGCCCGGAAGGGGTGGGGGGCGCTGACCATTAACAAGTGGCCGGGGGCGACCATGACCTGACGGCGGCTGTCCGCGGGCCATTGCCAATGGACCACGCGCGGCTCATCGCCCCGGGGGTTCATTTTCCGGCAGAAGGCAAGGGGGTCCGCGGCCAGTTCCGCGGCTGCGGCCTCCGGATCAAAATCGCCCAGGCGGGTGATGCCGCTGAAGGCGCAAAACACGTCAAGGGCCGCCGCCCGCAAACGCTGCCGGGAAATCCGCTCCGGCAGCAAAGGATTGTGATCCATTGGATAAGTTTCGGTTTCAGTCGTGAGGCAAAGCACCTGGCCGGGTGCCAAAAACAGCGTATAAAGCCCGTGATCCGTGGATTCGGCCCGGACCGGCCGGTTTCGGAGCAGGTCCGTGTAATCGGTTTCCCGGATACCCGCGGCATCCGGGTGCCAGGAGATGCGCTGCGGGTGCTGCCAGTCCAGGTTGACCACCACCAGCAGGCGTTTTCCCGAGGGCGTGTGGTGCCGCAGAAAAACCAGGGCGTTTCCCTCGCCTTCCTGGATCATCCGGATTTCGGCCTTGTCGAAAAAAGCCGGGTGGCTTTTCAGCAGGTGATGGATGCGCCGCAGCCACTCCACCTGGTTGTCCCGGCTGCCCCAGTTAAGGGAGGGGGCCCCGTGCACGTTGATCTTTTCCGCGGCAAACCACTCCACCCCATTGGCAAAGCCGAATCCGCCCTGGGGCGCGCACAAGGCACAAAGGGCGGTGCGCATGGCGGCATAAACGGTGGAGGTGGCTGCCAGCCGATTGTTGTCGTGGGTCTCCGCGAAGTGGACCATAAGCCCGTCCTGCCGGGAAATTTCCATGGGTTCGGGCAGGTAGTGCGCGATCGCGCCGCGGTCATAGTTTTGAAAAAGCTCCGAGTAGGCCCAGTCAAAACCACCGGTGTTCAGGAGCCGCCGGGTTACGGAGAGCTTGCCGCCCAGTCCTTCCAGGAAGAAAACGGTTTCCGGGAATTCCTCGCGAACGGCTGAGACGATATAGAGCCAGGCCCAATGCGGGATCATGTAGCCGGCATCGCACCGGAAGCCGTCAACCCCCCGCCGGCACCAGGTCAGAAAGACATCCCCCATGTACTGCCACAAATCCTTGTTGCGGTAATCCAGGCGGGCCAGGTCCTCCCAGGTGATCCCCCAGGCCCCCGGGGCCTCGATATGTCCCGCGGCATCCCGCACCAGCCATTCGGGATGGGTCTCATGCAGTTCCGCGGCCCAGCCGGTATGATTGGGCGCAATATCCAGGATAAGGCGCGCGGAGCGGGCATGAACGGCGTCGACCAGTTCGACGAACTGCTCCAGCGGGGTTGCTTTCGGGTCAAACTCGGCGAGCGCGGGGTCGATGCCCGTGAAATCAAGCGAGGCATAGGGGCTGCCGAAGCGGCCCATCCGGCCGTAGGTGGTGGGCGTGGGATGGATCGGCAGCAGGTGGATAAACCGGCACCCCAGGTGGTTCACGATAAAATCCAGTTCGCCGATGAGGTCACGGAAGGTTCCGGAAGGGGGGATGACCGTGTAGCCGGCCTCATCCAGCTGCCGGATGGCCTCGCTATTCCGGCGCGGAACAGTGAATGAGCCGTCCTTGTTGGGGCCGAACTGGCGCACGAAGGCGTTGTAGATGATATTGGCGCAGCAGGTGTCGGTTGGCGCCACGTTAACGGCGGCATTGGGGCCCGGCGGCCAAACCGGCGTGAACTGCCCGGATGGCAGGAAGAAGCACTTGGCCTCAAAATGGCCGACCTCTGCAAGTCCCAGGGTCAGGCGGAATCGGTTCCCATCAAGCGGCTCCATCGGGATGTCGAACCAGTCGCGCCCGAGCAGGGGCTCATCATGGGTGACCGCGCGCAGGATCTCCCGGCGAATGGTTTTGCCCTGGCCGATGTTGGTTCGCACCCAGGCCTGGCCGGCGGATTTTTCGGGCAGGCTCAGGGTAAAGGTAACCGTGTCCCCCCGGGTGCATAAGATGCGGCGGCCGGGTTCCGGGTGCTGCTCGATGCGCATATCGGTCATGGACGGCAATGTCCCCTGCGATTCAATCAGATGCATGTATTATCCGGTAAAAATGGGAGAGTGCGGTTGTTGGTGAAAAGTCCAGCAGCCCGGCAAAAAATCCGGGTTTTTGCTAGGGTTTTCGTTCGGGCGCTATTTACTTGTATAGTCTTTCATATTACCCTGTCTAACATATTCTGTATGATCCAATAATAATCCCGCTGAATGAATGGTCAAGGGATATATGAGAAGGAGGGGCAAATGGATTTTCTGGTGATCGGCGGGGATGCCGCCGGAATGAGTGCGGCCAGCCGCGCGAAGCGCAATCAGCCGGACATGAATGTGACCGTCCTGGAGCAGACAACGGATGTCTCCTACAGCGCCTGCGGCATGCCCTATAATATCGCGGACAAGGAGCGCGACATCGATGACCTGGTGGTCCGGCAGGCCGAGGTGTTCCGAAGCAAACAGGGCATCCACCTGCTCACCGGGTGCCGGGCGGAATCGGTGGATACCGGCGGCACCGTTTATGCCAGGGATCACACCGGAGCGCAGCGGGAATTTCATTTCGACCGGCTCTTGCTTGCCACCGGCGCCTCCCCTGTCATGCCCCGGATCGAAGGCATTTCCCTGCCCGGCGTGCTGCCGCTCAAGCGGCTCTCGGACGGCCGGAATATCAAGGCGTTTATGGACGCCAACCCGGTTTCCTCCGCCATACTCGTGGGCATGGGCTACATCGGCCTTGAAATGGCGGAAGCATTGAAAGCCCGGGGGCTTGCCGTGACCGGGGTCACCAGGGGCTTTATGCGCAATTACGATGCCCAGATCGCCGAGGTCGTCCGCAAAACGCTCGCGGCCCATGATGTGGCCCTGGAGACGGGGTGCCGGGTGGAAAAAATTGAAAAGACGGATGAGGGACTGGCAGTGACCTGCGGCAGCCGGACGATGACAGCGGACATGGTGCTGATGGGGCTGGGCGTGCGGCCCAACAGCGAGCTTGCCCGGGCCGCCGGCATCGCCCTGGGACCGGAATCGGCCATTGCCGTTGACCGGCGGGTGGAGACCGATGTGCCGGGAATATTTGCGGCAGGCGACTGCGCGGATGCCTATCACGTGGTAACCGGCGGCAAGGTCTGGATCCCCCTGGCATTGAGGGCCAACCGGGCCGGCTGGGCGGCGGCGGACAATGTGTGCGGGAAGGATGTCCGCCTGCAGGGGGTTGCCGGGTCAGCTGTTTTCAAGGTTTTTGAACTCGAGGTGGCCCGAACCGGCTTGAGCGAGGAGGAGGCCGGTGCCGCGGGCTTCGATCCGGCTGCCGTCACCATCGAAGCCCGCTCCCGCGCCCATGCGCATCCCGGGGCCACCTCCATTTGGGTGCACATGGTTGGCGACAGGAAATCCGGCCGGCTCCTGGGGGCGCAGATGGTTGGCGAGGAAGGGGTGGCGCACCGCATCCACGCCCCCGCGGTGGCCCTTCACAACGCAATGACGGTTTCGGATTTCAGCCAGACGGATCTGGCTTACGCCCCGCCCTTTTCCCCGGTGTGGGACCCGATGCTGACGGCGGCCAACCAGTTGATAAAGAAGCTTTAACGGGGCAGCGAGTTGAAGTGCACCGTCTGCAGACAGCCCGCCTTTATCCGGATACGAAGGCATAACAGCGCGTTCTGCCGCAATCATTATCATGCGCACGTTCTGCGGCAGGTGACCCGCACCATTCGGCGTTACCGGATGTTCGGGCGCGACAGCCGCCTGCTGCTTGGGGTTTCCGGGGGAAAGGACAGCATGGGGGCCTGGAAAATCCTGGGGGACCTGGGGTGCCGTTTGGTGCCTGTTCATATCAACAACGGCTTCGGGGCCTACTCCAGCGAATCCGAGGAAAAGGTCCGCCGGTTTGGGGAGCAGCAGCAATCGCCGGTTTTCGTTTATTCCTTCAGCGAGCTCATGGGCTGCGAATTTGACGAGGCCTGCCGGTTTTCCGGCAAACCGGCCTGCTCCTTATGCGGGACGATCAAGCGCTATTTCCTGAATCATCTGGCATTGGCGCATGGCTGCGATGCCGTGGTGACCGGCCATAACCTCGATGATGAGAGCGCGGTTTTGTTCGGCAACGTGCTTCGCTGGTATACCGGCTACATGGCCCGCCAGTCCCCGGTGCTGGCAGGCGAGCCCGGGATGGCGGCCCGGGTCAAGCCCCTGGTCATGATGACCGACTGGGAAATGCAGCAATTTGTGGATATGCACCGCATCGAAACGGCCGGCGGCACCTGCCCCCATTCCCGGGGGGCCACCAGCCTGGTGCACAAGGAGTTGCTCAACTCCCTGGAATCGCGCTCGCCGGGGGTCAAGGCGGAATTCTACTTCGGGTTTTTGCGGCAGGGGAAAGAAAAGCTTGCCGGGCCGGATGAAGCGGCAGAGACGGCCGAAACGGTCAACCGGTGCCCGGCGTGCGGGTACAAAACCACGAAGCCGGGCAAATGCTTTGTCTGCAGTCTGAAGGAGCGGATTGCGGCGGAAAGCGAAGCGGGCGGGTGATTTTGGAGGAAGGGCAGGGGGGGGTACAAGAAAAAGGTGAAAACCAGCAAAGGAGAAAGAGCAGGTGACGGAACCGGGTGGAGAAATGAATGACTTGGAGGGGCTGCGGCAGGCGATCGATCAAATCGATGAACAGATCGTCTCCCTTTTGGCTGAGCGGCAGAAGGTGGTCAAGCAGGTCACGGAAATCAAAAAATCCCGGCATCTGCCGGTTTATCACCCGGCCAGGGAGGAGGACCTGATTTCCAGCCGGCGCTCCCAGGGCGCTGCGGCAGGTCTTTCCCCCGATTATATCGAGGAGCTCTACCGGGTGATCCTGCGGCAGTCCCGGGTGGAGCAGAGCCGGCGAATGGCGCAGAAGGCGGTTTTCCCGGGCGGGGTGATCCTTGTCGTCGGCGGCCGGGGGGCCATGGGCCGCTATTTCGCGCGGCGCTTTTCCGAGGCCGGCTACCAGGTCCGCATCCTGGACAAGCAGGACTGGCCCGATGCCGAAGCGCTTTGCAAAGGCATCCATGCCGCCATTATCAGCGTGCCCATTGATCAGACCAACGCGATTATCAGCCAAATCGCGCCCCGCCTGCCCAAAGATGCCGTCCTGGCCGATATTACCAGTATCAAGGCCGCCCCAATGGCCGCCATGATGGAGGCCCATGGCGGGCCGGTGGTGGGGCTGCACCCCATGTTCGGCCCCAACACCTCATCGCTTGACAAACAGATCGTGGTCGCCACCCCCGGCAGGCAGAGCGGGCAGTACCAATGGCTGCTGGACCAGTTCAGCGCCTGGGGAAGCGTGGTGGTCACGGCCGATGCAAGGGAGCATGATCAGATCATGGACCTGGTTCAGGCGCTTCGCCATTTCGCCTCTTTTTCCTTCGGCCGGTTCCTTTACCGCAAGCAGATCGACCTGGAGCGCACCCTGGATTTTACGAGCCCCATTTACCGGCTGGAGCTGGGCATGGTGGGGCGGCTGTTCGCCCAGGACCCCTCGCTTTACTGTGAAATCATCTTTGCCTCCAGGCAGCGCCGGGACCTGCTTCGGCAGTATGTTCAATCCCTGCAGGACAACCTGGCCATGCTCGAGGAAAACAACAAGGAGCAGTTCCTGGCCGAATTCGCGCAAATTGCCGATTGGTTCGGCTCCTTCAGTGAGCAGGCCATGCGGGAGAGCACCTATATTATCGACAAGCTGATCGAGCGTTTTTAAACAGTGCCTGAACGAAAACCGTCCTTTTTGCCAATATCTGTGTCAGGCTTGGATTTTATTTATGTATGCATAATTCCGGAGACTATTTTCAATCTCCATGGCGGACTCGATTCGCGGGGCTCCCGTAAGGCTCTCGGTAACTCTCGGTAACTCTCGTAGGGCGGACCAAGCGCAGCGTGTCCGCCACAACAGAAAACCAAGCGCGGTCTGGCTTTTAAGAAAAGGCGGACACGCTGCGCTTGGTCCGCCCTACGGGGCTTGACTAAGCAACGCCGGGAAAGGCTTCAGCCGGCCGCCACCGGGTTACCACGCGGGTGATGGGGGTTTCGGCCGAGCCATCGTTGTACAGGGTGTGAATAAAGGCGGTTTCGGGGTTTTCGCCAATGGCCTGGGTCAAGGCCGTGATGCGGTTTCCGAAGACCGCCTCTCCCTGGTATTGGATGGCGATTTCATGGGGCAGGCACTGGACGGCGGTCTCCCTCGGGGCGCTCTCCATCGCCCAGATCGCGTACACGGTGTTGTTGACGTGCCGGTTGAAATCCAGGTCGTGCATCCGGACCACAAACGAACGGGAATCATCGGCGGCGGTTGGCTCCGGCAGGGGTTCAAAATCATTTTCGATGGGATTGGCCGTTTCCGTCATCATCCGTTCCGGCAGATGGGGCTTCAGGCGCACGGGCTTGCGCGTGTCCAGCCGGGTCAGTATCCAGGCGCTTTTGGCGGTGATCATGAGATTGCCGGCATCGTCGCGGACCTCGAAGGCCCTGAGCTCATAGAGGTTGTTTGCCGGGTGCCGCCAGGTTTTCAGGTGCAGGCCCTGCCGCCAGACTGGGTATTGCCGGATGTTGAGCTGGTAGCGATAAACCACCCAGGCCAGGTTTTTCGGCAGCAGGTCCATTCCCGTGACCCCCAGCCGGGTACAGTGCTCGGTGGCCATGTCCTGAAAATAGTTGAGTATCATGCCCGGTTTGAGCCGGGCCTGAATTCCGGTATCCGCGTATCGGACGTTTAATCGGGTTTCATACTGCATGACTGCTCTTTCCGCATGGAAGCGGTTTAATGCCGGTTTACACCTTGGGGTGCGTGAACTGCCAGGTTTCCGATTCGGGCGCGAATTCCATGTCCTGAAAAATGTTGGGGTATTCCCGCTTGCAGATTGCCGCGATTTGACCGGAAACAATCCGGATCTCCTCTTCTGCGGCGGGCGAGGTCCGCATGCCGATAATGTGGCGCCAGGCCCTGAGGTTGCCGGTGACCATGATGGCGGTGCCCAGGCCGATGGGCGCCAGGCGCCGGAACATGGAGGTGAGGTGTTTTTTTTCGGTAAAATCCGAGGAATCGTGGATTCCGAATATCTCTGCCAGTTCTTTCTGGGTGTTTTCCAGGAAGTCGACAACGGATTCAAACTTCTCCCTGGCCTGCGGGTTTTGTTTTGCGGCATCCGGCATCCAGAAGGAGAGGTCGTCCAGGCGCACGTACCGCAGGCTTTCCTGGCTGTAGGCCATACCGGCCCGGTGGCGGACCAGCTCGTGGGTGAACACCCGGGAGACATTGCGGCAGATGAAGGTCATGTTGACATGCTCCAGCACGGAGCCGTGCCCGCTTTTTAAGACGTTGGCGATATAGCCCGCGTTGCCTTGCCTGACCCGGGACACGTTGGGGTTTGTAGCCTCCGGCTTTTCAGGGTCATAGGGCTGCCAGCTCCGGTAACACATGCGCCCCGCCGCCTCGACCAGGTTCTCCGCATCCGAAACGTCGGCTTCCGGCTGCCAGTCCGGGCTGCCGATATCATTCAAATAAGCGTCCAGACCTTCCCGGACCAGCTGGGTCCTGGCCACCAGGTAGACTTTGGGTTGATCGATGAGTTTCATAAACGCTCCTTATTCATGTTTGCACAATTTTTAGACATATATTCTATCTCC
>CAZNSO010000017.1:42453-50995 GCA_964575805.1 uncultured Desulfobacteraceae bacterium
ATATTCTATCTCCCGGGCGGACAAAGCGCGCCGGGCGCCGCAAGGCTCCCGTAACCCTTGTAACCCTCGTAGGGCGGACCAAGCGCCAGCGTGTCCGCCTTAAAAATGGCGTCTACACCTTATTGATGGTTACCTGTATTTGCAACGATCAGTAAGCCGTCTCCGTGCCGCCTGAATGACTGCCTGAATGACTGTCAAAAGGCTGTTTTTTGCTGAACCAGGTTTTGATCACCGCATGTACGAGCGTTGCCAGGGGGATGGCGAAAAACAAGCCCCATATGCCCCATAGCCCCCCGAATACCAGTACGGCCACGATAATCGCCACGGGATGGAGGTTCACGACCCCCGAGAGCAGCAGCGGCACCAGGATGTTGCCGTCAATCAGCTGAATGATGCCGTAGGCGATCACCGTATACATGAAATCCGGCCCGATGCCCCACTGGAAAAAGGCCATCAGGGCGACTGGCAGGGTCATGACCGTGGCGCCGATGTAGGGCACCAGCACCGAGAGGCCGATGAAAAAGGAGATCAGCAGGGCGAAGTTTAAGCCCAGCACGGTAAAGGTCGCATACGAGGCGGCCCAGACAATAATGATTTCCCACAGTTTGCCCCGGATGAAATTGGCGATCTGGGAGTTGACCTCGTTCCAGACCTCGGCGGCCAGGTCCCGGTTTTTCGGCAGGAAGCCCTTGGCCCAGCTGATAATCATGTCTTTGTCCTTCAAAAAAAACAAGACCAGGAAGGGCACGAGCACCAGGTAGACCAAAAGGGTGATGAGGTTTCTTACCGAGGCCACGGAGAATATGAGTGCCTCCTGGCCCAGGCGCGTGAGTTCGGATTTCAGGAAACCGATGATCTGCTGAATCTGGGGCTCGGAAATAAATTCGGGGTATTTCTGGGGCAGCTGCATGAGCTCTTTTTGGCCATTGGCCAGCAGTTCGGGCAGTTCCTGGATGAGCTGGGCGATCTGCCGGGAAAGGAGCGGCAGAAAGCCGATGACCAGAAGCATCAGGCATACCAGAAAGACGCTAAAGGCGATAAAAACGGCGATTTTTCGCGGCACCTTGAAATGCTCGAGCCGGTTGACGCCGCCTTCCAGCAGGTAAGCAATGACAAGGCCGGCAAATACGGGTTTCAGCATATCGCCCAGCAGAAAAACCAGTAGAAAGCCGACGATAAGCAGTACCCAGAGGATGACGATCTGGGGATCGGAGAAACGCTGGTGGAACCAATCGCGAATCATTTTCAGCATGATGCCATGCACCCCGGTGAAGGCCTGGCAGGCAGTGTAAAAACGCCGGCTTTATTGGCGGGGCTTTTCAGCGCCCCCCCGGCCGGTGCCGCCCTGTAATATTTGGATGGCTCGATTAAGCTGGTGATTGTTAATGTTTGCATAATTTTATGGGTATCTTTTCGATCTTCATGACGGCCTGGACGCGCAGGATTTTCGTTTGCTTTTGTGGCGGACACGCTGCGCTTGGTCCGCCCTACGGAGTTGTTCCGTCAACCTTTTCGTGATCGTTCCAAACTTTCCCTGGTTCCCCTTGACGCAGTGGCGGACACGCTTCGCTTGGTCCGCCCTACGGGGCTTTTCAGAGGCCCGCCGACCGGTGCCGTCCTGAAATATTTGGATGGCTCGATTAAGCGCTTGGTCAGCCCTACGGGGCTGTTGGCAGATTTTCGATCTTCATGACGGGCTGAGCTCATAGAGCTCTCGTAGGGCGGACCAAGCGCAGCGTGTCCGCCAACAAGCGATAGCGAAGCTGTTCCATCAAGCATTTTTCGGGATCATTCAAAACCTTCCCCGGCTCCCCATGACAGAGCGTTTCAATGGCTTGTATCAAATCCCCAGCCTGGATAAAAAGGTGCAAATGGAATTGACCGTCTGAACCAGCCGGGGGTGGGAGATCTCGAATTCCTGAACCGATGAGGACAGCCCGTCCAGCGCGATCTGGAACAGGCGCGGGTTGATTTCCTCCCGGGTGGATTCATGAGCCGCGAGCCGGGTGAATTCCTTGACGCTCTCCGCCTTTTCATGATTGCTTTTATTCAGTTCATTGACTTCGGTGTTGAGCTTCTGTAAAAGATCAAAGTATTCGGCTTTTTTATCTTCCGGGATGTTCGGGGAGTTCTTGATTTTGGTCTCTATCTGGGCCAATGTCTTGCTGAGCATGCGCGGTTCCTTTCCATCACACAAAATTTTTCTTATTGATTATCAAATGCTTTGAAAAAGATCAATTGCTTACTGATTGTTGCATTATATACGGAAAAAAAGAGGGGGGCGGCCGGCAGATGCCATGAATCCCTGTGAAACTTGTCTGATTGAAGAGAAACTGCATGAGTGCTGCGGCCGTCATCCGGAAACCGGTGTGAGCGTTTGGCTGCAACTCGATGATGAAACCCGGGTCCGCGCTTGCCCCCATTTGTCGAAAACCGGGTCCTGCCTGGTTTATGGCAGGCGCCCGTATGGCTGTCGCCTGCATGAATGCGCGCGTTTTGCTCATCAGGCCCCGGACGTCCGGGGGGGTGCGTTGTTTGCCGCCCTGTGGGGGCCGGAGGAAGAGGGCTGATACATCGAATCAGGTGTTAAAGATTTCCGGGATGCCGTCGATAGGAAAATTACCGCTACGCAAAAAGGCTGTTAAAAGCCGGTTTTCAGCAGCCGGAAATGGGGTGGCGGTTTTTTTTGTTGACAGGTGTATATCACTTTGTGGCAGTATGGCCGCGATTCCCTGCAGCAGGGCCTGCGGTCCGCACGGCGGGTGTTTTCGCCTGAAGCAGGCATGTCCGGTTTTTTATGTTTTATTTTTTTAAAGGAGCGGTTGACCGTTATGAAGAAAAACGCCTTGATTTTTGTTGTCCTGATCACCGGCCTGGCGCTTGGCCTGGCCCCCGCCGCCCTGGCTGCCGGCTGAGGCTGCAGCACATCGACCAGCTCCTCCCCGGCGGGGAGGACAAACCTGCAGCAGCGGATGGGGCAGTCCGGCACATACGAGGGGCCTGTTGCCGCCATGTTAAGGATCGGGGGCAAATACGACACGAATGTGGAAGTGGCCTACGATGATTTGCAGGACAGTTCCGATGAGAAGGAAGACCTTGCCGGGGTTGTCAGCCTGGTGGCGGGGTTTCAGCCGCAAACCGCCGGAAATCTCGGCTTCCGCGCGGATTACGGGGTGTATGCGGATTTTTTCCAGGACCTGAATGAGTACAATGTCTTCGAGCAGATGATCTCGCTGGAACCCTTCCTGAAAACGGGGCCGTTCGTGTGCAGCCTGCCGCTGCGCTACACGCTGGCCGTGGAGGACGAGGCGTCTGATTATCATCGGCTCTCCCTCGCCCCGACCCTGAATTATACACTGCCCGGGGGCCGGCAGGCGCTGGAGGTGTATGGGCTGGTATCGCGCATCAGCGACGAGGATGATTATGAGGTGGATGAAGATGCCGTATCCGCCGGCGCCGGCATCGCCTTCATGCTGTTCTCGGGCGAGCGCAGTTATGTGCGGCTTTCCGGGGAATACCAGAATACGGTTTATGACGCCGAAGTCCGTGATTACGGGGCCGGCGGCGGCACGGACGAGCGAAGCGACAATATCC
Source organism: uncultured Desulfobacteraceae bacterium (assembly GCA_964575805.1). GTDB lineage: Bacteria > Desulfobacterota > Desulfobacteria > Desulfobacterales > Desulfosalsimonadaceae > M55B175. The sequence continues at coordinate 46,048 of CAZNSO010000017.1, forward strand.
TGACCGCCAGCCTGGCGGTGAACCGGCAGCTGCTCCCGGCCCTGGATGTGTACGGGGTCTACAGCTATATCGACACCCGGTCCAACTGTGACATATACGAATATGACCGCCACATTGTCGAGGCCGGGGTGGCCATTAATTTCTGATGGTTTCGCGGCGGGGCCGCTGTTTCAGGCGCGCCGGTGACCGCCCGGGTCCCGGGCGGTCACCGGCTGCCGCCGCAATTGACGCCTACATGCCGCCGAAGGATTTTTCATGCATCCGGACCGGGTCGCTGTTGGCGTTGAGGATGGCATCCATCTTTCCCAGCGTGCCCGGAAGCACGGAATAGATGAAATAGTGGGCGGTTCTCAGCTGGCCGTCATAAAAAGCGGCATCCTTGTTCTTTTCCGCTTTTTCCATCCGCGCCGCATCATCCAGGCTGCCGACTGCTTTCTTGAGTTTCGGGGCTGCGGTTACGGCGCGCCACAGGTGCATCCAGGCAAGGAGCACATCGCCCATGACCAACAGAAAGGGCATGGCATCGGCAAAAGCCGTTTTAACCTTTTCCGAGGCGGCTGTTTTGCCCATGTGCATGGCCACCTCCCCCAGGCGGTTGAGAGCCGTCTCCACCCGCGCGGCCATCTCTTCCAGTCCTTCCGTGGACTTGGCTTCGGCAACCGTTTTCTGAACCTCGCCCATAAAATCCATGAACAGGCGGCCTTTTTTCATGCCCAGTTTCCGGCCGAGCAGGTCCATGGCCTGGATGCCATTGGTACCTTCGTAAATGGAGCATATTTTCGCATCCCGCGTGAGCTGCTCCACCGGGTAGTCCTGAGTGTAACCGTAGCCCCCGTAAACCTGGATGGCCTGAACGCAGACCTCGTAGCCGACGTCCGTGCAGTAGCCCTTGACCAGCGGGGTCAGCAGGTCGATAAGGCCCTGGGCCGTCTCCCGTTCCTCGTCTGTTTCGGCAAGCGCCTCCCGGTCAAACAGCGAGGCCACGTAATAGACAAAACTCCGCATGCCGTCCACGTGCGCTTTCATCCACAGGAGCATGCGGCGGACGTCGGGATGGTTGATGATCGGCACCTGGGGGGCCTCGGGATTGGCGGCTTCCATCAAATCCCTGCCCTGGAGTCTTTCCCGGGCGTAGTTGACGGCGTACAGGTAAGCCCCGGATGCATGGTTCAGGCCCTGGAGGCCCACGCCCAGACGGGCCTCGTTCATCATGTGAAACATGACCTGCATGCCCTTGTTTTCCTCGCCCAGCAGCAGCCCGCGGCATTTGCCCTTGCTTCCGAAGGCCAGGCTGGTGGTGGGGGAGCCGTGAAGCCCCATCTTTTCCTCTATGCCGGTGGGCACCACATCATTGGGCTCGCCCAGGCTGCCGTCCTCGTTGACCCAGATTTTGGGGACGATAAACAGGGAGATGCCTTTGGATCCGGCGGGGGCGCCTTCGATCCGGGCCAGGACCGGGTGGATAATGTTTTCGGTGAGGTTCTGGTCGCCATTGGTGATAAATATTTTATTGCCGGAGATCGTGTATGTGCCGTCCCCGTTGCTGACTGCCGTGGTTTCCAGGTTGCCCACGTCGGAGCCCGCGTTGGGCTCGGTCAGCACCATGGTTCCGCCCCATTTCCCGGTGTACAGGTTCTTGAGAAACATCTCCTTTTGTTTTTCCGTGCCAAAGAGCTCGATCATTTTTCCCGTGCCGTGGCCGAGCACGGCAAACGCCGCAAAGGCGAAATTCGCGCCGATCAGGTATTCGTTGGCGGCCTGCGCGATCAGGAAGGGCAGTCCCTGGCCCCCGATTTCAGGGTCTTCGGTCATGGCGATCCATTCGCCTTCACGAAACAGTTCCAGGGGCCGGCGAAAGCATTCCGGGGCGATCACCCGGCCGTCTTCATAGCGGGCGCCGTTTCGGTCGCCTTCGGCGTAGGTGGGCAGGATCTCCCTGACCGCCAGGTTCCTGGCCTCGGTTATCACCATGTCCAGGGCCTTTTTGTTCAGATCCGCATATTTGTTTGTTTTCAGGAGCTTTTCCGCCTCCATCTGTTCAAACAAAACAAAGTCCACGTCGCGGCGGTCAGCGATAAATTGTTGGGCCATTGGGGTGTCCTCCTGTCCTTTGTATTATCTTTTTATGAAACGTTTCGTTCAGGTGAAAGGCCGCTTCACATGCGGAACAGTTTTTCAATGAGCTGGGACTTCATGATATCGCCCTCGATTTGAAGTTTTCCGGAGGTGTAGGCCTGCATGGCCGGCAGCGTCCCGTTGATCATGTCCAGAAAATCCGTGTCCTTTATTTTCAGGGTGCAGGTGGGCTGGTCGTGGACACCCGGCGATACCGTGCACCGGCCGTCCGCTACGATGCAGTGCCAGTCCCCGCCGTCATCGCCGGAGATGTGGTACTGGAAAACAACATCCACCCCTTTTGCGGCCTCCGGGTCAAAAGCGCGTTCCATGGCTTCAAATACCGCCGGCACGGAAGTGACCCGGCCTTCCGTCTCGGCCGGGGATGCGGCCGGCCTGGAGAAGGTATTCATCAGGTCCGCCACCTGCTCGTTGAGTTCACGGTACTCCTTGCCGCCTTCCAGGCTGTTGATGGCATCGCGCTGCTCGGCCACCGCCTCCACGGACGGGGGGTTGGCGCCGTCGCCAATGGCGATGCCCGGGCCGGTTACGATGGCCGCCCGGTTAAAGGCGCACATGCCCGCATTATAGATATAGCCGCTTTCCTCGCAGCGGGTGGAGCAGAGGTAGAGAACGATGGGGGAGACATACTCCGGCTTCACCTTTTCCAGCAGGTCCCCGGGCATGATGTCTTCGGTAAGCCGGGATGCGGCTATCGGCGCCACGGTGTTGACCTTGATGTTGTAGTTGGCGCCTTCAAGCTTAAGGGTGTTCATCATGCCGATCAGGCCCATTTTGGCGGCACTGTAGTTGGTCTGCCCGAAATTGCCGTACAGGCCGGCGGCCGAGGTGGTCATGATGATCCGGCCGTAGGCCTTCTCCCGCATAACCTTGAAAGCCGGCCGGGTGACATGGTAGGCGCCGTGTAAGTGCACATCCAGGACGGACTGCCAGGTCTGAGGCTCCATTTTGGCAAAACTTTTGTCTCTCAGGATCCCGGCGTTATTGATCAGGATGTCCACCGTGCCGAAGGCGTCCAGGGCGGTCTGAATGATGTTTTCACCGCCTTCCGGGCTGGTGACGTTGTCGTAGTTGGCCACTGCCTCCCCACCCATGGCCTTGATTTCCGCAACCACTTGGTCCGCGGGCGCGGCGGCGCTGCCCGTCCCGTCCCGGCTGCCGCCCAGGTCGTTTACCACCACCCTGGCCCCGCGGCCGGCCAGATCCAGGGCGTAAACCCGGCCAAGCCCGCCGCCTGCGCCTGTTATCACCGCCACCTGGCCGTCAAACCGGATTTCCTCTTTCGGGATTTCGCCGTATTCGAAAAGGCCGTTACTGATAACAGTCTCACCGGTCCGCGCATTGAGGGTCTGCCAGACTGCCTGCTGTTCATCCGTTATCCATATTTGGGTTTTGATGGGGTCCCCGGGATACAATGGCCTTGAAAACCGGCATTTCATGCGGCGTAGATTTTCGGGTGCACCGGGGACCAGGCTGTTTATCAGGGCCCGGCAGGAAAAGCCGTGTGTGCAGAGGCCATGCATGATCGGCTGTTCAAAGCCGGCCATTCTGGCAAATTCCGGGTCCACGTGCAGCTGGAAAACGTCGCCGGTCAGCCGGTAAAGCAGGGGCTGGTCCGGGGAAGGGTGCGCCTCGACTTCATAGTCCGGGGCCCGATCCGGAATTCCCGCCTGCGAGCGCGGCGCGGGTTCGCCCCCGAAGCCGCCGTCTTTTCGGGCAACCAGGGTCAGCACGCTGGTAAAGAGTTTTTTGCCGTTGGAATGCCGGGTTTCGCTCCTGCCGACAATCACCGCCCCCTTGTCCGGGCCGTTGTCGTAGATCCGGTCAATGGTGCCCTCGGTGATGAGTTCGCCTTCAGTGGGGATGGGATGGTGGACAATCAGGTCCTGTTCGCCATGGAGGATGCCGGAGAGATCGACATTGGCGTTGGCGCCGATGTGGGAGAGAAAGTCGAAAATCGCGGCCACGCCGAAGCTGGGGATGACTTTCAGGTTTTTTTCATAGACATACTCGAGTTCGTCAAATCCGGCGCCCACGCCAAGGGCATAGAGCACAACATCCTTCCAGGTGTATGCCTTGGTGACAGGGCCGATTTTTTTTCCGATTGCATCCAGGTTGAGCGCCATATCGATTCCTCCTTGCGCGATTGAAAGGACTTTACATGCGGAAAAAAAGTCAGGGCCGGCTTGATGCCAGGCTGCCGTTTTCCTCCACAGCATTTTATTCCATCAAATGATGGGGAAACCATAAAATTTTTTCACAGGCGTGTCAAAAGGTTTTTACGGCCGGGCCCGCCTTATTAATGTTTGCATCATTTTTTAGACATATATTCAATCCCCTGGCGGACACGCTGCGCTTGGTCCGCCCTACGGGAGTTCAACGGGAACCCCGCGGGAGTTCTGCAAGCTCGTAGGGCGGACCAAGCGAAGCGTGTCCGCCTTCAAAATGGCGTGTACACCTTAGTTTGATGTGCACCTGTTTTTGCAAACATTAGTATCCCTAAAACCCGGCGTTTGGTAAGGGACGAGCTGACGGGTCGCTCGGAATTCGGTTGACTTCCCGGCAGGCAGAAGATAAATATAAAGCCATCAGTTGATGGAAACTATTGTTGGACAAATTTTCGGCCAAGCAAGACGGTCGGGGCCAAATCCTTGGGCCGGATTGTTGGTTCAACCGGCTCGTCTTTAAAAAACTGGCTCGTTTTTAAAAAACCGGCTTGTTTTTAAAAAGGGATCATCCCGATTTTCCATCCCCAGCTTAACGGAGGAAGTATGAACAGTCAAGGCGCGTTATCCGGCATTACGGTACTGGA
>CAZNSO010000018.1:0-30934 GCA_964575805.1 uncultured Desulfobacteraceae bacterium
CCTCCGGGGTGTTTTCCCAAATCACCCCTTCAACAGCAACGCCGGCATTGTTGAAGAGCAAATGTACCGCGCCGAAGGCCTCCAGGGTCCGGCGGGCAAGGGCCTCCACGTCACAGGATTTTGAAACGTCGGTAATAACCGATAAAACCCTGGCGCCATCCGCACGCAGGTCTTTTTCGAGTGCATATAAAGCGGCTTCTTCAATGTCAGCGATGACAATGGCCATGCCTTCTTGCGCACAACGCTCGGCGATGCCCCTGCCAATACCGTTGGCCGCCCCCGTAATAACCGCCACCTTGTTTTTGAAATCGTCCACGAGCAATGTCTCCGGATGTTCGAGGGTGCTTGTGAGGCCGGGAAATCCACCTTTGGAAAAAATTTTCTCAGGGGCAGGGGGTATCCAGGCCCGGGCCGGCACGGCTGTAGCGTGCCAAATTCAAAGCAAATAACAATAAATAAGATTTATTTTTTTTATTCTAATTCGAAAATAAGCACGGTTTTTTCCCCAGTGTCAAGATAAAAGTGATAATTGTATTCGGATTTTTGAAAAAGCTTTATATGCCGCGCTTGAAGATGTATTTCAGTGCGGGAAAAAACACGGATCTGGTGTTTTTTCGATCGTCGCCGCCTTGGGGGGCATGCCGGTGTTTGCCGGGAGCAGCGCCGGTGAGGCCGGCAAAACATGTCGAAAATCGCTGCCAGGGACGGGACGGGGCGGCTTATTTTGACGTTCGGGGCTTATTGGGTGGGCGCCATCACTGCATGCAGGATCAGGTCGAAAAGGTCTTCCGTGTAGCTGATGATACGATCGGAGCCGTCCACAATAACCACCGAGAGGGTGAGTTCGTCAAGGGTGCCGAAATAAAGGTCCCGGACGGCTGCAATGTCCAGGTCTTTCCGGAAGAACCCTTGTGCCATGCCCTCTTGGAGTATGCCGGTCAGGCGCGCGCTGTATTCCCGAAGCGAGAGGTAGTGGGAGGATTTGTAGAAATTGATGTGCCGGCGGAGTTCCGTGGTCAGCAAATGGTAATAAACAGGAAAATCCCGGGCCGAGCGGATTTGATGCAGCAGGAAGGTGCGAAGCCGGTTTACGGGGGTGTCGTGATTGGAGAGGTCGGCATCCACCGACTCCACAAGGTGTCCTTTCATCACGGCTTCCGGAATGGCATAAAGGAGTTCCTCCTTGTTTGTAAAGTTTTCGTAGATGGTCGGCTCTGTGACACCCGCCCTTTTGGCAATTTTTGAGATGGTCGCCTGCTGGAAGCCGGATTCCCGAAATTCATATAATGCTGCCGTGAGGATATCCCCTTTTTTCCCTTTTTCGGCTCCAATCGCTTCCTGGCGGGGGTAGTTCCGGGCCAGCAGGGCCGCCATGAAAAGCTCAAAAAGCGCATTCGCACGGGAGACAAGGTCCAGAGGTTTTCCGAGCACAACCTTGGAAAGAATCATGTGGTGCATGGTTCCGAAAATCATTATTTCTGCCAAATCGGGCATTAAGCGGTGAAAAAACACTCCCTCCCGAATGCCTTCCTCAATAATCGTTTTAAGCTCAAGCCGGTATTGAGCCAGGGATCGGCAGGCGGGGGATGTCCGGAATCGGGGGTTGTTCAGCAGTTCAAGGGAAAACAGCCGGCAGTACCCCGGGTTTTCCTGGAAGGCGTACAGGTGGTGCCACAGGAACTTGCGCAGGCGGTTTACCGTTCCTTCGACACCGAGAAAATGAACCTTCAGGTCATTTTGGAGTTTTTGCATAAACTGGTCGCCCAGGCTGAAAAGAATATCCTCTTTGTTGCGAAAGTATTCATAAATGGAAGCTTCCGGAACACGGGAGTCGGATGCCACCTGAGAGATGGTGGTTTTTTCAAATCCGTTTGTGGCAAATGCGTCAAGCGCGGCCTCAAGCACCGCCTCGCGGCGTCCGTTTCGGTCAAGCCTGCCCTGTTTATCCTTTGCCGCCATGATTGGTTTCAGCTCCTGTGTCTGGCTGGTCCTGAAGCGAATGTGCGGAAAACAGCCCATGGTATCATTGGTACCATTTTTTATACCCCATTCTTACCGCAAAAGAAAAAAAATAAAAAGTTTAAAATGGAATATTTGAATGAATGTTCTTTTTTTTATTTTATTTTATTGTCATTCGATTTTTTCCTTGACAACAGGCCGAAAAAGACTTTAAAAAACTGGGTACAGTCACCGAATTCTTCAACAGCGGCATCTTTCGCACGAAAGGGAGTTTGGCTTGAAGAACGATTCCCCGCATTTTAATCAACACCTGCACCGCCATTGTCATATCCGGATTTTCAGCCACAGGGTGCTTATATACCCGCACGTTTCGTTAATCATTGAGTCAGAAGGAGGGGGGAGACATGTTTCACTGCAGGGAAAAGAAAGGCAGAGCGAACTTTAAAGCCAGAGGCCTTATGGTTTTTGGGGCGCTGGTGCTTGTTTTGGCGCTGCTGTTTCCGTTTACACATGCTTTTGCAGAAGAATCCAGGATCAAGATTGGTGTTATCGGCCCGATGGATTATATGCAGGGAAGGCACCACTGGATGGGTGCGGAGATGGCCGCTGAAGAGATCAACGCCACCGGCGGGGTCTACCTGGACGGGGAGCAGCGCGCCATCGAACTGGTCAAGGCCGATTCCAATGAGATGAAAAGCATTCCGGATGCCATCGGGGTTATGGAGCGGCTGATCACCTCCGACAAGGTGGACTTTGTGGTGGGCGGATTCCGGTCCGAGGCGGTTTTGGGCATGCAGGATGTGGCCAGTCGGTACAAAAAAATCTTCATAAACGTCGGCTCCGGCCACCCGCAGCTGACCAAGCGCGTCAACGAGGATTACGACAAATATAAATATTTCTTCCGGCTGGGCTCGTGCAACATGGAGCTTGCCGAACAGATCCACCTGGCGGCGCTGAAGATGGCCACTGACGCGGTTACCCGGGAATTGGGAATCAAAAAGCCCAAGGTGGCGCTTTTGGGGGAAAAACTCATGTGGGTGGACCCGACCTTTGAGCTGATCAAGAATCATGCGCCCGAGTTGGGAATCGAAGTGGTCGGTGAATGGCGGCCCTCCTATTCTTCCAATGACCTTACCGCGGAATTTACCGGGATTAAGAATGCAGGGGCGCAGGTCATCTATGACATTGCCTCGGGACCTGTTGCGCAGACTTTTTCAAAACAATGGGGGGAGATGAAAATCCCGGCGGCGGCCATAGGCATTAACGTGCCGGCCCAGGACTCCGATTTCTGGAAGAAAACCAACGGAAACGTCGAGTACGAGGCCGCCTGGAGTACGTTTCCGCCGGTGCCGATGACTGAAAGAACCATTCCGTATATCGAAAAGTTTCGGAAACTCAATGATACCGCCCCTTCCGTATATTCCCAGACTTATGAGGCGGTATACATTCTGAAGCAGGCCGTTGAAAGGGCCGGAGGCACCCTGGATGCCGAGGCGGTGGTCAAGGAGCTGGAAAAAACGGACCATGTGGCGGCTGTCGGCAGAATCCGCTTCACGGACAGGGATGACAAGTATACCCATGATATGCGAATTGAACCGGGTTACGTCACCACCTCATTTATCCAATGGCTTGATGAGGAGCAGGTATGCGTCTGGCCTCCCCCCGGCGGGGAATGGAAAGGCGTAAAATATGAGGGGACCGAATATTACAAGCTGCCTCCCTGGGTCGTGGAGTATTGGAAAGACCGGGAATAGCCGCACGTCTTGATCAAAACCCGCCGCGCCGGCAGCGCTTCAGCGCTTATCCGGCGCGGCAACCCAAAAGTGGAAAAACATGCTTATTCAGATTTTGATAACAGGTTTTGTAAAGGGAGGCATATACGCTGTCCTTGTTGCCGGTTTATCCTTGATGTTTGGTGTGGCGCGGATACTGAATCTCAGCTATACCGGCTTTTTCATGTTAACCGCCTACATGGTCTACATTTTCAGCAATTATACCAGTGTTCCCCTCATCATCGCCTGTCCCCTTTCGATCCTGATCACCACCATTCTGGGCGTTGTGTCGTATCGCCTGATCATTGACCGCGTGAAGGCCCATGAACTCACCGTGATGATTATCAGCCTGGCCCTGGCCATGTTTTTCCAGGAAATCCTGCTCATTGTTTTCAGCGGCGATTTCCGGGGCATACCCCCGTTTCAGGAGGGGTTTTTCGAACTGGGGGGCGTCCGGGTGGCTTATCAAAAAATACTGACCATCATAGTCAGCGTCGGGGTCATCGGGGCCCTGGAGTTCCTTCTTAACCGAACCCGCCTGGGCGTCGCCATCCGGGCGGTCGCCCAGGACAGGGAAACGGCCAACCTCATGGGCATCAATGTTAACCGCATTTGTTTGATAACAACCGGCATTGCCATGGCTTTGGCAGGCATTGCCGGCGTGATGGTCTCCCCGCTGCTTCCCCTGGAACCGCATATGTGGATCCCTCCATTGCTGGTGATCCTTGCGGCCATTGTCCTGGGGGGCCTGGGAAGCCTCAAAGGCAGCATTATTGCCGCATTTATATTGGGCTATGTGGAAACCCTCGTCGTTTTCCTGATTCCCCTGGGTGCTTATCTTCAGGGGGCCTTTGTTCTGGCGGTGATGGCCGCCGTGTTGATCATAAGGCCGGAGGGGCTATACGGGCTGGTCTTTGAGGAAGAGAGGTTGTAGGCGATTATGGGAGCTGCTTTTTATAGACTTTACTGGTTTTTTCGGGAGGATGTGGGCGCCATCCCGGGGCGGGTCCTCGCTTTTGCCTTCATTGCCCTTGTTTTTCTGCTGCCGATTGTCAATTCGGAGCCTTATTTGCTCCGGATACTGATCCTGATGAGCATCTACATCATATTTGCCGTCAGCTGGGACTTTCTTTCCGGTTTTACAGGGGTTCTGAATTTCGGGCATGCGGCCTTTTTCGGAATTAGCGCCTATGCCACGGCCATGCTCAACAGCAACTTCGGCTGGCCGGCCTGGGTAACCATACCGGTGGGAAGCTTCATTGCCATGGGCATGGGCCTTGTAATCGGGGCCCCCGCCCTGAGGCTGAGAGGCATTTACCTGGCCTTGGTGACCCTGGCATTTCCGATTATGCTGCAGGGGCTGGTTTATGCGTTCCCCGATTATACAGGGGGAGAGCTGGGGCTGTTCGGAATAAGCCCGCTGGCTTTCTCCCGTATCGCGGAATACTATATCGTTTTGATTGTCATGGTCTTGTCGGTGCTGATAATGTGGAAGCTAACAGACCTGAAAAGCAAAAAGGTCCGAACCGGCCTCATTTTCAGGGCCATCAACCAGGATGAAATCACTGCCAGGGCCTGTGGCACGAATACAACATTTTACAAGTTTCTCGCATTTGCCGGAAGCGGTTTTTTCTGCGGTGTTTCAGGGGGGCTTTATGCCCATTTCATCAAAGTTGTCGGTCCCTCGACACTTGAGCTGCTGTTTTCCTTCAATGCCATCTTATGGACCATTTTTGGCGGCATGGGGACCATTTTCGGCCCTGTGGTCGGGGTGTGCCTGTTGTTTCCTCTTACGGAATTCCTGGGAGTTCACCCCCTGGGCGAGGAAATCCGCTTCCTCCTTCTGGCCGTGGTGCTCATCCTCACCCTTCTTTTTATGCCTGAAGGGATCAGCGTGTGGGTGCTTGACAAGATTGAGGCCGAATGCCCGCGCTGTAAACTGACAAACTATGCCCGGCGGAAAAAATGCCGTGCCTGCGGTGCGCAGCTGCATATCCGCCACGAAGGCGAATAAACGGTGACCCCCGAAAACGGCAAATTTATAGTGATGGCTTAGCAGAAACGGAGACATCTTATGGCGGCAGAGAATATTTATCAAAAAAAACCCTGGCTCGCTTTCTACCCTGAAGGCGTAAGTGAGCATATAGACATACCCCAGGAGTCCATCGTCACCCTTTTTGACAGGGAGGCCGCAAAGGCACCCAAAACACCGGCGATTATTTTTTACGGCAAAAAAATCACTTACGGGGACCTGAAAGCGGAATCCGACCGATTTGCCAATGCCCTGTTAAAACTCGGCATCAAAAAGGGCGATCGTATCGGCCTGCTCCTTCTGAACTCGCCGCAATACGTTATTGCCATGTTGGGCGCCCTGCGGATCGGGGCGATTGTGACGCCGATCAGCCCTGTATACGTCTCCTCCGAAATCAAACACCAGCTGGAGGACAGCGGGGCCCGCACCGTGATCAGCCTGGATATTCTCTACGAAGCGATCGAGAAGGCCGAGGTCGAGCTGGACAATGTGATTTTGACCAACATTTCGGAGTACCTGCCAAAGCTGAAAAAGGTTGCCGGCAGAAGCGTTCTGTCCGGGGTTTATCAACAGATGAAGACCCCTGTCATCAATATCGAGGAAAAAGAGGGCTTCCATTCTTTTCAGAACCTGATCCGCAGCTCTGAGAAAGGAACCCCGGAGACGCAGATTGAACAAGCCGATATCGCCACCCTCCACTATACGGGGGGGACCACGGGCCTGCCCAAAGGGGTGATGCTGACCCATGCGAACATGAGTGCCGCCCTGGTGCAGAATCTGGCCATGTATCCGTTTCTGAAAAGGGGCGAGGAGACCTTTATCGCCTATATGCCCTTGTACCATATTGCCGGTCAGTGGCAGATAACCTGCTCCATTTGCTTCGGCTGGACATCGATCATATTTACCACGCCGGATGTCGAGGAAATCCTGAAATGTATCACCACTTACAAAGCCACTTTTTTCGGGGGCGCCCCCACGGTTTTCGAACTGCTCAAGACGCACGAGAAAACCGGCAGGGTCAAGTGGGAAAAGCTTAAAATCATCCTCGGCGGGGCCGACACCCTTCATGAGCATACGGTTAAAGACTGGCAGGAGCGGACCGGGACCCGTATTGTCGAGATGTATGGAATGACCGAAAGCACCGGCGTGACCCATGCCAATCCGCTGGAGCATGCGCGGATCAATTCATTCGGCATTCCCGTGCCGAACACGGACGCTGCGGTTGCCGACCCCGAGTCCGACACGCTGCTCGAGCCCGGAGAAATCGGGGAGCACATTGTCAGGGGCCCGCAAATCATGAAGGGGTATTGGGAAAACCCCGAGGCCACCCGGGAGGTCATGGCCGAAATAGACGGGGCCTTGTGGTATCGGACAGGCGACCTGGTAAGGATGGACACGGACGGTTTCTTCTATTTTTATGACCGAAAACGGGATTTGATCAAGTATAAAGGCTACCGGGTATATGCCCGGGATGTGGAGGAAGTCCTGAGGAGCCACCCCCAGGTCAAGGAGGCGGGGGTTGTGGGGATTCCCGATGCCCGGGTGGGCGAAATCGTCAAGGCCTTTGTCGTGCCGGAAAGTGACGCAAGAGGGCGGATTTCGGAGCAGGATGTCAAGGACTTCCTCAATGGCAAGCTGGCCCATTACAAGATTCCCTCCATTATAGAGTTCGTGGGGGAGATACCCAAAACGGATGTCGGCAAAGTGTCCCGCCGGGAATTGCGGTTTGATGTATAGAAGGGGTGATGATGAGTGAGATAATCCTTGAAGCCAAAAATTTAGCCAAGGATTTCGGTGGCGTTAAAGCGGTGGACAGAAACAGCTTTCAGATCCGCCGCGATGAAATAGTCGGCCTTATCGGACCGAACGGGTCGGGCAAGACCACCACAATTAAGCTGCTCATGGGAATTCTCCGGCCGACCGAAGGCCGGGTCCTATACCAGGGCAAAGATATCACGGGAAAAAGTACCGCTGCCATTACCAACCTCGGGATGGCCATGACGTTTCAGGTGACCAAGCCCTTCAGGAACCTGCCCGTGATTCATAACGTGATGGTATCCACCCTTTCCAAAAGGGCCAGCCGGAAAGGGGAGTGGGTCAAAACCGTCGAGGAGCGGGCCAAGGATGCGCTGGAGTTCTGCGGTATTGCCGATATGGCCCTGGAGAGGGCCTCCACTTTGTCCCATGGCGACCTCAAGCGCCTGGAGCTGGCCCGGGCCATCGCCACCGAGCCGGATCTCCTGCTCCTTGATGAACCCTTCGGCGGACTCAACCCCGCGGAAACCGAGCTGATTGCCAGATCTCTCAAGCGGCTTCACCAGGGCGGCAGGTTTGGCCGGCTGCACAGTGAAGGACCGGCCATCCTGATCGTGGAGCACAAGCTGTCCTACCTGATGAAGATGGTGGACCGGGTGATCGTTTTGAACTTCGGTGACATCATCGCCTCGGGAACCCCCGAAGAAGTGGTGAACAACCAGGAAGTGATCAAGGCCTACATCGGCAAGGAGGGGGAGAAACTTGTTTCTTAAGGCGGAAAACATTGTCGTTTGCTATGATACCGCAATGGTTCTCAACCAGGTGAGTCTGGAAGTGCGGCAGGGGGAGTTCGTAAGTATCGTCGGCCCCAACGGGGCGGGGAAAAGTACGCTTTTCCGCTCAATCGCCGGACTGGTCAGGTGGGAGAAAGAAGAACAGCGGGGGACCCGGCTGGGAAAGATAGATCTCAGGGGGCGGGTTGTCTTCGACGGCGAGAATATCATGGGCCGGCCGCCTCATGAAATCGCCGAAAAAGGCTTGATCCTCAGCCCGGAAAGAGGGCGGCCCTTTCGTGAAATGACAGTCAGGGACAATCTCCTGGTCGGCGCCTATCTTTCGAAGGATAAGCGGGAGATTGCCGATAATCTGGAGAAGGTTTACGAAATTTTTCCGATCCTGAAAGAAAGGGGGAAGCAGGTTGCGGGAACGCTTTCCGGGGGGCAGCTCACCATGCTTTCCATCGGCCGCGCCCTGATGTCCAATGCGCGTCTCATGCTGGTTGATGAACCTTCCACCGGTCTGGCGCCGATAATAAAGGAAAATCTCTTTAAACGCCTGGCAAAAGTCCATGGCATGGGGATCACCATTCTCATGGCGGAGCAGGACGTCAGCTATGCTTTCGAATTGTCCGACAGGAATTACGTGCTTTCCCAGGGCAGGGTCATCGCTGAAGGCAGTGGTGCCGAACTGATGAAAGATGAAACCGTCAAGACAACCTATCTCGGCCTTTAAGGCATTCACGGGCAGCGCAGGAAAATTTACAACCCCCCATCTGGAAGAGTTATGCAAAACGCGAAACAGTTGGTTTTTGACTTCTCGGGGCAATGTGCCATCGTTACGGGCGCGGCGCAGGGAATCGGCCGGGCTGTGGCTGTTGCACTGGCTGAATCGGGAGCGGAAGTGGTGGCGCTTGACCTCAATGAATCCGTTGTTGAGCCGCCAGGGAAGGAGCTGCCAGGCTGGCATGGAAAAGTGGCTGACGTAAGTGATCCGGCCAGGGTAGCCGATGTGGTTGCATCCTGTATCCGGGAGTTCGGTCCCCCGGAGATACTGATGAACATTGCCGCCATAAGCACGCCATGCAGTGTGAAGGAAATGACCTTTGAAGCCTGGCGCCGGATGCTCGATGTCAATCTGTCATCGGTGTTCCTGCTGGTCAGGGAAGTGCTTCCCTTTATGGTTGCAAGAGGCAGCGGGGTGGTTGTCAATTTCTCTTCCATGGTTGCCAGCACCGGCGGCAAGACCAGCGCCCACTATAGTGCAGCCAAAGGCGGCGTTGAAGGGTTCAGCCGGAGCCTGGCAGCTGAGGTCGGGCCCCACGGGATCCGGGTGAATCTTATCGCCCCGGGCATGGTGGACACGCCCATGCTGGATCTGATGCCGGCCTCCCAGCGTGATAAGCTGGTCCAGCGGATCCCGTTGAAACGCGCGGGGGTTCCGGAAGATTTTATCGGTCTGGCCCTGCTTTTGGCCTCTGATGCCGGCAGCTTTATCCACGGGCAGACCATTCATGTCAATGGCGGGATGTATATGACGTAAAACAGTGCCGCTTCAGGGGCGGTCAAGGGGACGGGAAAGGCCGGATTCGACGGGAAACACAGCCTGGCCGGGTCACGAGGGTTCCCCGGCGGTGATGAGCCTGCCGGTGTTTGTCTCCACCTGGATGCAGCGGTCGTCATACAAGCGAAACATGTGGTAGTCCTTGACACTGGTGATCTCAAGCGGGGGCAGCCCGTTTTCTTCCAGCCAGGCCCGGATTTTGGGCAGCTGCCCGGGGTCATTCGCACGGGCGGTAAAGATCTTGACGCGCTCGCCGTTGGCCAGCATGACCCTTACCCTCTCCATCATCATGGGCACCGGTGCCCCGATGCTCCCGGGCGATGGGCCCTTCTCATAAACGGCCAGGGTCCCGTCCAGATCAACGCCTATCCATGGGCCGGACACTTTGCCCTCATCGACCGTATGAACTTCTCCGCCTGCCGGTACGCATGATTTGTCAGCCGTGGATAGGGTTTTTTTCAAAAATAATTTGATGGCATTCAGTACCGACATACCGGTCATTGTGCCAGAAGCTGATTCCTTGTGCAATTAAATTGGAATGGTTTGTCTTGCTTTGGGTACTTTTTTCTGTTATCCGGGCACAGCAATGGGCGGCCCATAAAAAATCAGATAAAAATCAGAATAGGGCAGATCGGGCCAAATATTCAGAATTATTCAGGAGGGGTTTTTGAGGGGTTTTGTTCAGCCGCCGCTATGGCAAAAATTAAAATTCGGGTCCTGTCCGGCCTGGCAGCCGGATGGAAACGGGCCGGACAATGAATTCAAAGGCGTGGTAAAAAACCCACGTCTTTTTTTGTTTGGAGGCTAAGCGCTCATGCCGGCGGTTTCTGATATTATCGGCCTGATGGATGCCATGGCGCCGCCCTGGCTGGCGGAGGAATGGGACAACCCGGGCCTGCAGGTCGGCAATCCCCAGTGGCCGGTAAAAAAAGTCATGGTTGCGCTGGATCCCAGCCCGCCCGTGATAGCGGATGCCTGTGAACAGGCGGTGGACCTTTTGATCACCCATCATCCATTCATATTCCGGGCCATAAAGCAAATCGACTACAGCACCCCGCTGGGCCGGATGATTGAAATGGCAACGCGTCATCAGCTGGCTGTTTTTTCGGCGCATACCAACCTGGATTGGGTCAGCGGAGGATTAAACGATGTTTTCGCCGCAACCATCGGCCTGAAGGATGTTTCCATACTCGCGCCGCTGGAATCGGGGGGGGATAATCAAAACGGCCAGGGCCGGATTGGTGACCTGGAGGCGCCGATGGATCTGGCAAGCCTGGCCGGCAGCATCAAGAGCGCCTTGGGGCTGCAGTCCGTATGGGTCGCCGGTGCCGGGGATATGCTTGTCCGGCGGATCGCGGTCTGTACCGGCAGCGGGTCCGGACTGCTCCAGGCCTTTTTCAAGAGTGACGCCCAGGTGTTTGTGACCGGTGACCTGCGCTATCATGACGGCCGGGATGCCGAACTTTACCAGCGGGGCCTGATTGATACCGGTCACTTCTCCTCCGAGCATCTCATGGTCGGCTCCATTCGCAGCCGCCTGGTTTCTGCGCTGGCAGCCAATGGCTGGGATGCCGATGTAATCGTCTCCAAACGGGAAGCTGCGCCCTTTCTCCGGTTTTAGCTTTTTTACGCCTGCAGGGGGAAATCCCGAGGGGTTCAAAAGTTCTGACCCAGAACCGGTGAAACTGTTTCAGGCCACAAAAAGGAAAGAAAAATTTCGCAGCGCTCAGTGCGGAGACCTTGTCGTTTGACGGTGAATTGTGTTATAGCCGTTTTTCACGTTTGCTGGCGGAAGGGCCAGCAGAAAAATCGTCAGTCTGGGATCTGAATATATGGACAGCAACGAGTTGAAAGAGCAAATCGAGCTATTGATAGACCTGCAGCAGAAAGAATTGGCGGCATCCCGCATCCGGGCCGAAATCGAGCAGATCCCGCAGAAAATGGAGGAACTGCAATCGGCGCTGACACGCATAGAAGAGCGGGTAGGGGAACAGCAATCCGCCCTTGAGGCCTTGAAGAAAACCTACCGCGCTTATGAAGCGCAAATCCAGACGCAGCAGTCGCGAATCCAGAAGCGGGAGGAGCAGCTTCGGGCCGTTAAAACCAACCAGGAGTACAAGGCGATTCTGAAGGAGATCGGCGATATCAAGTCCGGCAATTCCACTGTGGAGGACAAGATGCTGCAATGCCTGGATGATATGGAGGCGGCGGAGCAATCCATGGCCCTGCTCAATGCCGAATACGAGCGTGAAAAGGAAAGAATCTCGGAGCAGCGTGAGGAACTTTCGGCCTATGCGGAAAACAGGCGCCTGGAGGAGGAAAAACTGATTGCTGACCGGGATGAGATTGCCGGGCATGTTAAGGCGGATATGCTTAAAAAGTATGAGTTTATTTGCCGCCAGACGGGGGGCAGCGCTGTTGCCGGGGCAAGGGATGCCATATGCATGGGGTGCCACATGAATATTCCCCCGCAATTGTACAATGAACTGCACCGCGGTGATGAATTGAAGGTATGTCCCCATTGCCATCGGATGTTGTATGTTTTATAATTAGAATGCGGGCGGCGGTGCCTGAACGATCGCCGGAACGCCGGTTCCGGAGGAAAGTCCGAACACCACAGGGCAGGGTGCTCCATAACGTGGAGTCACGGCAACGTGAAGGCCAGTGCCACAGAAATAATACCGCCCCGCGCAGGCTTTTTGTTTAACCCGGTTAATCACAGAGCCGATTGCGGGGTAAGGGTGCAACGGTGCGGTAAGAGCGCACCAGATCCCCGGGCGACCGGGGATGCTCGGTAAACCCCACCCGGTGCAAGACCAAGTAGGGAAGCGTTGTAGGGCGGCCCGTCCGAGCTTCCGGGTAGGTCGCAAGAGATAGCGGGCAACCGTTATCCAGAGATGAATGATCGTTGTCCGGCCCGGAGTGATCCGACGGCCGGAAACAGGATTCGGCTTACGGGCACCGCCGCCCGTTTTTTTTCTGACAGGAAAGAAGGACTTGATCCATGCTGCAAATTGAAGACCTGGTTGTTGAAATCGAGGGAAAGAAAATCCTGGACCGCATCAACATGGAGATCCCGGAAGGCGAAACCCATATTCTCTTCGGGCCGAACGGCTCCGGGAAAACCTCGCTGATGATGACCATCATGGGGTTCTCCGGATACACGGTATCCAGCGGACGCATCATGTTTAAAGGCGAAGACATCACTTACATGCCGATTCACGAAAGGGCGCGGCTGGGCATCGGGGTTTCCTTCCAGCGGCCGCCGACGATAGCCGGTCTCAAGACAAAAGAACTGGTGAGTTTGTGCGGAGGGGACAGGGATGTGGATATTGAAGGGCTGGCCCGCCAGGTCAACCTGACGAATTTTCTGGAGCGCGATGTGAATCTGAATTTTTCCGGCGGGGAGATCAAACGCTCGGAAATGCTGCAGCTGATGGCCCAGCAACCGGATCTCGTCCTGCTCGATGAGCCGGAATCCGGTGTGGATCTGGAAAATATCGTGCTTCTGGGCGATGTGGTGAACACCCTGCTGGAGCGCGGGATCAAGTGCCCCAGGGCCCCCCGGGAGCACGGCCATCTTAAGAAGCGGACCAAATCCGCCCTGGTTATCACCCACACGGGGCATATCCTGGATTATATTACGGCGGATCAGGGCCAGGTATTATACGACGGCCACCTCTGCTGTGTGAGAAATGCCCGGGAAATTTTAAAATGGATCCGGGAATATGGTTATGAGGAGTGTATTCGATGCGCAATGGTGTAGACAAGAGCAAATCCCGGGACCAGAACCCCTTAAAACAGGACCCCTTAAAACCCGATCCGTTAAAAGTGGACCCGTCAAAATACAATCAATCGGCAAAGCCCCACGACTATATAGAGGATCTGCGCCTGGTCGACCCCGGTGATGCCAGCCGCTGGTTGAGCGTGGGCGTGGATACCTCGGAGAACAACAGGGCCGCCACCTTTATTCAGAAGGACGCTTCGGTGGTCCATTCCCGGAGTTCCATGCCCGGGGTAGAGATGATGTCCGTAACTGAAGCCCTGCAAACATACGATTGGCTGAAGGATTACCTTTGGCGGCACATAAGCCCTGAAAACGACCGGTTTACCGAACATGCCAGCCGTTCCCCGCACAACGGGTATTTCATTCGATCGCAGCCGGGTGTCAAAGTAGACCGGCCGGTTCAGTCCTGCCTGTATCTGGCAGAAGAGGGGGCCACCCAGAATGTTCACAACATCGTTATAGCGGAAGAGGACTCGGAGATGCACATCATTACCGGCTGCGCCACTTCCTCGCATGTGCGTTCCGGCCTTCACCTGGGAGTATCCGAGTTTTATGTAAAAAAAGGCGCGACCCTTCATTTCACCATGATTCATGACTGGGGGGAACAGGTGGATGTGCGCCCCCGCACGGCCATTCACGTGGAAGCCGGCGGGGTGATCGTTTCCAATTACATATCCCTGCGCCCCCTGGGTTCGCTTGAGATGAACCCCACCACCATCCTTGACGGAAAAGGGGCGGTGGCCCGGTTTAACAGCATTCTTGTGGCGACCCGGGACAGTTACCTGGATGTGGGCTCCAGAGTGTTTTTAAACGAGCCGGATACGCGCGCCGAGATCATTTCCCGCGCCATTACCGCCGGTGGCACCATTATTGCGCGCGGGGAAATGATAGGAAAGGTGGCCGGCTGCAAAGGCCACCTGGAATGCAAGGGGCTTATTTTAAGAGACGGCCTGATGCATGCCATACCGGAATTGCAGGGATATGTGCCGGGTGTGGATATGTCTCATGAAGCGGCGGTCGGCAAGATTGACCAGCGGGAAATCGAGTATTTGATGGCCCGCGGCCTCGATGAAGATGAGGCGGTTTCAACCATTGTGCGGGGTTTTTTAAATGTCCATATCGAGGGGCTGCCCCCGGCTCTGGCCGAAGAGATTGACAAGGCCGTCACTGAAACCCAGAAAGATATGATGTAGGATAATAATGAAAGCGGACAATCAGGTGACCGGGGCGTGCGACATAACTTTCGGGGAAAAGGTTCGGTTTTATTCCTCTGACTACCTGAAGGCTTTTTTATACCTGGCCCGGCAGGAATCCCCGGAAAACCTTTTTACCAAGAGTTTTTTCTCCAAGCTGATCACCACCTCGCATCTGCTTGAGGATTTTCTCGATTTTCACGGGGCAAAGAATAATTCCAACTGGTATTTCTATCGCGAGCTTGCCGCCGGCATCCGTCATTTGAGCCTGGGCGGTTATTCCCAGAAACATATTGTCAACCGATTGATTTTCTATGATATCGACAACAAGGAAGACTTCAGGAAGCACGGAGAGTTCGTCCTGGCATTTATGACCAGCTCCCTGATGAAACTGGCGCCGGTCATTATTGAAGAGGCCGAACGCCTTCAGATTCGCATGCCGGAGAACCCTTATACAGCTGAGGATTTCCCCGGTGTCACAACCTCTGAAGTCCTGGATTATGATTTCGAGGATGAAGAGAAGGATCTGCAGCAAAAGCACCTGGTGTGGGTGGCCAACGAGTTCCTCTCCATTGCTGAGGATTTTGATTCCTACGAGTTCTATGATGTCTATGACAAGGACGAGGTTAAGAACCTGGTGCCCAGCCGGGTTAACGAGGTGGAAATCCGGCGGTTTGAAATGCTTGTCCATAACCTGCAGTCATCTTTTGACACCTATGTGATCCATGGCGGTTACCGTTACGGAAACCGGCGCTTGAAGCAGCTGCGGGCCTATTTTTCCGTTATCTTCCATCTCCTGCAGATCATGGGCCGCCTCCTTCATTTCTACGAGCGGCATTTGATCGAGGTGGGTTACAAGCAGGCCTATAAAATGGCCCGGGAGAAATTGTGCGAGCTGGTGGATCCGGATATGCTTCTGGACTGCACCATCAATTACGGGCTTTATTACGTCAATCATTACTTTTCCTCCGGTAGCGAGGTGGCCCGCAAGATTTTGAAGGAAAACATCGAGCGCGGCGCCATTACCGTCAACATACCGCAGGACCTGGGGTTTCATGCCAGGCCCAGCCTGCTGGTGGCAAAGATCGTTCAAAACTATGGGGGGCAGGTGGAACTGGTGGTCAACAACGACCGGTTCGATGCCAGCAGCGTTCTCGACATCCAATGGGCCGGGGGGAAGATCCAGAAGGAAAATATCCGGCAGGTGGTGTTTGAAGGCGACGCCCGGGCGTTAAAGGACATTGAAGTCCTGGCGGAGGTCAATTACGGAGAAGACCGGATGGGCAAAGGCATCCCGCTTCCCAAGAGCCTCCAATACCTGAGGTAATCTGTTTGCGAGATGAGACAAGAGGCTTTTGGAATTATTGTCGCCGGGGGTGATGGCATTCGTATGGCCGCCGGGGTCCGCAAGCAGTATCTTCTGGTGGGGGGCCGCCCCATACTGGCCTTGTCCATTGCAGCAGTGGCGGCTGCCGCCGGGGTCAGCGAGATTTTTCTGGTCGTGCCTGAAGCTGATTTTGATTATTGCCGGCAAGCCATTATTTCCCCCCTTGCCTGTGAAAAACCCATCCATCTGGTTGCCGGCGGAAACTCCCGGCAAGCCTCTGTTTTAAACGGTCTTGATGCCATCTCCGCCTCCAGTGGCGTGGCGGTCATCCATGACGGCGTCCGTCCCCTTGTTGCAACCGCGCACATCGAGGCATGCATTCGGGGCGCGGACAATGAAGGCGCCTGCATCCTGGGGGTGCCCGCCCAGGATACGGTCAAACAGGTGAGTGCTTCAGGCCGGCTCCGGCGCACCCTTGACAGGCAGACGCTCTGGATGGCTCAGACGCCCCAGGCCTTCGATCTGGGCACCATCCGGCGGGCACATGCATATGCCGCTGAAACCGGGTTTCATGGAACGGATGACGCCGCTGTTGTCGAGCATTGCGGCGGTTCCGTGAGGATAATCCAGGGCAGCCCCTGGAACATAAAGATTACCACCCCTGAGGACCTGAAGCTTGCGGAACTGATCTGGCAAAGCGGGGTGTGCTGCGGCACTGTAAAATAAGTGCTGGCAAATCCTATGAGAAGCATTATTTTTGTTGCGGATATTGTTAAATCGTCAATTTGTGCCGGCACCGAAAAAAACAGGGAGGACGTATGCAGGATGTGATCCAGGCGATTAAGGAAAGACGGACTGTTCGCAATTTTGAAGACAAGGATGTGCCGGAGGAAAAACTCCGGGAAATACTGGAAGCTGTCCGGTGGTCCCCGTCGTGGGCCAACACCCAGTGCTGGGAAGTGATCGTGGTAAAGGAGGCGGGCCTTAAGGAAAAGCTCAAAGAGATCGTGGGCGGCACGAACCCGGCCTCCAAAGCCCTTGCCAAAGCGCCGGTGGTACTGGGCCTGTGCGCCAGGCTGGGAACTTCGGGGTATTACAAGGAGCAGACAACGACCAAGTTTGGCGACTGGTTCATGTTCGACCTGGGCATCGCCAGTCAGAGTATCAGTCTGGCCGCCCATGGCCTGGGCCTGGGATCGGTGATCATGGGGCTCTTTGACCATGACCGGGTAAAATCGGTTTTAAATGTCCCTGAAGGTTATGAACTGGTATCGCTGATGCCGCTGGGCTATCCGGCCAAGATTCCGTCTGCGCCCAAGCGCAAGGAGCTTGAAGAATTCACCCATACCGACACGTTCTGAACACCGGGCGGAACCTTTCGCGTTTGACCTCCGGAATGCTGAATTATCGGTCAGGCCCTTCGGGAGGCGCCGTTTTGACAAGGGCCTCATAAATGTCTGCCGTCAATCGCCGGGAGATATCGGACAGGGCCTGGCTGGCTGCATGAACAAAGGCGCCGGGGGTTTTTTCCGGGCAGGGCTGCCGACTGGTATAAGTCTGATGAAAACGGATCTGATCAGGCACGGGCCGGGCTTCTGTAGATACAAGGGTGATGGAAAAAGAAACCACGGCCGTCCATTGCGCTTGCCCGTCTTCCTCGTAAAAGGATTCAATGCTTCCGATCAAGCGGTGGGTTGCGGTTTGCGCCCCGTCTAAAAAAACGGCGCGGACAATACCGGCATGGCGCAGGTCGCGCGCCAGCAGCCGGGGGATCATCCGGTCCAGGGGGGTTATCCACTGGTGGTAGACATACCTGCCTGTTGCATACCGGCCGTCCCGATACACAAGGCGCTGCCGGCTATGCAGCTCCGAGGGCTGGAAGAACTCAACCCGAATAACGAAGGGCAGAGGCGCCCGCTGTTCCACTTTCGTCGGCGGCGGATAGTCCATCTGATAATAAGAGACCGGGCGGGAAGCGGGTTGATGAAGCCCGCAGCCGCTCAGGCCACCGGCCATGGCGGCAAGGGTCAGATACCAAACGAGGACCTGGCTTGTGCGCATCCGCATGACTATCGTCCTTTTTCGTTCCGTGTTTTTGCCGGTGCTTTTTCCTGGGGCGGCTGACTGAACAGCAGGCGCGACGGCTGGTGAAGCAACTCTTCTATCAGGCGGTTCAGGTTGAGGCTGACAGATTCCAGGTGCCGGAGGGAATTGCTGGTCTGCTGATGCAGATGGGCCATTCGGCGATCCGTATTGTCAATTAATTGAGAACCGGAGGCGATCATGTGGGTGGCGTTTTCCACAGCCGTTTGAAATTTTTCTATGGATTCGGCAAGTTCCTGATTTTGAACGGAGAGGCTTTTCCCCGCGGCTTCAACCGAGCGTTCGGTTTGATCGACCAGCTGGTCCATGCCCTTGGTGGCGCTTTGGATATTGTCGCGTATGGGCTGCCACTGCTGCGGGGCAAATACTTCCTCTGCAGCGGCCAGGGTGTTTCGGAGATCTGCTGAAATTTGCGCCACCCGGGCATCGGTCAAGGCCTGGTTGACATTGCCCAGGGTTCGGGAGACCTCGTTTTCAACCTTCTTGAAGTTGATCTCTTTGATTTGGTTTGTGATATCGTATAAATCGGTAAACAGTTTCTGCATCTCCGAGGGCTTGGTCACGATGACCGGGTGCTTGGGGTCAAAGCTGAGTTCCGGGGGAGGTATGGATTCGCCCGGTTTCATACGTTCGAGTTCGACAAACATGATACCGGTGATGCCAACGGACTCGATGCGGGCAAAGAGCGAGGCCGGGTCGACAATTGTGTTGTGAAGGCTCAGGATGATCTGGACCAGTCGCCCGTCAGGGGCGACACGGATTTCATCGACCCGCCCGATATCCACTCCCCGGTATTTGACTGCCGAGTCTTTTTTCAATCCCTGCACGGATTCGTCAAAAAAGGCCGCATATTTTCGGCCTTCCTGAAAATACTGCATCATTCCGAGCCATAGAATAACAACCACCACCCCGGCCATTCCGATGATGACAAAAATACCAACTGAAAAATGAGTGCGTGCTGTGGGCATGCAATTTCTCCGAAATAGCGCTTTTCTCTATAAATAGACGATTAAAATCTAATATGAAAGGGCAAATATCGCAACCTTCTTCCGCACGGCAGTGCCGCTGCGCGGCTGGCCGGCTTTATTCCCGCGGGCTGAAAAAACGCCTCACCATGGGGTTGCCGCTTTTTTCCCTGAGTTCGGCGGGCGTGCCTTCGGCAATAATTTGCTTTGCGGTCTTCTCCAGCATGATCAGTCGCTGGGCCAGGTTGAATATACTGTCGAGTTCATGGGTGACAAGGATGATGGTGGTGCCCATGGATTGATTGATATGGCGGATCAGGTCATCGATTTCTGCGGCGGTTATCGGATCGAGTCCGGCTGAGGGCTCATCAAGGAAAAGGATGGCCGGATTCAGCGCCATGGCACGGGCAAGACCGGCGCGTTTTCGCATGCCGCCGCTGATTTCCGAGGGCAGGTGGTCTTCATAGCACTCCAGGCCGACAAGTGAGAGTTTCATGCGGACCATATTGGCGATCACGGTTTTCGGCAGGTTGGTGAACTCCATGATTGGCAGGGCCACGTTTTCCCCGATGGTCATCGAGCCCAAAAGCGCGCTGCCCTGGAAAAGGACGCCGATTTTTCTCAAGGCATCGTGAAGCGCCGGCTGCGTACAGCAGGTCATATCCGTGCCATTTATCAGCACCTGCCCCTGGCTTGGCCTTTCCAGCCCTATCATATGGCGCATGAGGGTGCTTTTCCCGGAGCCCGAACCACCCACAATGACAAAACGCTCCCCGGTTTTGACTGAAAAACTGACCTTGTCCAGTATCAGGGCGTCATTGTAGCGGACCGTCAGGTTTTTGACTTCAACAATGGGTACGGCCGGCATGGGTCCTTTATCCAATATAGCTGCGGATGATTGCAAACATGGAATCGAACAAAATGATTAAAAAAATGCTGGTTACAACAGCTGAGGTGGCGGCCTGACCCACCGCCGCCGCCCCGCCCCGGGCCTGAAACCCTTTCAGGCAGCCCACCCCGGCGATGAGCATGGCGAAAACACAAGCTTTCATGAGACCCCAAAGCAGCTCGAAAATGGTGAGTGTCTCTATTGTCTGGCTGATATAGGCGCCAGGCGTCAACCCCAGGAGGGCGGTGCCGATCAGCAGTCCCCCCGCCACACCGAAAAAATTGGCAAAAACGGTCAGCAGGGGGATGGTGATAAACGATGCCAACAGGCGGGGAATGACCAGGAAAAGTGTGGGATCAAAGCCCATGGCGTACAATGCGTCTATCTCCTCCGAGATTTTCATCGTGGCAATTTCTGCCGCATAGGCCGATCCCGTCCGGCCGGAAACCACAATTGCCGTCATGATCGGGCCCAGCTCGGAGACCATGGCCATTGCCACCAGGGATGCGACGTAGATATTGGCGCCGAATTGCTTGAGTTGCAATGAGGACATGAACGCAATGATCAGGCCAAGCAGAAAGCTGATCAGGGCAATGACCGGCAGTGCATCCACGCCCGTGGATTTCATATGGCTGATGGTGTCATTGATGCGCAGGGATTTCGGGTGCCGGAACACTTTGCTGACGGCCAGGGCAATGGCCCCTATAAAGGAGATCATGAATTTGACCACCGAAAGGGCCTCGATGGTGGCCGCTCCGAGTTCGACAACGAAGTTTCGGCCTTTGCGCCCCCGCAGGGCGGAGCAGCTTTCGTCAAAATCCAAATTGACCAGGGAAAGGGTTTTTTTGTAAGCTTCCGGTGGATTGACGATGTGGAATGCATCCGGCGGGATTTTCAAGCTGTGCCTGATTTCAAACAAAACCAGGGAGCCATAGTCATCCAGGCTGGCAAGGCCGGAAATGTCAAAATAGAACGGCGGGGCTTTCCTTTTCAACCCGGCAAGGAGTTTTTCCAGGCTCGCAGATGCGGTTTCCACGGTCAGCCGGCCCTTGAGATGTATGGTATGGCCGTCGCGGTCACGGTTTTCGGTGATCTGAAAGTCACAGGCGCTGGAGGTCGTTTCCATCTCTGTTGGGTACCATATTCCAATGATTATATCAAACAGGGGTAAACCCGGGTTTGAACCCAGGCCGTCCTGTGCACCGGGGCTGATGCCGGCGATGGCGGCAATAAATGGCAAAGATTCTTAAAACACTGGTTTATGCGATGAAAATTTTTGATTACAAGCGCTTCGGGCCGATCCATGCGTATGAGTTGGGATGGTCACCGGTCGGACCACCGGTGATGACCGTGCACGTTTTTATTGCCGGCCGGGTGATGATTGACACCGGCCTGCCCCACATGCGTGCAGCCGTTTGCCGGATTGGCCGGCGATACGGGGTGAGCTCTGTTTTGCTGACCCACTATCATGAGGATCATGCCGGCAACGCCGCGGCGGTGCAAAAGCACACGGGGGCCCCGGTATTCGCCCACCCCCTGACTTGCCGGAAAATGCTTCGGCCCAAGCGGATTTATCCCTATCAGCACCTGATGTGGGGGGCGTCACAGCCATTGCGACCATCCATTTTCCCGGAGGTTTACACAAACGGCAAATTTCGGTTCCAGCCGATTCCTGCCCCCGGTCACAGCAGGGATCACACCGTTTTCCTGGAGCCGGCGCAGGGATGGCTTTTTTCCGGGGACCTGTTCCTGGGTGAGCGGATCAAATATTTTCGGGCGGATGAAAACATTGCCGAGCAGATTCACTCTCTCCGAAGAATTCTGGAATACGATTTTGACGCCTTGTTTTGCGCCCACCGGCCGCAATGGAAAAACGGGAAACAATGCCTGGCCCGCAAGCTCGATTCCCTGGAAAATTTTTATGGCCGGGTCAGTGAGCTGGCCGCTCGGGGAATGGATGCCGTTGCGATTATGAAGCAGCTTCATCTCCGGGAATCCTGGCTGATAAGGACGATGTGTTTCGGCAATGTCAGCATGAAGAACATGGTGCGCTCCGTGATCGAAACCCGCGGGCAGGTGAGGGTTTAATCGTCATCAGGGCTGCCGGCCCGAAACTTTTCCAGCTGCTGCCGGTAGTGCGAGGCCTCCTCCCCCTTCACAAGCGATAGAGCGCGTTTTTCCGTTTCAATGGCTTTCTCGTATTGTCCGTTGATGAAGTAGCATTGGGCCAGGGTGTCGAGCACGTGGGGCTCCGGGTCGAGCTGCGCCGCCCGCCGGGCAAGCTCAAGCGCCTTTTGGGGACGAAACAGGTCGTTGGTGCGGGTGGTGGCATACAGCCAGGCCAGGTTGTTCAAGGCGCGGGCATTGTTTGGGGCCAGTTCAATGGCCTGTTCATAGGAGGCCGCCGCCTTGGCGGGGTTGTTTTCGTTGTAATGCAGATCCCCCATCAAGACATGGAGTTGGGTGTTTTCAGGTTCCTGCTGAAGGCGTTTTTCAACGATTGTTTTAAGAAAACCGGCATTGATGCGCTCCCCGGCTGTTCCGAAATTAACCTGGAATCCCGCCCAAACGATAAGGCCAAGCGCCAGGAGGTAAACCAGCATGCTTTTTCTGATCTTGGCGTTGTGTTTATGGATCCAGGAAGGGTCGGCTTCGCATTTTTCCAGATAATCAATCCTTTCCTGGATGCTGAAGTGGTGCCAGTTGGGCCGGTCCTTGGGCTGCCCGCTGGCCTCGGCGATTTTTTCAAAGGTGGTTATCAGAGGCGTTGCCTCGCCGATAATGCCATACGCGTAGAGGTCTGCCTGCCGTTCAAAGTTTCTCATGAAATAGCCGAAGATATACCGGAAATAAACCAGGAAAATCCCTATCATGAGGATGCTGAAACTGATGGAGGTGACAGTGGCATAGGCCTTTGTGTTCTGGCCCAGGAATCCGTAGGCCGCTTCCGCGTAAATGATGCTGTAGGTGATAAAATCCAGTGTGGAAAAGGCAAAGATCAGGTATCCGGCAAAAAACAGCAGGTAGAACAGAAGGTGCTTTTTCTTGATATGGCCGATCTCGTGGGCAATGACCGCATCGATTTCAAAGGGCTCCAGGTATTGGAGCAGGGCGGGGGTGACCAGAATATAACGGAATTGCCGGACCAGCCCCATTACGCCTGCGGTAATCATCCGTCCGCCGAAAAGCGGCCACACCATGATATCTTTATAGGCCATTTGCGTGCGTTGACACAGGAGTTCGATGCGGTAGCGGGCCGGGCCCTGGCGAAGGGGGCGGCAGCCCCAGAACTTCTGGATCATCGCGGGCCCGATGATGGCAATGATGAGCAAAAATACAAGGAAATAGACAATCTGCCCCTGGCTCGACATCAACAGCTGTTTCGGCAGCTCAAAGGGGAGATTGGTCAGAATGTCTGCGGAAATGGATAAAATGAACCAGGGCAGCAGAACGGGCAGGGAAAAGGTCAGGTTGGAGCGGATGTAATCCCTTCGGGAGATGCCGGTGTGATAGAGCTTCATGTGCGCCCTGTACGAAAGCCCCCATATGAGGCACAAATAGCAAATGAAAAGTGCCAGGAAAAAAAGTGCTTCAAAAGTCGGGAAAAGCCTGAACAGGCTGAATTCCCGGAACCAGGTCCCGATATTCAAGCCATAGATGTCAATGGCATAGATAAACAAGGCAATGACCGAATAACGCGTGGTTGCGGAATTGTACTGGTAGTCCAGGCGGTTGAAATCCACCCGCCCGATTCTTACTTCTATGGCCTTAAAGGTAAGGCGCACGCCTGCGGCAAAAACCAGGATCAGCCCGATGAACAGGCCGAAGGTGAAAAGCGGCGGCATTTGGGGCTCTGATGCGGGCTGATAGGTGGTGTAGATGAGCAGCGCAATGATGAAATAAATGAAATTGCCAAACATCAGGAGGCCTCATCCGGTTCTGGCGTGTAGAACCGGTCCTTTTCACTGTATATGCAGCCGCAGTAGGACTGGCGGTAGAGGCCCAGGGCCTTGGACTGTTCTATCCCGGTTTTCCAGCCTTCGCGAAAGTCCTCGTAATGGAAGGGAATACCGATCCGTTTACCCGCCGACTCCCCGATTTCACGTATCCATTCGTGATTCTGATGCCTGCTGTATAAAAGGGTTGAAGTAAATCGGTCGAACTTGCCCCGCTTGCCGATATGGGCCGCGGCCTTAAGGCGCTCGTGATAGCAGATCCGGCATCGGCTGGATTCCCGGAATACCATGTTCCGAATAAAGCCCTCCAGGTCGTAGCCTTTCTGGTAGATAACCCGCAGGGCGCTTGTTTCCGCATATTGTCGCAGGGCTTCCTCCCGCTTCAGACATTCGGTATAGGGGTGGATGTTGTGCCGGTAAAAAAACCCCATCACTTCAAAGCCCTGTTCCCTTAACCGGCTCAGTGGATAAATGGCGCAAGGGGCGCAGCAGATGTGGAGCAGCAGTTTCATTTTCGCTCTCCGAATATGGCACTGCCGATGCGCACCATCGTCGCGCCTTCAGCAATGGCAGCCTCAAAATCGCCGGTCATGCCCATGGAAAGCTCCTGCATGGAGATACGGGGGATGCGCCGGGTTTTAATCTCGTCGCGCAGCCTGGCCAGCCGCCTGAAGTAGGGTCTTACGGTTTCCGGGGAGTCGAAAAACGGGGGAATCGTCATCAGCCCCTTTACCGCCAGGTTTTCCAGGGGGCTGATCGCCTGGATCAGGGACTCGGCATCTTCGGGTGAAACGCCGGCCTTGGAGGCCTCGCCCCCTACATTGACCTGGACCAGGACGTCCTGGATCTTGCCGTTTTTCTGAGCCTGCTTGTCGATTTCCCGGGCGAGCTTCTCACTGTCCACGGTGTGTATCATGTCAAACCAGGGCACCGCATGTTTGGCCTTGTTGGTTTGAAGGCGGCCGATAAAATGCCACGAAACGGATTGATCTTCCAGTTGACGGATTTTATCGCCGGCCTCCTGGACATAGTTTTCCCCGAAAGTGCGGAGCCCGGCATCAATGGCCGCCTGTATGCGCGCAACCGGCACGGTTTTGCTGACTGCCACCAGTTTGACGGCTTCCGGTTTTCTGCCGCAGGCAATGGCGGCAGCAGTGATCCGGTGATTGATGTGGGAGATGGCCGCTTTCATTTTGCAATGCCATTCGCCGTGCTTCGCCAGTTTGGTTTTTGGGGGTCCGGGATGATCACCTCATGTTTGATCAGGTGATCCATCAGCTCACAAATCGGAATCCCCACCACGTTTGTATAGGAGCCGTTGATCCGCTCTACCATGAAGGAGCCCAGCCCCTGGATGGCGTATCCCCCGGCCTTGTCATAAGGCTCCGGTGTTGCCGTGTACCAGTCGATCTCTGCCGGTGACAAGGCTTTGAATGTCACGTCGGTTTCCGCCACCTCGGAAAAAAGATGCCGCGCCTGCCGGCAAACCACGGCAAACCCGGTAAAAACACAATGTGTCCGGTTGCTCAGCTGCGCCATCATGTTTTGCGCCGCTGCCGTGGACCCCGGTTTCTCCAGCAGGTTCCCATCCGCCCAGACAATGGAGTCCGCGCCGATCACCCAACTGTCCGGGTACATGTCCGCCACGTCGCAGGCCTTGGCTTCAGCAAGGGTCTTGACATAATCGCGCGGCCCGGTAAGTTCAAAATCACTTTCCCGGACCCGGCTGGGACAAACCGAAAATTCGAGCCCGGCATTTTCCATGAGAAACCGCCGCCGTGGGGATTTGGAAGCCAGGATGATCCGGGATTCAATTCTTAACTGCTGCATGGCGAACATTTAACAAAACTTTCAGGCTTTGACAAGCTTCAAAACCCGGCGCTACCCCCTGATCTCCCTTGAAGATGGCTTGACAACGCGGGGCATAACGTATAAAAAACCTTTATTGTGCCTGGGTGGCGGAATTGGTAGACGCAAGGGACTTAAAATCCCTTGGGGCGAGTCCCCGTACGAGTTCGATTCTCGTCCCAGGCACCATAACTGACCCATTTTGTTTACCATTGATGCCCCAGTGGCTCACCAAATGGAATTCCCGCCTGTTTACAAATCTTTGCATTGTTTCAGAGACCTTTATGCCGGGGACATCAGCGGCGACTGCCGGGCGCCATGGCGGTTGATGCCAGCAAAAATGGCGAAGATGGCCAGTGGCCCTTCCTTTTTTCAGGTGCCGATTGGCCGGGGCAGCCTTGGATACACCTCTGGGGATACATCCCTGGGTGGGATTGTTAAAAGCGTGGGTGGATAAAAGGATGGGCTTGATAAAATTTGACAATAACGTGAGTGTATGCTTAATTTTTTTATATGAAGGAAAATAACAAGAAAGATTGGATTCAGATCGGCGAGGTGGCCCAAAAAGCAGGCGTTACCGTTCGCACCGTGCGATATTACCTGGAAGAGGGCTTGATCGAGGCTTCGGGCAGAAGCCCGGGGGGGTTCTACCTGTTTACCCCCGAGGCGGCGGACACGGTTTTTTTTGTCCAGAAACTAAAGGACGCCGGGCTTGCCCTGGCTGAGATTAAAAAGATTTACCATGCCAGGCGGGAAGGGGAGACCGGCGATGAAGCGTCCTTTCAAGTATTTAAACACCTTGAGACCCAACAGGCATTGGTGGAACAAAAGATTGCCGACTATCAGCGATTAAAAAAGGAAATAGAAGAAGCCATGGGGCTTGTCCGGCAGTGTAAGGGCTGTCGTTTAAAACCCACACGGCAGAACTGTGAAGCCTGCCCGGTGGTAAAATCCGCCAAAACCCTTCCGTGGCCGGTCCGGGCGATATTATAAGCAGAGACCCGTCATTTCATCACTGTGAGGGAGCATGTTCGCCGAACAGGTTTTTCAGGACAAACCGGAACAGGTTTTGAATTTTTCAGATGCAGAGGCATTCAATGGTATCCGGGATCTTTCCGGAAACGGGAGAAAGCCTGCGATTGTTGAAATTGCCGGCCGAGACAGCGTTGCCGCGGCGGTGAAAAGTGTCCGGACGGATGGGTTTACCGACCTGCTTCCCGTCTATGCCTACACCGGAACCGAATATGGCCCATGGCAGGCAGTGGAAACAGCCGTTGCCCGATTGCGGCAGATCCTGCCGGAGGCCCGGGTGCACCCGCTGCGCATTGTCGGCTCGCCCGGTTTCTGGCGGGCATTGAACGGCCGGTTCATATCTGAATTGATCCGCCGTTTCGGCTTTTTTTCCCCGTGTCCGGGGTGCCATCTTTACCTGCATGCCGTGCGCATTCCCCTGGCCAGGCGCCTGGGTGGCATACCGATTGTGGCCGGCGAGCGGGAAAGCCACAGCGGGGCGGTGAAAATCAACCAAAGCGCGGCTGCACTGGATTTTTACCGTGAGTTCGCCGCTTATTTTGATACGGAGTTAAAATTGCCCCTCCGATACATTGAATCCGGTAAAGAGATCGAAGCATTGTTACAAATACCCTGGCAGCGGGATAAGGAGCAGCTGCAGTGTGTCTTGTCGGGCAATTATCGGGGAACTCAGGGCAATGTAATCCTTAGCGATGCCGGGGTTTCAAATTTTCTAGAAAGATTTGGCGGGCCCGTGGCGCAGCGGATTGTGCAAGCCTACATTGACGGTCATGAGCCGGATCATAACGCTGCTGCGCTGTCGGTTTTAGAAAACACATCCCCCTCCGCGTCCTATTGACGAACAGGAAATTGCGATAATGAACGATCACCCGGAAGTCAGCAGGGAACTGCGGCTGCCGCCAAAGCTGGCCATGCCGAATTTTATAGCGGATTTGTCAGTGTTGAAGGATTTTGCGACAGCCCATGGGTTCAAAGGAATTGACTGGTCCTTTGACATTGATCAATTGCCTCAGACCCCGGCAGAGGCAAGCCAATGGGCTATCCTGCAGCAGTCCCTGGCGCCGCTGGAGATCCGCTACCATTGTCCCTTCCTGAAGGTGGATATTGGCCATGAAAACGCCTGTGAGCGTTCGGCTGCCGCTGATCTTTTTAACCGGATCATTTACCTGGTGGCCAAGGCGGGCGGGCGTTTTTTAACCATCCATGTGGGGCTGGGGCGGGATACCACACGGATCCTTTCATGGGAGGCCACGATTGCCAACCTCAGGGCCCTGGTTCATGCAGGGAGCCAAAACGGGATTACGGTATGTCTTGAGAACCTGGCCTGGGGATGGACCAGCAAACCGAACCTGTTCGAGAAGCTGGTTCGGCGAAGCGGTGCCGGGGTTACTTTTGATATCGGCCATGCCCATGCCTGCGATGCCGTTGATTGCCAGCAATACAAGTCCCGGGATTTTGTGGCACCCCATCTGGACCGGGTTTATAATGCCCATGTATATCATAGCGAAATACCGGGCACCGGCCACCTGGCGCCGTCAGGGATTGAGGATATCGCGGGGCGGCTCCGGATACTGGAGCGCACCCCCTGCCAATGGTGGGTGCTGGAACTGCGGGAAAAGCAGGGCCTGCTTCGGACAAAATCCATCATTGACCGGTATCTGAACGGGGAGACAGCGATTAGCCGGGCCGGTCTGGAAACGGCATGAAAATTATCCTGTTAATCCTCGATGGCCTGGGGGATCGTTCCTACCGCGAATTGGGTTGGCGGACCCCCCTTCAGGCGGCCCGGACGCCGAATATGGACCGGCTGGCCGCACTCGGGGCAAATGGCAACTTCCATGCCGCCACCCCCGGCGTGGCCCTGCCAAGTGAAACCGCCCATTTTCTGCTGTTTGGTTATGATATTAACGAATTTCCCGGGAGGGGGCTGTTTGAGGCAGTCGGGGACTCGGTGCCGTTTGATGATGCCGATGTCCTGTGCCTCGCCCATCTGGCGGGGGTTCGGTTTGAAAACCAGGCCGCGCTGCTGTCGCTGGGCAGGGATGATATAGCGGGAAGCGCCCGGGACCTGGAACCCTATTACCATCTGATTTCCTGTTATGAAGAAGGCGGCGTTTCCTGCAAGCTCCACCAGACCCGGCGAAATGACGCCATTCTGGTTGTTTCGGGCGATGTCTCCCCCCATGTTTCGGACTCCGACCCCGTGCTTTTGAATTACCCGGTGGGTCTTGTCCAGCCGCTGGAAAATTGCCCGCAATGGCGGCGGGCAAAACAAACGGCTGATTTTTTGAATAATTACCTTTCCTTCTGCCATGAGCGCCTGGATCGGAAGTACCCGGCGGCCCAGGTGAACTGCCTGGTGACCCAGCGCTGCGGCAAACGGCGAAAATTGCCGTCCTTCACAGAAAAATGGGGGCTCAAAGCCCAAATGCGCGCTTCCGGGGCTGTTTATCAGGGGATTGCCAAAGAGCTGGGCATGACATTTGTCAAATATCAGGATACCGGGAACCCGGAAACGGATCTGGCGGGGCGTGCTGCCCATGCCCTTGCTGATGAGGCGCATGATTTCATCCATGTCCACACCAAAACCCCGGATGCAGCTGCCCACAAGGGAGATCCCCGGCTGAAAAAGGACGTAATCGAGTCCCTGGACCGGGCCATTGCGGAACTGGTTGATGCGGTCACCACCCGCGAGGACCTCCTGCTGGTATTAACCGCAGATCATTCAACCCCGTGCCGGTCGCAGATGATTCATTCCGGGGAACCCGTGCCGGTCACCATCGCCGGCGGCTCGGTGCGCCGGGACCAGGTGGCAGGCTTTGACGAACTTGCTGTTTTGGCCGGAAGCCTGGGTCAGATCAAAGGCCGCGAGCTGATGCAGGTGATTTTAAATTGCGCAGACCGCTCCCTGCTCCACGGGCTTTGCCTCGGAAGCCGCCGGACGCCGTTTATTCCCGCCCGTTATCCGGCCCATGACCTCAAAAAAAAGGATTGACTCCGGGCCATCGGTCCCCCGCCATGGCCGGTGAGGGCAACAAAAAATGCTATGATTCCGGGGTTCCCACAGGATCATCGCTTTAAACAATATCCCTTGATCTAAGTGATCGATAATGATATTGTAATACAGAAATGGGTTCGATTGGAGGTACGAATATGGACACGGTTGTCGTCTCCCCGAAGTACCAGGTGGTAATCCCGAAAAACATAAGATCATCGATGAAGCTTCGTCCTGGCCAAAAGCTAAGGGTGATTAAGTATGAGGACAGAATCGAGTTGATCCCGGACAGGGACATCTCTGAGCTGAAGGGCTTTGTCCGGGGGATAAATACGGACTTCGAGCGCGAGGACGACAGACTGTGAACGTGGTTGATTCCTCAGGGTGGCTTGAATACTTTGCCGGCGGCCCGAACGCCGATGATTTTTACGCCCCGTTGAAAGACTCTTCTTCACTGATCGTGCCGGTTGTCACAATATACGAAGTGTTTAAGGTGATCCTGCGCGAATCAACTGAAAACGAGGCTTTTCAGGCAATAGCGGCCATGCAGGGCGGCAGGGTTGTCGAACTCACCCCGGAGATCGCCATGAACGCCTCCAGGTTGAGCCTGCAATACCGACTTCCGATGGCAGACAGCATGATTTTGGCAACGGCAAAAATGTTCGGCTGTACTATTTGGACCCAGGACTCGGATTTTGAAAGAATTCCCGGAGTGAAATTTTTCCCGAAAACTTAAAACCCGCCTGATTCGGTTGATTTTTGCCTTTCGCTCCTTTTGCTAATAATCATTGCCATTTTTTTTGTTGCCATCAGTGTTCCATTATTATCCGCCATTGCCCTGTTCATGCGGGTTCCCTGGTTTGGCGAGCCAGTCCATGGCCGCCATTTGAACCGGATCCCAGGGGGAGGACAAGGGTGGGGTATAGGAAAGATCCAGGCAGCAGAGTTCTTCCACCTTCATTTTGTGATAAAGCGCGGCGG
>CAZNSO010000018.1:31034-49628 GCA_964575805.1 uncultured Desulfobacteraceae bacterium
GAAAGATCCAGGCAGCAGAGTTCTTCCACCTTCATTTTGTGATAAAGCGCGGCGGCGAGGATGTCGATGCGCTTGGAAACCTCGGAGGTTCTGTGCCCGACCATCTGGGCGCCCAGCAGCCTGCCGGTGGATCGGTCCCCGGTCAGGCGGATGTGCAGTTTTTTGGCGCCTGGATAGTAGGCCTTGTGATCCCAGGGCGCCACGGATACGGTATACGGGTCAAATCCGGCCTCGATTGCCTGTTCGTGCTTCAGGCCCGTGCGGGCGGCCACGCGTTCAAAGACCTTGACCGCCTGGGTGCCAAGGCTGCCCTGATACCGGCACGTGCCGCCTGCCATGTTTTCACCGGCCACGCGTCCCTGTTTGTGGGCGGTGGTGCCCAGGGGCAGGTATACGTGGCGATCCAAAATGCGATGCCAGGTCTGCGCGCAATCGCCGGCAGCCCAGATATCGGCAGCCGGCGTGGCCATGGTCCGGTCAACAATAATGGCATCCCCGGCGCCCGTGCCGATGCCGGCGGTTTGTGCCAAGGCGGTTGAGGGTCTGGCTCCGGCCGCCACCAGCACCATGTCGGTGGCCTCAGTTGGACCGGAAAGCCCGTGCACCAACAATTCATTTTTACTTTTGGCGATCTCCCGCACTGCCTGACCGGTTGCCACCCGCACGCCCATGGATTCCAGTTCGGCCCGGATCAATGCCCCCAGCTCAGGGTCCAATGCCGGCAATACTTGGGGGCCATATTCCAACAGGGTAACGGAAAGCCCTTTACGGGTCAGGGCATCGGCCATTTCCAGCCCGATGTAGCCGCCGCCGACGATCAAAGCCCGCTCCGGGTTCTGCTGTGCCATGAACGCTTTGATGGCAAAACTGTCGGCCATCCAGCGCAGAAAAAACACACCGGGGAGGTCCATGCCCTTTATGGGGGGCCTGACGGATGCCGCACCGGTGGCCACCAGCAGCTTGTGGTAGTTAATATGGCAATATTTCCCGGCACTCGAGCGCACCTGCACCTGCCTGGCCTGGGGATCAATGGCCATTGCCTGGTGATCAAGCAGCAAATCGATGCCATGCCGCTTGAGTTCCCGTGTGTTTCTGTGGGCAAGGGCCTGCCAGTCCGCCACTTCGCCGCTCAGGTAAAAGGGCAGGCCGCAGATGCTGAAATTGGGGTAGGCGTCTGCGGCCACCACGGTGACCCCGGCCTTCGGGTCTGTCTCCCGGATGCGCAACGCCGCGCTGATACCGGCGTCGCTGCCGCCGATAATAAGATATGGGGCAAATAAGGAAGGGGGCATTATGGGTTTCCTTGCATGGCCGGTTCAATTTATTAAGCTTTTTTTCTTTATTCCCCTTGCCATTTTTTCTTGCCATCACCGGCATGGCTGCCGGTGATGGCCAAATACTGCAAAGATGAGTAAAATATTTCAGGCTGGTCTTCAATTGTTTTTTTCCTTGCGGAGGCGAAGAAACCTCTTAGTTTTTTGTCTGCGTAGGAACCCCTGGCTTTTCCCTGAGGCAGCAAATTTGCCGGATAAGTCAAGATCCGCCACGCGATCTGTATTTTTCTCTTACATGATATAAAATATCTTTATTCAAAATCCGGAATTTGTTATACGCTTTATTCGTTAAAGCAGAACCCCCCCATTTCTTCTTTTATAAGGAAATCGATATGTATCAGGCAGCCGAAACATTCAGTGGCATAGACCATGCTTGGGAATACGGGTATGATACCGTGCAGCGCTCGATCCTTTTCTGGGATGCCATGCGCAAACGCGGCAATATTTATCTGGACCATCTCCGGCAGCAGCAGCCCCCTGTGCTGGTATTCGATTATGAAATGATAGAAGATGGCCGGAATTTCAAACGGCCTGTAAATTATGCACTGGTCCGCATCCTGGACCGCCGGTGTGAAGAGAAGCCGGACCGCCGTCAAAAGGGGAATTCGGAAAAGCCGTCCCCGCAAGAGCGGCGAGCCCGTCACCAGGAACGGCGCAGGAAGCCGCCCGCAGCTCATCATGCAGCAGAGAGCCGTTCCCGCCCTATCGTGATCCTCGACCCCCGTGCCGGCCATGGCCCGGGAATCGGGGGCTCCAAACAGGAGTCCCAGATCGGAATGGCTCTCGATGCCGATCATCCGGTATATTTTATCATTTTTTTTACCGACCCTGTGCCGGGGCAAACGCTGACCGATGTCCGGGATGCCCAGGTCCGGTTTATCGAAACCATACGCGAACGTCATCCGGATGCGCCAAAGCCCGCTATTATCGGTAATTGCCAGGGCGGGTGGGCAGCCGCCCTCACCGGGGCGGAGCGACCGGACCTGGTCGGCCCCATGGTCTTTAACGGTTCACCGCTTTCTTACTGGGGCGGGATTGAAGGGGTGCACCCCATGCGATATCTTGGCGGCCTGTGGGGCGGGGTCTGGATCGCCTCCTTTTTGAGTGATCTCGGCAACGGAAAATTTGACGGCGCCAACCTTGTGGCCAATTTTGAGAACCTGAATCCGGCCAATACCCTGTGGGAGAAATTGTACAACCTGTATGCAAAAATCGATACCGAGGAAAACCGCTACCTTGAATTTGAAAAATGGTGGGGCGGGTTCTTCTCGCTTTCCCGGGAAGAAATCCACACCATTGTTGACGGCCTGTTTATCGGCAACAGGCTGGAGCAGGGGGAGTTTGAGCTGGATGAAGGGCGCATGGTGGACCTGAAAGAAAATGCGAACCCTGTAGTCCTTTTTGCCTCTTTCGGCGACAACATCACCCCGCCCCAGCAGGCGTTCAACTGGATACTCAAAACTTATGGCACGGTCGATGAAATCAAGCGCCGCGGCCAGGTGATCGTGTTCATCGAACATGAAGCCATCGGACACCTGGGCATTTTCGTTTCCGCCAAAATCGCCCGCAAGGAGCACAAGGAAATCATCGCCAGTTTTGATATGCTGGACTGGATGCCGCCGGGACTGTATGAAATGAAAATCAAGGAAGACCCCCACGAACCCGGCGCGTACAAGGTGGATTACTTTGAACGGAACATGCAGGATCTTCGCTCGTCACGCGATTTCATCACGTTCCGGGATGCGCTGGAAGATGAGAGGGTGTTCTTTCCCGCCAGGACGCTGTCAACCATAAATGATACCCTGTATCGATCGACATTTTCCCCGTGGGTTAAACTGTTCACCAATGAGTTCACCGCTGAACTGCTGCGTCAATCACACCCCTTGAGAACCCAGCGGTACCTGCTATCGGATCTGAACCCTTTTTTATACCCCATTGCCTTCTGGGCATCCCTGATAAGGGAAAACAATCTTCGATATCCGGTCTCTGAAGACAATGTATTTCATCAAATGGAGAAGAACGCCTCGGAAATGATCAGCGGGAGCCTGGAGCTTTTCCGCCAGGTCCGCGACAGCGTGTGGGAGGCTGCCTTCCAGTTTATGTATGACACCTTGTGGCTGGATTTTTTTAAGCCGCTGACCCCGCCGGAGGAAATCCAGTCCGATGCCTTCCGGCTGGAGGAACTCAGGCGAGAGGATGCCGCGGACTGGCTGGAGAAGATGGATTCGGGGGATTTGCCGGAAGCTGTCATCCGGATGCTGCTGGCTGTCGGCCTGGCAGACTGGAAGCTGGAACGCCAGACCTATGAGCTGGTGGCCGGCCTGATTGAAGAACATGAGGATTTAAGGCATATCCACCGGCAAGACATGGGGGAGATCATTCATAGCCAGGCCCGTATACTGCAGACGGATACCATTCAAGCGATTGAAAGCCTTCCCCGATTGCTTGACACCCCGGAAAAGCGCCAAAAGGCCTTGTCCCTATTGGAACGGGCGATGGCGTTGACCGGCCTGCCGCCCAAACCCGCGGAAGCGCTTGTTCTGGACCAGATACGCGCCGTTCTTCAGGAGGAAGAGGTGAGGTAGCAGCCAGAAGGGGGGGCGGGTTTCTTAACGTTTGTGCCGTCACCGCCCGCGCCCCCCGGACCAAAGGCTAACCGGCCCTGAACAGGATTTCCCGGGCCTGCGCCTGGATTTGCCGCAGGTGGTCCCGGCCTTTAAAGCTTTCCGCATAAATTTTGTAGATCTCCTCGGTGCCGGAAGGCCGGGCGGCGAACCATCCGCTTGGGGCCACCACTTTGATGCCGCCGATGGGCGCATCGTTGGCCGGTGCCCGGCTCAGCACCTGCTCGATGGGCTCGCCTGCCAGTTCTCCTGCGGTAATCATTTCAGGAGAGAGGTTTTTTAAAAGATCCTTCTGTTCCCGCGAGGCCGGGGCATCCAGGCGTTCATACACGCATTCGCCGAAGCGTTCCTCAATTTCGCGATACAGCCCCGCCGGATCCGTTTCCGTCCTTGCAGTGATCTCTGCCGCCAGCAGGTTCATGATGATCCCGTCCTTGTCCGTGGACCAGACTGTCCCGTCTTTTCTCAAAAAAGCGGCGCCCGCGCTTTCTTCGCCGGCAAATCCGTATCGGCCGCCGAGCAGGCCGTCCACAAACCATTTAAACCCCACCGGCACCTCGGCCAGCGGCCGCTTCAGGGATGATGCCACCCGGTCGATCATGGCCGTGGATACCAGTGTTTTGCCGACCTCTGCGGTTTGTGGCCATTCCGGCCGGTTCCGGAAAAGATACCACACGGCCGCAGCCAGGTAATGGTTGGGGTTGAGCAGGCCGGCGCTCCTGGTGACGATGCCGTGGCGGTCCACATCCGGGTCGTTTGCAAAGGCAATGTCATAGCGGTCCTTCATGCTGATCAGGCCGGCCATGGCATAGGGGGAGGAACAATCCATCCGGATCCTGCCGTCCTTGTCCACGTGCATGAACCCGAAGGTCGGATCCACGCCGGTGTTGACCACCTCAAGATCCAGGCCGTATTGTTGCGCGATGGGCTCCCAGAAATAAACGGCTGCGCCGCCCATGGGATCCACCCCGATTTTTATGCCTGCAGCTGCAATGGCGGCCATGTCCACCACGTTTTGCAGGTCCTTCACGTAGGGTCCGATATAGTCATAAGCTTGCGTGGTATCCGCTTTTATGGCCTTTTCAAAGGGCATTCGGGCTATGTCGCCGGGATCCCCTGCCAGAAGCGCGTTTGCCCGGTCCTGGATAAGGGTGGTGATATCGGTTTCAGCCGGCCCGCCGTGGGGGGGATTGTACTTAAACCCCCCGTCTTCCGGGGGATTGTGGGACGGGGTGATCACCACACCGTCCGCGAGGCCCTGTTTGCGCCCCCGGTTGTAGGATAAAATGGCATGGGAAATGACGGGCGTCGGGGTATATCCCATGCCGGCCTGGATTTTGACGGGAATTCCGGCTGCGGCAAATACTTCCAGGGCGGTGATCAGCGCAGGTTCGGACAGGGCATGGGTATCCATGCCCATAAACAGAGGGCCGGTAATGTTCTGGCGGCTTCTGTATTCACCAATGGCCCGGCTGATTGCCAGGATGTGGGCCTGGTTGAAACTGTTTTTAAAGGCGGATCCCCGGTGCCCGGAAGTCCCGAAAGCCACCTGCTGGGCCGGGTCTTCAGGGTCCGGGTATCGGGTGTAATAAGCTGAGACCAGTCCGGGCACGTTGATCCGCATATCGGCGGTTGCGGGTTTGCCGGCGTTTTGCGTTGCGGACATAAGCGTTTTCCTTTGTTCCGGGTTGATGTTTAATAACTTATAAAAATAACTAATTTTTTTTATCAGTTCCTGTCAAGCGTAAAACAGGGAGGCCAAGCCGGGCCATCCCGGGGGCCTGCACCCGGTGCGTCGATGCCAATCTTACGGAAAAGCCTTGCGGGCAGTTTTCCCCCGTGATAAAAAAACCTGTCTTTCTATAAGCAGTTTGTCAACACTTGCGTGAACCGGACTGCTTGCGGTTTACCTTTACCATGTTTTGGAGGTCGACGGATGCATCTGTGTGTCGTGGGAACCGGGTATGTCGGATTGGTTGCCGCTGCCTGCTTTGCGGAAATGGGAAATCATGTCATCTGCGTGGACAGCAACCCCAGGGTGCTGGAAACGCTTAACAGCGGGAAAATCCATATTTTCGAACCCGGCCTGGAGGATGTGGTTCAACGCAATGTGGCCGGGGAAAGGCTGCGTTTTACCGGCAGCCTGGCCGAGGGCATCGAGCACGCCCGGTTCATTTTCAACTGCGTGGGGACCCCGCCCCGACCGGACGGCTCCTGTGATCTCTCCCATGTATTTCAAGTGGCCGAACAGATCGGCCAGGTGATGAGCGAGCCCAAAATCGTTGTCACCAAGTCAACGGTGCCGGTGGGGACCGCGGACCGGATTCGGGAAATCATAGCCGGAGAGCTCACGCAGCGGGGCCTTGACCTGGCCGTTGACGTGGTGTCCAATCCGGAGTTTCTGAAAGAGGGCGATGCGGTCAACGATTTCATGAAGCCGGACCGGATTATCATCGGCACAGACAACCCCCGCGTGGCGGAAGCGATGGCCAGCCTCTATTCCCCTTTTGCGCGAAGCCGTGAAAAGCTCATCCTGATGAGTATTCGCAGTGCTGAATTAACCAAATACGCGGCCAACTGCATGCTGGCGGCAAAAATTTCCTTTATCAATGAAATCGCCAATATCTGCGAGCAGGTCGGGGCGGACGTAAAGGACGTGCGCATGGGAATCGGCTCGGACCACCGGATCGGCTATCATTTCATTTACCCGGGGGTGGGCTACGGCGGCTCCTGCTTTCCCAAAGATGTTAACGCCCTGATCCATACGGCAGAGGCTCATGGCTACACGCCGGAGCTTTTAAACGCGGTGGAAGGGGTTAATAACCGCCAGAAAAGCCTGCTGGCTGAGAAGATTATGGCCTATTATGCGGACAAGGGCGGCGTAAAAGACAAAATCCTTGCCGTGTGGGGTTTGGCGTTCAAGGCCAATACCGATGATATGCGGGCTTCAGCGGCAATCGACATTATCAACCGCCTGACAGCCGGGGGAATGCATGTCCGGGCCTATGATCCGGAAGCCATAGGGCCCGCCCGGCAGATTTTTTCCGGAAACAGCCGGGTGACGGTTACCTCAAACCAGTACCCCATGCTGGCGGATGCGGATGCAC
This sequence comes from uncultured Desulfobacteraceae bacterium, assembly GCA_964575805.1. Taxonomy (GTDB): domain Bacteria; phylum Desulfobacterota; class Desulfobacteria; order Desulfobacterales; family Desulfosalsimonadaceae; genus M55B175. The sequence goes on from CAZNSO010000018.1 coordinate 38,100, forward strand.
TGGCTGTGGTCACCGACTGGAACCAGTTCCGGAATCCTGATTTTGAGCGGATAAAAGCGGCGCTCAAAGCGCCGGTCATATTTGACGGCAGGAACCTCTATGCGTCCAAGGATATGTCCGCGAGCGGATTTGCCTATTTCTGTATGGGCCGCCCGGCCGCCGCTCGGTGAAGCCTGATTTTCCCCTGCCCCTTTGAACCTCCCCCAGCCCTGCTGACTGTGAAATGCCAAAAAAGGGGTTGACAACGCTATCTTGATGTGGCTAAACGTTATGCGAGCGAACGCTCGATCGGAAAAATCAGCGTTTGAAACTCCCGGTTCAAAAACTACTTTCTTTGCATCACCGGCCGGCAAATAATGCACTCTCTTCCGGATAAGCAGGGGCCGCCGGAGCATGGCCGGCACCTGGCCCTTATTGTGTTCACACACTCAATAATAACAAAAGGAGGAAAAAAATGCAGTTGAGCGATGTAAAAAACATTACCGTTGTGGGCGCCGGAAACATGGGCCATCAGATCGCCACCCTCTGCGCGATCAAGGGGTACAAGACAACCGTGACCGATGTCAAGGATGAGGTGCTACAGAAAGCCGAACAGTTTGTTGACAACTACCTGCCCGGCCGTGTGAAAAAGGGCAAACTGACCGAGGAGCAGGCCCGGCAGGCGCGCGAGAACATCCGCTTCACCAATTCCCTGGAGGATGCGGCAAAGGATGCGGATTATGTGATTGAAGCGGTGCTCGAGATTCTGGACCTCAAGCGCAAAATTTTTGCCGACCTGGACCGGATCACCCCCTCCCATGCGATTCTTGCCACCAACAGCTCTTTTATTGTGAGTTCCAGAATCGCTGATGCCACCAATCGGCCGGAAAAGGTCTGCAACCTGCATTTTTTTAACCCCGCGCTGGTCATGAAGCTTGTCGAAGTCGTTCAGGGGCCCCATACGTCGGATGAGACCGTTCAGGTGTCCATGGCCCTCTGCGAAAGCATCGAGAAAGTGGCCGTGCATTTGAAGAAAGAGGTCGATGGTTTCCTTTTGAACCGGATTTTCCGGGCCATTACCCATGAAGCCCTCTGGCTGCTGGACATGGGTGTTGCCAATGTTGAAGATATTGACAAGGCCTGCGTCTATGGCGCCGGTCACCCCATGGGACCCTTTCGCTTAAACGATCTGACCGGCATTGATCTGGCTTACATAATGGGCATGGAGGCCTTCAAGGCGTCCGGGGACCCTGCTGACAGACCTTCCCCCAGCATTGTGGAGCACTATGTGAAGGGCGAATACGGCGAAAAAACCGGCAAGGGCTGGTACGATTACTCTGGGAAAAAATAAGGCCGGAGGACGCATTAACCCAAGATTGCCAACAATATAAGGATTGACAATGACCGAGAGAGAAATTGTTTTTGTGGATGTCGCCAGAACGGCCTTTGGCCGCATGGGCGGCACCATTCGGGATTTTTTTTGTTCCCAGTTGGGCGGTATCGCCTTGAAGGGACTCCTTGAGAAGTCCAAAATTCTTGAAAAAGCGCATGTGGACACGGTGATGGCCGGATCAGCAGCCCATTGCTCCCATGTGCTCAATCCCGCCCGCTGGATCACCCTGTATGCGGGACTTCCCTATGAAACCTCGGCTTCCTATGTGGAAATGCAGTGCGGTTCGGCTATTGACGCCATCAATCACGCGGCCTGGAAGATAATCGCCAACCAGGCAGACATTGTAATTGCCGGCGGGATGGAGTCCTACAGCCAGGTGGCGGCCAAATTTCCCATGTCCACGCCCCCGTACCGGCTTATCCCGCCCATGCCCATTGAGCAGCAGCTCTCTCCCGTTGCGGAGGAATGTATCGGAATGGGCCTGACCGCCGAGAACCTTCAGGAGATCTATCAAATACCGCGGGAAGCCTCGGATGAGTTTGCCTACAACAGCCAGATGCGTGCCCGAATGGCCATCGAGAACGGCTACTTCACCGATGAGATCGTTCCGGTTACCATTCCGGCAACACGCAAGACTCCTGAGGTCAATTTTGATACGGATGAACACGTGCGTCCCGATACCACCCTGGAGGCGCTGGCCAAGCTGCCGCCGGCTTTCAAGAAAGACGGAACCGTTACGGCGGGCAACGCTTCAGGCAGAAACGACGGGGCGGCATTTGTGCTTATGATGACCCGGGAAAAGGCCCGGGAGCTTGGCTATGAGCCCATGGCCAGGTGGGTTGCCGGCGCTGATTTCGGCTGCGATCCCAAAATCATGGGGATCGCTCCCGGCTATGCGGTGCCCAGGGCCCTGAAACGGGCCGGCCTGAAGCTCTCGCAGATGGATCACATGGAGTGCAATGAGGCCTTTGCCGTGCAAAACCTGGCGGTCGTAAAAGAGATTGAAAATCAGACCGGGGAAACGGTGGACATGGAAAAATGGAATCCCCTGGGCGGCGCCATTGCCTTCGGCCATCCCAACGGTGCCTCCGGGGCCCGGGTGGGGATGTTTACCATCAGGCACCTCATTCGCACAGGCGGGCGATATGGCTTTTTCAGCTCCTGCTGCGGCGGCGGGCTGGGTGTGGCCACGGTTGTAGAAAATTTGCAGCGATAAAGTAGCGGTAAAGAATTGTTATCCGGCCCGGGAGTTTTTAACGAGATTCCCCCCGGGCTTTTCTTATTGTCCCGGCCGCTGATTGCTGTTTTGGGCAAACCAGGCAATCAGTTGGCCGGCAATGCTCAGTGGGGGCGGTATCTGCGCCGGCAGGCCGGTTCTGTCAAACCAGGCGGCATCTGTAATTTCCCCCGGGTCCACCTGGATTTCGCCGCCCGCATACTCCGCGGTAAATGCAATCATCAATGAATTGGGGAAAGGCCAGGGCTGGCTGCCGAAATAGCGGAGGTTCTGGACGCTGATGCCCACTTCTTCGCAAACCTCGCGTTCAACGCACTGCTCCAGGGTTTCACTGGGCTCGACGAATCCGGCCAGAACGCTGTAAAAGGGCGTTCTGGCCCTTTTGCTCCGGGCCAGCAGAATGCGCTCACCCCTGGTTACGGCCATGATAACCGCCGGGGTAACGCGGGGGTAGTTGATGAGGCCGCAGTCGGGGCAGATCCTGGCCTGCTCGTCTGATTTTTCCTCTGTCCGGCAGCCGCAGGCGCCGCAGTAGGCATGCGTCTGCTGCCAGAAGAGCAGCTGGTTGGCACGGCCGGCCGCCCAGATCTCGCCTTCGTCCAGGCGGGTCAGCAGTGAGCGCAAGGGTTTTAATGCCCAGGGCGCCGCCGGAGGGTCGCCTGAGGCGATTTCCGCGGCAAAACAGGGGCGTTTATCGAGTCGGCCGATATACTGCCGTCGTATCAGGGACAGGGCGCAGCCGGCCAGTTCCCTGCATTCCGGAATGCGGACCCTGTCATTGTCTGTTTTGATCAGCAGCCGGCCGTTTTTCAGAGCAAAGCAGAGGCTGGTTTGGCCGCCGTTTTGCGGGGGCTGATTTTGGATGCCGGGATAGAAAATCATGACAAAATAAAAAAGTAGACGCTCGTAAAAAGTTGCTATTAGTTGTAAAACCAAGCATACAAATCAAGGTGTGCACGCCATTTTGAAGGCGGACACGCTGTGTTGGGTCCGCCCTTCGAGAGTTGCGAGAGACTTACGCCGCCCTGCGAGCTTTTGGCCCGCCAGGGAGATTGAAAATATGTCGATAGAATAAGGGCTTCCTCCCGGCTACAATTCCCACGCGGCTTTGGCCCCCTCCTCGGTGGCTTCCATGATGCGACGGACTTCCAGGGCATCGCCCACAATCGTGTGCGGGATACCGTTTTTTTCAAGCGCCTCCTTCAGGTCCGGCCTTGGCTTCATCCCAACGGCCAGCACCACCTGATCGAAACCGCCCACTTCCTCCTCGTCCTTTTCTTCTGAGATCAGGATTACGGAATTCGCCTGAATAGATTTGAGGGTGACACCGAAGCGAAGCAGGCAATCCTTGGTTCGCAGGTATTTATGCAGGCTGTAGCCGTGAGAGGTGAATTTGGGTACCGGCGATGACGGCAGTTGTTCGATAAGGGTGACGGAGCTGCCTTTTGACGCCAGGAAGCATGCGGTTTCCATGCCGATCAGCCCGCCGCCGACCACCAGGGCGTTTTGGCCCGGGGCAACGGTTTCGCCCAGGATCTCCCAGGCATCATGGACCCGGGGCAGGTCAATGCCGGAAACCGGCGGGATGATCTTTTCCCCGCCCGTTGCCAGAATGACGGCATCCGGCTTGTCGCGTGCCACCATCTCAGCAGTTACTTTTGTACCGAGCTCAATGGGAACGCCGGCCTTTTCCACCTGCCGGGCCTGCCATTTTATCCAGTCTTTGTAGATCTCCTTGTGGGGGGCCTTGCAGGCGTACAGGATATTGCCGCCGGCTTCGGGTTCTTTTTCAAACACCGTCACGTCATGGCCCAGCCGATTGGCTTCGCCGGCCGCGATCAGGCCGGCCGGACCGGCGCCCACAATCCATACCTTGCGAGCCACGGCAGCTTTTTCCCTTGGATAGATCAGCTCCTGGCCGGTTTCCGGGTTGATGGCGCAGCGGACGGATTTGGCTTCAAACATTTCCCGCTCGATGCAGCCCTGGTTGCAGGCGATACATTGCCGGATATCTTCAAAGCGGTTCTGGCGCGCTTTTTCAAGAAAATCCGGGTCGCAAAGCTGCTGCCTGCCGAAGGCGACAAAATCGGCCTCGCCGCGGGCAATAACGTCATTGGCCGGCCGCGGGTCATTGAAGCGGCCAACCGCAATTACCGGTATCCCGGCGGATTTTTTGATTTTATCCGCCCGCCAGACATTAAAGCCGGTTTCAAATTCCGGCGGGGCGCTGGTCACCCCGGCAGGACTGCCGTGGGTGCCCACGGAGGCGTGGAGTACATCCACTCCCGCGTCCACCAGGTCCGGCATGATGCTCAACACTTCATCCACCGTGTAGCCGTTTTTTATGTATTCCTCAGCGGAAATCCGGAGCAGGACGGGGAAGCGGTCCCCGACATTTTGGCGCACCTGCCGGACAATCTCTATAACGAAGCGGGCGCGTCCGGCGAATGTGCCGCCGTATTCGTCCGTCCGGTGATTGGAAATGGCCGAGAGGAACTGGGTGAGCAGGTAGCCGTGCGCCCCGTGGATTTCCACCGCGTCGAAGCCGGCCGCCTTTGCCCGGTAGGCGGCAGTACCGAACGAGGCGATAATCTCATGGATATCTTCCCGGGTCATCTCCCTGGGCGGCTGGCCATAGACCAGGCTGGGGGCGGCGGAAGGGCCGATGGCTTTGCCTTTTTTCAGCATGTACAAGCTTTCCCGCCCGGCATGGTGCAGCTGCATGACCGCCTTGCCGCCAAAGGCCTGCATCACCCCTGCCAGCTTGCTCAGTCCGGGAATGAACTGATCGTCCCATGCTCCCAATTCAAAGGGGCTGACAACGCCGGTCGGGTGGACGGCCGTGATCTCGGAGATCAAAAGTCCGGCGCCGCCGGAAGCCTGTCTTTGCATGTAAGCCAGCAGTTCCTCGCTGACGGTGCCGCCTTTGCTGCAGAGTCCCGTTCCCATGGGCGGCAGCACGGCGCGGTTGGGAATTTCCATATCCTTGATAGTGATCGGCGAAAACAGGGCGCTCAGTTCATTCATTGCTTACTCCTTTTTTTCAGGCATCATCAATATAGAGAAAGGCCGGTGATGTCCATATAATAATGCCAAGATTGGTATTGTACAGAGCCCGGGTTGTCAAGAAAAAATAGAGCGAGCGCTCGCTTTAAAAATTGGTTTTTCAGTTAAACTCCCGATCCACGAGCGCCTTTATTTCATTTTTGGCTTAAACACCACCGCCGGCCGGGTCCTTTGGGAAAAGGTAAAGCCCGCGGCTTCCTGCACCGTGCCGTATTTATGTTGGAGCTCGTCGAAATTGCCGGCATCCAGGGCCCGCGTGGGGCAAGCTTCCACGCAGTTGGGGAGTTTCCCCTCGCTTACGCGGTCAATACAGAAATTGCACTTCTGCATCCTGGCGCCGGGCTCGGCCCCGAACTGGGGGGCCTCATAGGGGCAGGCTTTCAAGCACTTGGCGCCGCATTCCTCTTTTCCCAGACAGGCCTTTGCGTTTACCGTCACGATGCCGTCCGAATCCCGCTTCGTTATGGCACCGGTGGGGCAGGCCTCCGCGCAGACAGGTGACAGGCAGTGCCAGCAGGGTGCCACCAGGTAACTGACAAAGATATCGGGAAACGCCCCTTCTTCCATGTAGCGCACGCGCATCCATTTAGCGGGTCCGGCCGGTACGTCGTGCCAGTCCTTGCAGGCCACCTGGCAGGCGGCGCAGCCGGTGCACCGGCTCTGGTCAAAATAAAATCCGATCTGCATATGCCTGCTCCTCCCTATGCTTTTTTGATTTCAACAAGGCTGGTGTTCATGACACAGGCGCCCCCGCCGGAGTAAGCGTCGCGGGTGAGGGTGTTGGCGCAGCCACCCCGGTCGATCCCGTTTTCGTCAGGCGTATACCAGGCGCCTTCAAAAATGGCCACCACCCCCGGCATAATGCGCCCGGTGACAAAGGCGCCCAGCGACACGATGCCGCGGTCATTAAAAACCCTGACATCGTCGCCGTTTTCGATGCCCCGTTGCCTGGCATCCCGTGTATTGATCCATACCTGGTGCTCTTCGACCTCCCGGAGCCAGGGCACCAGGTACAGCTCTGAATGCACGCGGTTTTTGGGATGGGGGGTGAGCAGCTGCAGGGGGAATTTTTTTGTGCCCGGATCAAAACGATCCTCGGGTGTTGACATGTATTTCGGGATGGGAGGGCAGGCCGGGTTGTTCAAATCCGCCGCCTTTTGGGAAAAAATTTCGATTTTTCCCGAAGGCGTGGGGAAAGGGTTGTTCACGGGATCTTTTATCTGGTCTCTGAATGCCACGATGGGCTCGGAAAGCTCGACCCGGTGCACCCCCTTGCGCCGGAATGCTTCAAAATCGTCAATGTGAGTGGTGTACTCGGGGTTGTTTTCGAAAAGCATTTTCAGCCATTCCTCCTCGGTGTAGGGGTTGAAGCCTTCTATGCCGAGCCGGTCCGCCAGTTCCGCGGCGATTTCAAAATCCGACTTGCATTGCCCGAGGGGGTTGATGGCCTGGTTGACAACCGTGAAATAGGGCCCTGAAGGCCAGGGCCGGGTCAGGTCGTTTCGTTCGGCAGCGCTGGTGACCGGGAAGATAAGGTCCGCATACCTGGCGGTTGCGGTGCAAAACAGTTCGTTGACAGCTATAAATTCCAGTTTTTTCAAAGCCTTGTCCGCCTTGTTGCTGTTGCCGATCTGGTTGACGTAGTTGTTGCACACCGACCACATCATTTTTATATCCGACGGGTAACCGCCTGCCTTGCCTTCCAGGATGGCGTCCCAAAGGGTGTTGATATGGATGCGCTTTGCCACGCGTAGCCGAATGTCCAGTGTTCCCTTTACGTTGGGGCCGTCAAGTTCAAACGGGTTCTTCCCCGGCGGAATAGCAGACATGCGAAACATGTGGCCGACGGGAATTCCCATCAATCCACCGCCGGCACTGCCGCCCGGGCGTCCCACATTGCCTGTCATGGCACAAAGCGTGGCCGCACAGCGGTTGTACTGCTCACCCATGGCGCTGCGGGCAGGCCCCTGGCAGTCCATAAGCGCTGCAGGCTTCGTAGTGGCGTATTCCCGGGCCAGTCTTTCGATCACCCCCGCATCAACGCCTGAGATAGCAGCCGCCCATCGGGGTGTTTTTTCCACCCCGTCGGTCTCACCCATTACATAAGCCCGGAACTTGTCGAACCCTGTCGTATAGGTGTCCAGAAATTCCTGGTCATGCAGGTCCTCCCGGATCATGACGTTGGCCATGGCCACCATCAGGGCCGTGTCGGTGCCGGGGTAAACCGGGATCCATTCATCAGCCACGGTGGCGGCCGTATCGTGGTAGCGCGGATCAATGGAAATCACCCGTGCGCCCTTTTCCCTGGCCCGGATAAGGTGGTACATGGTGTTGGTTCCGGAAATCATTCGGGCAGGATCCCAGCCCCAGAGGATAATCAGCCGGGAGTTGCGCATGTCCTCCCGGCTGTGTCCCACCATGACCGATCCATACTGGACGAGGGATGCCCAGACCGCGCCTTCGGATGAGATGTTGCCGTAATGGGTGACATAGCCCCCGTACTGGTTGAGCAGCCGGGCGGCAGCCAGGCTGCCCTGGTGCAGGCTGGCGAGGTAGCCGCCGCCGGTGGCCAGAAGAACGGCTTCATTTCCATAACGCTGCTTGATCCGGTCAAGTTCGCGGATAAAAATGTCATACGCCTCATCCCATGAGATGGGCTCAAATACACCTTCTCCCCGTTTGCCCACCCGTTTCTGGGGGTAAAGCAGCCGCTGCGGGTGATGTACATATTGCTTGTAGGCGCGGCAGCGCAGGCAGGTTCGCAGCTGCCGGGGCTCGGGGGCGTCGTCTCCCTCCACCCGGAGGATCCGGTTGTCTTTAACATGGAGTTTGAGGGGACAGCGCCCGCCGCAGTCATAGGCGGATGTGGTGCGCACGACGCGAACACCTTTCTGGCCTTTTGTTGCCTGCTCTTCCATAAAATCCTCCCTGGTGTGCCGGTTTGCTCAACCACCTTCCATCCCCTGGTGAAAGCCCGAAAAAGCAGCGGGGCAAAAGGCATATAACGGCTTTTTATCACATATTCCTCATTTTGGCCCGGCAAAAAAGCGGGCCTCTTTTTTTGATAAGCCGATATTTGGAACAAAGGCGGGGTTTGAAAAAAAATTCTTTCGACCCGGCGCGATTCGATATACAATGGCATTCACAAATAACCGGCGTTTTTTTCATTTACCAAAAGCTGCCGGTGCCTGCGCCGCTGTTCGGGAACGGCCGGTCTCAAGTGACGCGGTGGCTGGCTGTCGGGAGGTGTTTCGCCTGGCAGCGGTTTATGGTATGCTGTACGCATGGTATGCCGTACAACGGAGACGCATTTGCACCAATCAGTTAATTTAGCAGGGAGGTTCGGGTATGCCCAACAAGCAAACGTTTGATATCCAGCAGGTAGACAATCTTCTGGCTCCACCGGAAGGAAGCATCACACTGATGCCCTTGAGCGCTATCAAGGAATCCGATCACGCTTTTTTCTGGGGGGCTTTTTTCCTCAGTATTGCCACCTGCCTGTTCGGCTGTGCGGCCTCTTTGTATGCCTCGGCCTATGACCACCTGCCGTTTATCATCCTCCTGGCAGGTTTTGGCTTGCTGTATTTAATTTTTTTTATTGTCTTTGCTGCCCGGGGGCTGCAGATCCGCAAACAGGCGCAGGCCCGGGAGAGGATGAAGCGGGCCTCGGATGTGGTTTACCCGAGAGCGGCTGATCGCAGCGGGGCGCGTGTGGACGCCGGCCGCATACAGGAGGGGATTGTCCGGGCTTTGGGCGATGGCGTTGCCAGAACGCGGGAAGAGGTGATCGGCGTCCTTTCAGGCCTGTCCACGGAAGAAGTGGATGTGGGGACCCTTCACCAGGTGCTCCAGGCACTTGTTGAAGCCGGCGCATTTTCCGAGACGGAAAGCGGCGGCAGAACCATGCTGACTTTTAACCGGGAGCCCGCCCTGGCTTAATGCGCCTGCTGGAAAGGGTGCGGGGGTGAATATTTGGTAACTCCAGCCATTTTTGAGGTGGCCGATGGATCTGGACAGACTGTTTCTGCTGGTAAATAATTTTTTTTATACCCACACTTATTTTTCCATTGGAATCATTGCCGCTTTTGTCATTGTCCTTTTTTTGTGGCCGAAGCCGACAATCAAATATTTGTTGATTCTGTCCGCCCTGCTGGTTGTTGCCTACATCCTTTATCAAATCGGTGAAGCGGTTGTGGCCGGTGTGGGCAACAAAAAAGAACTCCTGGGGAAGTAAGCGAGACAGGGGGACTGCCGATGAAACCGTTAAAAACAAAAATTTTTACCTATCTCACGTTAAACATTAACCCGCCCAATGAGATCCAGATCAATGAATGGCTTGCCCGGCATCCGGAGATTGAAATTGTCCACATGCTTCAATCCGAATCCATGACCACGCGAAATGGGGAGGTGGAGCGCAATCTAAGCATCACCATTGTCTACAGGGAGCCCTGACTCCTGTTTCCCCTCAATGAGGGGACGGTGTAGCCGCGGCGCATTGGCATGGAGAAACGGCATGGGCCGATCCAGGAAAAAGCCCAACGCCGCCGGGCGGGTCCCTTGGCAATGAATCAAGCGGAAAAAAAAGGAAGTTTATGCAGCCAGAGTCTTTTGAGATCGGAAAAGTTTATTTTGAGGGGAGTTTTTTACACCCCCGCTACCCCATACCGGAAATCGAAACCTGGATATATGTGGGGCGGAATTTGTTTGCGGACGAAGCGGAGGATGAGAATGTGTATTATTTTATCAACCCGCAGAAATATTACGAAGCGGACTTAAAAGCCGCTGTCCGGGATGAGGCTTTTTTCGATGAAATTGACGGCTATTACCTTGTCAGGGAAAGCGATCTGGAAGCCATGATGGACCTGGAGGAACTGCTTGGCTGGATGGCTTCGTTAAAGCAGGCGGACAACGCGGATCAGGTGTTCTCAGCTTATGGCTAAAACCCTTGCGCATAAAATCTTCAGGATCGGCAGAATCCCTCCAGCGTATAAGGAGGGGCTGGCCGCGGAAGGGATTGTCTGGCTGGAGGAGGGTGTCCGGGCATCCATAACCCTGAAAGATTACAAAGCCCCCGGGAGAAAAACGTCATGGCGGCGGGCCGGTTTTACCGGCTCCATTGCCCTGACCCGCAAACGCATCATTGCTTTTGCTCATTCCAAGCGGGTCATCAGCGTTCCGTTCAACGACGCCCGCATTACCCAATTGGAGGCGTCCATTGAGAACGGCAGGTGCCTGGTCTGCGCTTTTGATGCCGCCGCCTTTGACTCCGACCGTTCAGGCAGGGTGGAATGCCGGTTTTACATTGAAAGGCCCACCCGGTTTCTGGAACAGCTGAACCGGATGGCCACCTGAAAAGGGGTGCTGCCGGGGGACAGACGCCTCCCATTCCATCCGCCGGGATTTCCCTTTTCCCCCTGCCGTCATTTATTCATGCTTTCCTCGCCGATCGTCTTCACTTCCACTCGCCCCACGGGAGCAGTGCCGGTGATGTCCATATATGAATGCAAAGATTAGTAAATGGCCTCAATAACCGGAATCAAACCCGGGGGCCATGCCTTCGGCGCCATTTTCCGTGCTTTTCTCCTGGCTCCAGGTCTTCCCGCCCTCGGCTCCGGGATAGGTCCGGGGCTCAAGGGGCTCGGAAGGGGGCCGCAGGGAGAGTTGGTATCCGCGGATTTTCCCTGCTTCTTTGTAGGACCCGGTGGATAGCCGCAGTTCATTCATGGGCGTGACCACAATGGCAGCTTTGTTTTCAACCGGGCAGTAATGCTCGCAATACCCGCAGCCGGCGCATTTATTTTCATCCACATGGGGAACGGGATGGGGAAGCTCGGGTTTTTTTTCAAATTCGACC
>CAZNSO010000019.1:0-33572 GCA_964575805.1 uncultured Desulfobacteraceae bacterium
TTCCTTAACCTAAAACCTAATACATCAAACCTAATCCCTGAAGTTCCTTGGAAGTCAGTTTAGGATGGCAACGTAAAAAGATCAAGATCAAGATCAAGGCGTCGCAAACCCCGGGGAATGCAGCGTAGATAGAGTACGTGAAATTCCGATGGGGCGGAAGCGCAACGCAGATATTGGACTTTTTACGAAGCCATCAATTCTGGGACTGACTTGCCTCCGGGCTGACAATGATCTTTTGGGCCAGTCCCCTGCCAAGCACATACCGATGAAAATCGAGGGCCACCACGAGTTGGCCGCTGCCCGGATTGTTAATGACCTCGATGGTGTCGCCAACCCGGAACCCCATGCTCAACAGCCGCATCCGGGAATTATGACCCCCGATAAATTCCTTTATAACCAGCCGCTCCCCGGATTTGGCCATAATCAGCGGCATCTGCCGCCGGGATTCCATACACTCGGAACAGATCCCGTAGATATTGAGCTGATGCTGAAGCATGTGGAAACCGTAATCCGACACCACCCGCGACTGAAGCGTTTCCAGCTGGTCATTCTTGAACTCGATGACCCGGCCGCACTTGGTGCATATCATGTGATCATGGTGCTGCCCCAGGTGGTGATGCTCATAACGCACCCCGCCATCTTTGAAGCGCACTTTCTGGGCAAAGCCGAAATGGCACATGAGCTCCAGGGTCTCTTCGACAAACTCGGGGGACAACTTCACCTGCCTGTTTTTCAGCACGTCCACGAGATCGGCAGCGGTGAGATGGTCTTCGGTCTGCAAAAAAGTCTCCAGGACCTTGAAACGATCCTCGAAATGCGCGATCTGTTCCTGCTTAAACAGCTTTTCAAACTGTTTCTTTTCGTATGTATGCAGTTGTGTCATCCAACCCCTGTCCGCCTGCGGCTGATTTTGTAAAGAAGCTAGTAGATATTACAGCTGCTTTTTCTTGTCAATAAACATGGTATAATATAAAACGTGACTGCTATTGGTCAAGACAAACCAGGCAAGGGTAATTTTCACCCTTTTGCGAAACCGGCAATCCCCAAGCGACAGACGACACAATCAAATGGCGGCATGGAACCCCGAAAATGAACGGCTGGAGGCGGAATCCTACCTGAACACCCGCCGGAGTGATTTTACCACCACCTATATGCAGGTGGCCAATCTCCAGTACATTATCGCCCGACAGCCGGCGATTGTGCGGCCGAGCACCATCGCCGCGCTTTGCGCCGTTCTGGAAGGCGCCGAGCACAGCAGCCAGCGCCAGGTTTTTTTTCTCTTCAAGAAAGCCGCCGATGCCCTGGCTGCCATCGTCTCCAATGCCGCCGACCGGCACACAGCCGACCAGGCCCGTCAGGCCCTGGCAGGGATCCTGTCCGGGCATACCGGCCCCTCCTTCCGGGCCTCGGCCGAGGCCGTCGGCACCCTGCCATTAACCATAAAAGGCCCGGATAAGGGGTATTTTCAGATTGATGACCCACCGGTGGCCCCTCTCCGGTCAATGGAGAGCCTTGCAGGAAGGCGGGGGGCCGGCCGCATGCAATGGATCGGCAGAAGTCTGGTCATTGAACTGCCGGCTGAGCCGGGGCGTCTGCTGGTATTCAAATTCGCCCGACAGGGTCAGCCCCTCTCGACCCTGGCAGCCGAAACCCGATGGATGACCTTTTTATCCGGGCAGCGACTTCCTGATGAGGGCCAGCTGGATATCCCGAAGCCGGTGGGCCGGCACGCATCTTATGTTTTCCGCATCGAGGCCCCCGATCTTGAGATTCCGGAGGCCCTTGCCATCGACCCCGGACGGCATGCCATTGCATTCAAGGCCGGCCGGCAATATTTTCAATATCCGAATCATCCGGCAAACGGGAAAATGCCCGGAAAGGCCGACTGCCTGAATATCTTGAAAAAAAACGCCCGGCTCCTGGGGCGACTGGCATCCCTCGGCATTGTGCATACAGCGCCCATACCGCTTTTTCACAATCGCGTCCAGCGCCACCGAAGGCAGGACCGGGGGGTTTACAAATGGCGCCGCGGCGGACGGCTGGATCAATGGCTTGCCTCCTGCCGGTTCCCAAACTTCAGCAGCAGCGGCATCCGCGATTTCGAACATTTTATTGCATTCAACGGTTCCGCACGCCAATTGTACGCCCATATCGGCGCGCATATATTCAGCCTGATACTGGTGGCGGGAAGCTATTTCCGCAACCAGGATGAAACCCGTGTCGGCCTTGACGCCGCCGGCGCCCCGGTGGACACCCGGGACCTGTTTGACCCGGAAGCACTGAACCGGGTGCTGTCGGAAGTGTTTGACAATTATTACCGGGGATTTACAGGCCTGGTTTATGCAGGCCCCCACCCCTGCGACCTGGCGCATTTAAGCCGCCGCCTGGTGGAAGAAATGGGCGTTGACCGGCATATGGAAGAACTTCTGCGGCTTGCGGAGCAGGAGCAGATGAGCCATTGCGAATTTACCGATTTCCTGGACCGGCGCGGGTTCAGCCCGGAACTGGCGGCCGCTCTCAAAAAAGACCAGCAGGACATCCGCATCCTGACCGGTCCTCATTTGGGGGGGTTCAACGAAAGAATCTCCGTGCCGGAACTCATTGAATACACCGCGGCACTCGCCGCCCTGTGCATCATGGACCGATATTGCAGCCAGCATTTTACCGCGCCGGGGGAAAGCGTCTAGCCGTTGAATCCCCGGGCGTTTTTTGTTATAAGACTTTGAACAAGATTTAATTGTCGGGGCATTGTTCCATTTTTCTCTTTTATGCGCACCTGTTTATCACGCAGGCCGCAGCTTTGCAGCAAAGGTAGATTTTCACCGCATGAAACCAGCAGGACGCCACTATATGCCGCAGCCCATCAGCTTCTTGTCAAAAGCACTGGTTCTTTTTCTTGTTTTGCCTTTAATCAACGCCTGCGCCGGGGGATCCCTGTTAATACAGAAAGAAAACCTGGCCTCGATGAAGGAGCGCCTGGATATTCTGGAGCAGCGGGCGGACATCCAGTCAGAGCAAATCAGCCGCCTGCTCGATGCCTGCCAGTCCCAGGAGCAATTGCTGAATGAGGATATCGAGCAGAACCGGCGGGCTTTTGAATCCCTGGAAACGCTTATCACCGAAACACACGCGGACACCTGCCGGCAGCTGGGAAAACTCCAGGACAGCGAGAAACCGGAGCCGAAGGAACAGCCCCGGGCCAGCAGCATCACCCCGGACAAACTCCTGGTGGGCCGTATTGAAAAAATCCGGCTTACCCCTCCCGGGCGGGTTTTCCACGCCCGCATCGATTCCGGGGCCACCACGTCCTCCCTGGATGCCAGGGAGATCGAAACATTTGAAAGAGATGAAAACGAATGGGTCCGTTTCAAGATCCAGGATCCGGAAAAAGATCTTCTCTACGAAGTTGAAAAACCGCTGTCCCGGCATGTCCGTATTCTTCAGGCTTCGACGAGCGAGGCCGACCGCCGGCCGGTGGTGGAATTGCAGATCCAGATCGGCCCCATCAAGCTGGTGGAGGAATTCACACTGGTGGACCGAACCCACCTGGACCACCAGGTACTGATCGGCCGGAATATCCTGATGGACCTCATGGTCGTGGATGTGGCCCGGAAATTTCTCGTTGCCCTGCCTGAAGCCAAAGACACGGAAAAAAAAAAGGGTGAGGACAATGGGGATGGAAAATCATGAATTCCAAAACCGGATTTTACCTGGTCATTTTGATTCTGATCGCCACGGGCCTGGGTTTGGGCTGGCTGCGGCACACCAGGCTGGAGATCCCCCTGTGGCCCGGACACGAAAAACCGGTCTGGCTGATAGAGGCCCGGATTAATTTTGTCGCCGACGGGCAGCCGGTGCTGGTCAGCCTCGATGTTCCGGAGCACGCGCCGGGATTTCGGCAGGTATCCGAGCAGGCCGCCTCCACGGGTTACGGCTTCTCCATGGTTGAGGCACCGGGCGGTCGAAGGGCCGAATGGACCCGGCGCAATGCCGACGGCCTGCAAACGCTTTACTACAAGGTGCAAATGACCCCGGACACCACGGGCAGCCGGGATATGCGGGCCGAGCATACGCCCGAGCCTTCCATGATATACTGGAAAGAACTCCAGGCCACTGCCGCCCGGCAGTTAATTGACGAGGCGTATAAAAAATCAAGCACCCCGACCAGTTTTGCACGGGAATTGATAAAGCAGCTCAATGCCGCCGAACCGGGGCAGAACGCCGCCCTTTTGTTGGCCGAATACTCCCAGCCGACCCTGCTCATGCGGCTTCTAAACGATGCCGACATACCCGCCCGCCTGTCATTGGGCCTGGAACTGCAGGATGCCCGGCGCTATCAGCCGTTAAAACCGATTCTGGAAATTTTCGAGCAGGACCGATGGGTGCCCATCGACCCCCGCACCGGCGCCCACGGCCTCCCGGACAACCTGCTTCTGTGGCACAGGGGCGGCCAATCCCTCCTTGATGTGAGCGGCGGCAGCGACTCCGACATCCGTTTTTCCATGATACGCCAAACCATGCCGGAGATGGACCTGGCCCGGCTGCAATTTGACCGGGGCGGGCTCTCCCGGCTGAGTCTCTACTATCTCCCCATTGAAGAGCAGAGTGTTTTCAAACTGCTGCTGCTGCTGCCGATCGGCGCCCTGGTGGTCACTTTCATGCGACTGATCATCGGCGTGCGAACCTCCGGGACTTTCATGCCGGTTCTGATTGCCCTTGCCTTTCTGCAGACCTCCCTGCTGCCGGGACTGGCGGGGTTCCTCCTGATCGTATCCCTGGGCCTGGTGCTTCGCAGCTATTTATCCAAACTCAACCTGCTGATGGTGGCCCGGATATCCACCCTGATCGTTCTGGTAATTTTCCTGACTTCCATGATCAGTGTGTTAGGCTATGAGCTGGGCTTTAATGTCGGGCTGACCATCACGTTTTTTCCCATGGTCATCATTGCCTGGACCATCGAGCGCATGAGCATCCTGTGGGAGGAGGAAGGCAGCCGCGAGGTGATGATCCAGGGCCTCGGCAGCCTCTGTGTCGCCATTGCGGCCTACGCCTGCATGCGCATCGGCGTGGTCGGGCACCTCACCTTCAATTTCCCGGAAATCCACCTGGTACTCCTGGCATTGATTCTCATGATGGGTCAATACACAGGATATAAATTAACCGAGCTCAAACGTTTCGGAGTGATGCGAGGGAACCGGTGATATGTGGAGTCTCCCCTTTACGCTGAACAGGCAGGGCATACTGGGAATGAACCGCCGCAACGTGGCTTACATCAGCCGCTACAACACGCGCGGGCGCTACCCGCTGGTTGACAACAAGCTGAAAACCAAACTCCTGGCGGAAAAATTCAGCCTGTCCACCCCCCGGCTCCGGGCAGTCATCCGCCACCAGTACGAAATCGCCGGTCTTGATGAACAAATCCGGCAATTGGATGGATTTGCCGTAAAACCCGCCAAGGGCACGGGGGGCAAGGGCATCCTCGTAATCAAAAGCCACAGCCAGGGGCGGTTCGTCAAATCCTCGGGCAGGGCCGTCACCATGGATCACATCAAAAGGCATCTGTCAAACATCCTGGCCGGCCTTTACTCCCTTGCCGGTGCGCCGGATGCGGCCATAATAGAGGATCTGATCAGGCCGGCGGCAATGTTTGAAAAACTGTCTTTCGCGGGGGTGCCGGATATACGGATCATTGTGTTCCGGGGCTACCCCGTCATGGCCATGCTGCGGCTCTCCACCCAGGCCTCCGACGGGAAGGCCAACCTGCATCAAGGCGCCGTTGGCGTGGG
This sequence comes from uncultured Desulfobacteraceae bacterium, assembly GCA_964575805.1. GTDB lineage: Bacteria > Desulfobacterota > Desulfobacteria > Desulfobacterales > Desulfosalsimonadaceae > M55B175. The sequence goes on from CAZNSO010000019.1 coordinate 5,787, forward strand.
TCTCAACATTGCCACGGGCCAATGCCTGCATGCCGTGCAGCATACCCTGCGTATCAAACGGCATCCCGACACCCAAATCCCGCTTGATACCATTGCCGTCCCGGATTGGCACAATCTCCTGCTGCTGGCCGCCCGCAGCTATGAACTCACGGGGCTGGGCTATATCGGCGCCGATCTGGTCGTGGACAAGGACCGCGGCCCGCTGCTGCTGGAGTTGAACGCCCGGCCCGGGCTTTCCATACAGATAGCCAACGGGGCGGGACTGCTGCCGCGCCTGAAGCTCATCGAAGGCCTCGACCCGGACCTGGTTCCGGTGCCCCCTGAACGCGTTGCATTTTCAATGGAAAATTTTGGGGGAAGCAGGCCGGAGCCGGAACGGGCAAATGCCGCCGGTCCGGTTAAGGCTATAACGCAAACGGGGTGAGGCTCTCAAAGCCCTCTTCAGTGATCAGAAAGGTCTGCTCGAACTGGGCGGAAAGTTTCCGGTCAGCGGTTATTGCGGTCCAATTGTCGTCGGTGATGAACAGGTCGGCCACCCCCAGGTTGATCATCGGCTCCACGGTAAAGACCATGCCCGGCACCAGCATGATGCCATCGCCTTTTTTCCCGTAATGCGGCACCTGAGGGGGTTCATGAAATTCGAACCCGACCCCGTGTCCCACAAATTCCCGGACCACGGAACAGTTCGCTGCTTCCGCATGCTTTTGAATCGCCCATCCGATGTCCCCGATGTGATTGCCGGGCGCCAGCATCTCCATGGCGGCCTTTAAGCTTTGAGCTGCCACGCTCACGATTTTTTTGGCCTCCGGCGAGGGGCTGCCCACAAAAAAAGTTTTATTGGCATCGGCATAAAACCCGTTCATGCAGTGAGTGACATCCACATTCAGGATATCCCCGTTCTTCAGCCGGTAATCGCCGGGAATGCCGTGGCAGATCACTTCATTGACGGAAGTGCAGATGCTCTTGGGAAACCCCCGGTAATTGAGCGGCGCCGGAACCGCGCCGTTTTTTACCGCATGTTCATGAGCCAGGGCGTTTAATTCATCCGTGGCAACCCCCGGGGCAATGGCGGTTTCCACCAGATCCAGGGTCTCCAGGACGAGTTTGCCGCAGGCCCTTATCTGTTCCACATCCCTTTGGCTTTTCAGCCTGATATTGTATTTGTCCGCGTATAATTTTTTATAATCCACGGGCTTCGGCGTTTTGGCATTCAGGCAGCATTTTTTGTATTTCTTCCCACTGCCGCAGGGGCAGGGGTCATTGCGCCCGACCTTGAATCCTTCGTTTCTAAGCATTGTTTCCACCTGTTTAAAATTCTCCCGCTGCGGCACAAGCACCCGGTGCCATGTGAACCCCGCAAATAATCAGTATAGAAAGCCCCTGCGCAGGTGTCAAGAAAAGGTGTCAGGCATGGGATTGTCTAAGGGGTTGACCTTTGATAGGCTCCCGCTTTATAAAGAGTTCAATCAACCATTGACCCGCCTGAACAGGCTGTGCCAGCGAGGTGCCCATGAGCCAGAAAAACGATGACCGCGTCCTGAAAACAACCAAGGAGATCGTGGTGAAATTCATAGAGGTCGGCAATATTTCACCGGCAAGCTTTCACGACCATTTCAGAAATATTTATAAAACCGTCGAAGAGGCCGTCAAGGAATCCGAAGCCAGCGGGCGGGCGGGAAGCGCCACGCCTCGGGATTAATGGGCCTCTGCCCAGTCTTTGCCGGTATCCACATTGACTTTCAATGGCACCTTGAAAGCCCAGATAGTCTCCATGATCTCCTTGACTTCGGTCCGAATCGGTGTCAATTCATCTTCCGGGACTTCAAAGACCAACTCGTCATGCACGGTTAACAGCATGGCTGAGCGCATACCGCCGTTGCGCAAAAACCGGTCCGCCCGGATCATGGCCAATTTGATCAGGTCCGCCGCAGTGCCCTGGATGCGGGTGTTAACCGCGGTTCGCTCGGCAAATGCGCGCACGTTTTTATTCGGGCTGTCAATATCGGGCAGAAAACGGATTCGCCCGAGTTCAGTGGATACTTTTTTCATCTGCCGGGCATATTCAATGGTTTCGTCGATAAAACGCTTAACCCCGCTGTATCGGGTAAAATACTGATCAATGATGGTTTTGGCCATCTTCTGGCTGATGCCCAGTTCCCGGGAAAGGCTGTAGGCCCCCATGCCGTAGATAATCCCGAAATTGATGGCCTTGGCCTGGCGCCGCAGCTCGGCGGTGATGGAGACGGGGTCCGCGTGAAAGACCTCTGCCGCGGTCCGGGTATGAACGTCTTCATCCGCCCTGAAGGACTCGATTAAAATCCGGTCGTCCGAATAATGCGCCAGCAGGCGAAGCTCCACCTGGGAATAATCCAGGGAAACGAAATACCAGCCCTCCCTGGGAATAAAGGCCCGGCGCACATCCCGGCCGGCCTCGGTGCGTATGGGAATATTCTGGAGGTTGGGGTTGGAGCTGGAAAGCCGCCCGGTGGCGGTCACTGTCTGGTTATAGGATGTGTGGATCCTTCCGGTCTCCGGGTTTATCAAATCAAAAAGGGCGTCCACGTAGGTTGACTTGAGCTTGGCCAGCGAGCGGTGATGCAGAATCAGGGCCGGCAGTTCATGGCGCTCGGACAAGGCGGTCAGCACGTCCACATCTGTTGAATACCCGGTTTTTTTCTTTGTTTTCTTCTGCACCGGCAGCTTCAGCTTATCAAAAAGGATCCGGCCGAGCTGCTGGGAGGAATTGATGTTGAAAGCCTCGCCGGCCTGGGCGTAAATCGCGGCTTCCGTCTGTTCCAGCTGGGCGGCCAGATCCTTTGAAAACTCCTGGAGCCGGTTTTTGTCGACCCGGATGCCGGCGGCCTCCATTCTCAGCAATACAGGGATAAGCGGCATTTCAACCGTCTCAAAAAGGGGCATCAATCCGGCCGATTCGAGCATGGGCAGAAATTTTCCGTAAGCCTGCAGGGTGATATCCGCATCTTCGCAGGCATACGCCACAGCCTTGTCAATGGAAACCTGGTCGAAGCACGTCAGCGCATGGTCGCCCTCCCGCACCGCCTCCTGGTACGAGATCATCTTGTGGCCCAGGTAATCCAGGGCGATCTGGTCGAGGCCGTGAGCGCGCTTGCCGGGGCTGATCAGGTAAGAGGCCACCATGGTGTCAAATGTCACCCCGGCAAGGTCCACGCCGCAGCGCTTCAGCACCATCCAGTCGTACTTGATGTTCTGGCCGATTTTATGGATTTCCGGATTTTCCAGAACCGGCTTCAATCGATTGAGAACCCGCTCACGCGCCAACTGGCGTTCGGAATCCGGCCCGACATGGGCGCAGGGGATGTAAAAGGCTTCGTTTTCGCGGATTGCCACGGAGATCCCCACGAGTTCGGCCTTCATGGGATCAAGCGCCGTGGTCTCCGTATCAATGGCGAAAATGCCGGCTTTTTCCATTCCGGCAACAAGATCAGCCAATGCGTCCTCATCCAGAACCGCCTGATACACATGGGGGGATTCCTCTTTCACGGCCGGGTAAGCCTGCTGCAGCTGGCGGAATTCAAGTTCCTGGAAAAGCCGCCCGAGCTTCTCCGGATCCTCCGGCCGGTGCCTGAAGGCATCAAGATCAAAGGGAACCTCAATGCGGGTGTTGATCGCCGCCAGGTCCCTGCTTAAAAAGGCCTGGTCTTTGTAAGCCAGGAGTTTCTCCCGCTGCTTGCCGGACTTTAAGGAATCGATATGGGCATACAGGGAGGCCATGTCCGCGTGGTCCTTTAAAAGCGAAACGGCTGTTTTCTGCCCGATCCCGGGCACGCCCGGGATATTGTCCGCCGAATCCCCGGCAAGCCCCAGCACATCGGCCATCTGCCGGGGCTCAATGCCGTAGGTTTCCAGAACGCTTTGCCGGTCAATTAGAATGTCCTTCATGGGGTCCCAGATAATGCAGCGCTCCGTTATCAGCTGGATGAAATCCTTGTCGCCGGTGACCATAATGACAAAAAAACCCGCCTGCTCGGCAAGCCGGGCATAGGTCCCGATAAGGTCGTCGGCCTCATAGCCCTCCTGCTCAATAATCGGGATGTTGAAGCCTTCCGTGATGGCCTTGATGTAAGGGATCTGGACGGCCATTTCCTCGGGCATGGCCGGACGGTTGGCCTTATACTCGGGATACATCTCATGGCGGAAGGTGGGGGCCTTGCTGTCAAAAAACATGGCCGCATAAGCGGGGGAGCGATCCTGGATGAGCTTGATCAGCATGCGGGCAAAGCCGTAGGCGGCATTGGAGGGGAAACCCGTTGAGGTGGCCAGGCCCCGGATCGCATGAAACGCGCGGTGAATATAGGCTGTGCCGTCAATCAGATAGATGGTTGGTTCATCTGTCATAGGGCCGTTCCATCCCTGGCCGGCGGAATAATGGTTTCAAGTTCCGCCAGGCGTTGAATATGAAAATCTCCGGGAATCGACGGATTGCGGCAGGCCGCAAAGGAAACGCCGGCTGCCCGGGCCGCCCGGGCATCCAGTATGGAATCGCCCACATAGAGCATGGCATCGGGTTTGATTTGAAAATGGGTCAGCACCCGGGTGAGCGGCTCCGGGTCCGGTTTGGGTTTTTCGACATCCCTGGCGGTGACCACCAGGTCAAAATAATGGGCGAGCCCGTGTCTATCGAGCACCTTGTTCATTGTATCCGATCGATTCGTGGCAATCGCCAGATGCAGATGCGGCCGGTATGTTTCAAGGACCCGGATCAGGTCCGGGTCCATTTTCATGTAAGGGATAAAGGGGTCATAGCCGGTCTGCCGGCGGAATCGCTGGGCCTCGTCATAGGCCCGGGCATCCGGGAAAAGATTGGCGATCACCTCGTCCACCGTGTGCATCTGGGCATGCGCGAACTGCTCCGCCGTCATGGCCGGGCGGTTGAAATGCGCCAGGATCTGATTGTAAAAGGCTTTGTTGGCTTCCTCCGTATCAAACAACACCCCGTCGCAGTCAAATGTCAACACCCGGATACCGGTGATCGAAGGGCCCCCGGCCCCGGCCTCATTCTGCAGCGGCATGGATTCTGCCGGTCACCACTATGGACAGGGGCGCATGATCGCTTACGTCCGTTAAAAGGGTCATCCGGTCAAAGTAGCGGCCCGGCTCCGCCCTGATATTGGTGATCGTCAACTTATAGACGGGCCTGCCCGATTCTTCGGTCTCCTTGAGTTCATAGCGGATATTCTCGCCCTTCAGCGCGGTGACTTTCAGGATTTTAAAAGGCTTCTCCGTCTCCGGGATGATGGTGACGGTCCGGCTGACCTCATCGCCCGCCGTCCCTTTTAAAATCACCCGGCGGGGTTCCACGGTGGCGAACTTGTCCACCCGGCCCTTCATTTCCAGGCGGATTTCTTTTTTCTCCGGATCATTGGTAATCACCCGGGCTGTTTTGCTCAGTGTGCGCCCGCCGTAGCCTTTGGTGCTGAGCTTCAGCTTGATATTTCCCTCGCCGCCGGCGGGGATCTGCCTCGTATAAGAGACAGTGGCGCAGCCTCACCCGGTTCTGACGCCTTCGATATCCAGCGGGGCATCGCCGGTGTTTTTGATGACAAAGCCGTGGATCACGTCATTTCCTTCCAGCACGGACCCGAAATCGTGGGAGAGGCTCTCGACCTCCGCCTTCGGCGCGGGCTGGGCAGCGGCCGCAAGCGGCAGCAGGCACAGAAAAACGGCTGCCATGCTGATGCTGACAAAAAGGGAGTGGAATCTGAATTTCATGCGAACTCCTGAATACAAAAAGGGTGTCCCTGAACAGCCTGGCCGCCCCCTTCAACAGAAACGGGGGAAGCCCGGCCACCAGGCGTTTCAATAAAGAATGCAGCAAGTTGCTGCGCGGCATGGGGACTTTTTAAAGAATAGCGGGTGCCATGTCAAGTCCGATAACCACCAGCCTAAAAAATGATACCCCTTATATCGCCCCAAAAAATAAAAAACAAGAACGCGCCGTTGATGTTGGGTTTTTTATCACAAGGGGCGGCGGGGAGCAACAAATTGTCGGTCTCTGCTTTTAATGCCAGGGTTTTTCTGATAAAACCAGGAACATTACAAACCACAAGGAAGGCTTTGACCCATGGACACACAGCAAGGACGTGAAATCCCGCAGGTTGCCGTCATTTTACTGACAGGGGCCTGCTTTGTGGTCATCATCTCCGGAATGCGCGCGGCAGCCGATATCCTGGTGCCCTTTTTCCTGGCCATCTTTATTGCCATTATTTTCACCCCCCCGCTTTTCTGGATGCAGCGCAAAAAAATCCCGACCATACTCGCCATCATCTTCATCATCACCTTTATTGTGGCCGTCGGTTATCTGCTGGCCCGCTTCGTGGGCGGCTCCATCAATGATTTTACCAACGACCTGCCGAAATACCGGGAACTGATGATTGCCCAATCCACTCATTTACAGTCCTGGCTGAGCCGGCTGGGCATCGAGGTCACCGACGAGATGGTGCGCAAACACCTGAACCCGGGGATCGCCATGCAGATGGCCGGAAAGACCCTGACGGCACTGGGCGGCGTACTGACCAATGCCTTCCTTATTCTCTTGACCGTTATTTTCATTCTTCTGGAAGCGGCCGGGTTTCCCGACAAACTCCGCCTGGCCCTGAAGGCCCCGGAGAAATCGCTTGCCAATTTCGGCCAGTTCACTCATAGCGTCAACCGCTACCTGGCGTGGAAAAGTATTCTAAGCCTGTTAACCGGTGTCCTGGTGTGGCTCTGGCTGGCCGTCTTAGGGGTGGATTACCCGATATTATGGGGTCTGGTGGCCTTTCTCTTAAATTATGTACCCAACATCGGCTCCATTATAGCCGCTGTGCCGGCTGTTCTTCTGGCACTTGTGCAATTGGGGGTTTTGCACACCCTGTTGACCGCCGCCGGCTACCTGGCCATCAACACCGTGGTCGGCAACCTGATTGAACCCCGCCTGCTGGGGGGACGCCTGGGCCTTTCCACCCTCGTGGTTTTTATTTCCCTGGTTTTCTGGGGATGGGTGCTGGGACCGGTCGGCATGCTGCTTTCCGTCCCCCTGACCATGATTTTAAAAATCGCCTTAGGAAGTAATGAAGAAACCCGCTGGCTGGCGGTCATGCTCGGAAAAGACGCAAACGAGGTACTGTCCCTGACGGAAGAGCTTTCCTGATGCCGCCCTTTTCTGGCACCACCCCAAAATTACGCAGCTTTGCCGCTTGCTGCAGAAATCACCGGCTTTGCTCCGGGCATGCGCATGGATGAAGGAAATAATGCAAAGAGCAGTAAAAAAACACCGGAATTCGGGAACACGGATCATTTATGCGCTCGGTTAAAGGGGTGCTGGCCCCCCAGTATTTTCTGTATTTCGGCATCCTGGGCATTTACCTGCCCTATTTCAACCTGTACTGCTACCACCTGGACTTTTCCGGCTTCCAGATCGGCGTCCTCTCGGCCATCCGGACCCTGGCCACCGCTTTATTTCCCCTGGTATGGGGGGCGCTGGCCGACCGGTTCCTGATCCGGCGGCCCCTCTATATTGCCTGTACGCTTGTCAGCACCGGGATATGGGCTTTTTATCTGTTAACCACCGATTTCCATACCATGCTGGCGATAACCGTTTTTTACGGCATTTTCCATGCGCCGATCATCTCGTTTCTGGAATCTTTCTCCATGGACCTGCTGGGCCGGGAAAAAGACCAGTACGGACGGCTTCGCGCCTGGGGCTCCATCAGCTTCATCCTGACTGTCATTATCGTGGGGCGTGCCATTGACGCCGCTTCCACCCATATCATCCTGGTTATTATCCTTGCCGGAAAGGTTTTGTTTTTCCTGATGGCCACCCGGCTGCCGGATGCCGCGCCAGAGCCCGGAAAATCCCATTTTGGCCCTGGCGCGCGCGCGCTTTTGTCCAAGCGCGTGCTCATTTTTCTGGCCGCCGCCTTTCTGATGCTGTTGAGCCACGGCACCTATTATGGGTTTTTCTCCATCCACCTGGAGAACCTGGGATTCCAAAACACCTTTATCGGGATTACCTGGGCAGTGGCCGTGATCGCCGAAATCATTGTCATGGTCAATTCGAAACGGATTTTCAGGCGCTTCTCCTATGAGCACGTTCTGGTGATATCCTTTGCAGCAGCCGGTATCCGGTGGTTCGTTCTTTTTTTCGCAGCCTCCGCCGCCCTTATCCTGTTTACCCAGCTCCTGCACGCCTTCAGCTACGGCGCATTTCATGTGGCCAGCATCCTTTATATCGACAAGCTCACGCCGCCTGAGGCCAAAACGCTTGGCCAGGCCGTCAACAATGCCGTCACCTACGGCCTGGGCATGATGTCCGGCTTTTTTTTAAACGGCTACCTTTTCGACATCATCGGCGCCACCCCCCTGTTTGCCATCAGCGGCGGGCTGGCAATAGCCGGGGGAGCACTGCTGGCGCTCAACCTGAAACCCGAACCAATTAGGGCCGGTTAGAAAAAAATGGATATCCTGACCACCATTATTCCGATCTTTGCTGTTATCGCCATCGGATGGGGCGCGCGCCTGAGGGGATTTATTCCAGCCGATTTTCTGGGGCCCGCCAATCGGCTGGTCTACCACGTGGCCATCCCGGCCATGATATTTCATGCCATCAGCCAGGGGGCATGGCACACGGATTTCAACAGCCGGGTAACGGCTGTCACCCTCGCGGCGCTCCTGCTGTTTTTTTTCCTGGTGTGGGGCATCGGCCGTTCGGCCCGTTTTCAGCAGGGGCAGTTCGCCACCTTTATGCAGTGCTCCTATCACGGCAACCTGGGCTACATCGGGCTTGCCGTATCTTATTACTTTCTGGGCGATCGGGGGCTTGCCAGTGCCAGCATCCTCTCGGGGTTTTTAATGATCCTGCAGAATTTTCTCTCGGTCTCCGTACTGCAGTATTACGCCGGCGGACCCGCGCCAGGGCGGCAAACAGCGGCCCTCGCCCGAAAAATCCTTGGCAACCCGGTGATTCTTTCCGCACTGGCCGGAATTGTCTTTTCGATTTTTCAAATCCCCCTTCATCCCATTATTACACGGATACTCAATATTATCAGCGGAATGGCTCTTCCATTGGCCCTGCTGCTGATCGGGGCATCCCTTTCCCTGCGCCTGATCCGGTCCCGATTTTTTCCCGTGCTGGTCTCAGGCATCCTGAAACTGTTCGTACTGCCCGGCCTGGGGTTTGCACTTTACCGTTTCTGGGGGCTTCCGGCCTCAAGCTATCTGCCGGGGCTTATCCTTCTGGCCACGCCAACGGCCACCATCTCCTATGTCATGGCCCGGGAAATGAATGGGGATACCGAGTTTGCCGTGGCCGCGATTTCCACCAACACCCTGCTGTCGGCATTGAGCTTTTTTATCTGGCTCAACCTGGCGCGCCTGGTTTGAGGGGGACTTATTTCGGCAGCAGTATATAAAGCCTGCCCGGCTCCTTCATCCGGCCGGCCGCGGCTTCGGCATAACGACCGCCTCCCCAGAAGATGTCCACGCGGTTCATCCCGCGAATCGCATCCCCTGTGTCCTGATTCAGGACCAGGCGGGAAAAATCCTCCCAGGCTTTCACCTCATCACGGGGGCCCAGCACCGGCTTCCGGCTCTGAATAAGTGCGGGCACCCCCGGCGGATAGACATCCTGATCCATGGCAATGGAGCGCCCGGGGGTTAATTCAACAGAGAGGCATCCCACGGGTCCGCCGGGCTCCTCCTTGAAAAAAACGTAACGCGGATTTCGAGCCAGAATATCCGGCCGTTCCCGGGGATTCTCCGCCAGATAAGCACGGATGGACTGCATGGTCAGGTCCTTGCGGGCAATTTTGCCGGAATGGATCAGGTACTTGCCGATACTCTTGTAGCCAAGCCCGTTTGAGGCGGCATAATGCACGTTGATCAACTCACCGCTCTCCAGGCAGACCATCCCGGAGCCCTGGACGTGGAGAAAAAAAAGGGCCACGGGATCATCCACCCAAACGATGGGGGCTGCCGTATCAGAAAGCACATCGGTGTTCTCTATGGTTTTGCGGGAATAATAGGGCACCACGGTTTTGCCCGTAAACCGGCCGACCACTTGCCGCTGTTGGCATGATTCGCTGAATTCCGAGGGATCAAATGTCACCAGGTCTTCCGGGCGGGCGTATACGGGATGCTGATAAGGCCCGGATTTTTCCCTGCTGCCCTTTAAAACCGGCATATAATAGCCGGTGTATAAGACGGGTTCGGCCACATCCCCCCGGCTCACCGCGTAGACCCGAAAATGACGGGCGATCCACTTTCTCAGCGCCGCCTCTGTGGGATCGGTTTGAATAAAGGCCAAAAAACGTCTCAACACCTGCCGGCACGTGTCCGCCCGAAACCGGTGGCCGCCAAATTCAAACTGCCGCCCGGCAGGGAGTCTTTCAAAATAGTGCAGGCTCGATTCTATAGCAGAGCCCAGCCGCAAAAGCTGCATGTCATCTTCAAATGCCGGAAACGCCTTTTCCTCGAGCAGCTCTGCCCGGATGGGAGATACGGATTGGCCCGGCTCCGCCTGCAGAAGACCAGGTACACCGGAGACCAGGCAAATCCCCAGCAAAATTGTAAAAAGTATTTCCACGCGTCCCAATCGCTGCTTCTCAGGATTCATTTTCCCCGCCATTGATATGCCTCGGTTTCTCTGCAACGGGTGAGAGCTCGGCCAGGGGTTTCCCCTTATTCAGACTCACCCCCATATCCTGGAGTTTTTTTGCCGCCGGCATCACGCGCTTCTCCATAGAGCCCACGGTCTGGTTGAAAGTGCCCACGCACCTGTCCAGATCCCGGCCCATTTTGTTCATGTGGCTGACCATGGAATGCAGGCGGTTGTACAATTCATTGCCCAGTTCATTGACGGCCCTGGCGTTCTCGGCAGCGGTTTCCTGCTTCCATCCATAGGCCACCGCCTTTAAAAGGGAGATCAGGGTGGTGGGGGTGGCCAGTATAACACCCTTTTCCGCCGCCTCCTCGATCAAACCGGGCATCTGGGTCAGTGCCGCACTGAAAAAATTCTCGCCCGGCATGAACAGCACAACGAATTCGGGGGTCGGGGCAAACTGGGTCCAATATGCTTTCTGGGCGAGTTTTTGCACATGGGTCTGCACATGGCGCGCATGTCGGGAGAGCATTTGCTCGCTTTGCTCCCGGCTGCCCGTTTCAAGTGAATCGAGGTATGCTGTAATCGGCACCTTCGCATCCACAACGATCCGCCGGTCTCCGGGCAGCTGGATGATCATGTCCGGGCGCGTCATGCCATCGGCACCCTGGGAGGCCACCTGTTCAAAAAAATCACAGCGATTCTGCATTCCGGAAATTTCCACCACCCGGCGCAGGGTGACCTCTCCCCACCGGCCCCGGACATGGGGCATCCGCAATGCATTGACGAGCTTGCCGGTTTCGCGCTGAAGTTCGGTCTGGGTCCGGGCCAGGGACACCACCTGCTGGGAGAGCTCCCCATAAGCCTTCTCCCGCACCCGCTCCATGGCGCGCAACTCCTGGTCATACTTTTCAAGCGCATCGGCAATCGGCTGAACCGCATCGTTGACAGCCTTTTCCCGGCTCTTCAGCTCCTGCTTGGCGGATTCCAGGTATCCGGAAAGAGTGGTTCCGGCCAGGTCCAGGAAACTCTGGTTGTTCTCGGCAAGCGCCCTGGCTGACATGGCCTGGAAGGAATCGCTCATCCGCGCCTTGATCTCCTCGATCATGGCTGTTTTCTCCCGCGCTGCAGCCCGCTCTTTATCCAGGATGGTTTCCAGCTCGGCGATCCGCTTCTGGTCTCCGGCCCTCTGATCCTGAAGGCTTCGGATCTCTTCCTCCCGGCGGGCAGCGGCGTCCTTCAGGGCCTCCAGCTGGTCCAGGCGGCTGTTTGCCTCGGCAAGCGAATTGGACACCGAGAGATACCGGTCATATTCGGCTTTCAGCGCCTCCCGGAGGCCATCAAGGTTTGAGGAAAGCTCGGCAACCGTTTCCTCCCGGTTTTGAAGGAGATGAGCAAGCCGTTTTTTCTCAAAATCGGCTTCCATCAGGGAGCGTAAATAAACGGAGCGGGTCAGCAACCAGCTGACCCCGCCCCCGACTATCAAACCGGAAAGCACATACAGACTGTAATATACCCACTCGTTCATAGGCCCCGTCTTTAGCCGGCCTCCGGGGGCCGGGGTCCCAAGGCATCCACAGGTCGGGTGTAGTGCCCGCTTTTGCCGCCGGATTTTTCAATCAGGCAGATCTCTGACAGGGTCATTTCCCGGTCGACTGATTTGCACATGTCGTAAATGGTGAGCGCCGCCACTGACACGGCGGTTAATGCCTCCATCTCAACCCCTGTCTGCGCAAACACCCGGGCCGTCGCCCGGATCAGAATCGAATGCGTCGCCTCCTCCGGAATAAAATCAAGCCCGACATGCTGGATCTGAATCGGGTGACACAGAGGAATCAGGTCCGGCACTTTTTTGCAGGCCATGATACCTGCCAGCCGTGCCGTTTCAATCACATTGCCCTTGTAAATGCTCTGATCGACAATGCCGGCAAACGTCTCCGAATGCATGTACACCCGCCCCTGGGCCACTGCCACCCGCCGGCCGGGCGGTTTTTCGCCGACATCGACCATTCGGGCCCGGCCCTGCTGGTCCAGATGGGATAACTGCGCCATACCCTGACTCCTTACACATAATCTTCTGTTTTGCGGGTGACCGTTTCCTTTATCGCTGTCAACGTCCGCTCCAGCACGGGGATCACATGGTCCCTGACATCACCGGCAACAACCAGCCCCATAATCTCATCGCCCACGAACAAATACTGATCCTCGATGATTGCCACCCGGATATCGACAATCCCGGGAGATTGTTTTTCCTTTTCGCAGACATGACGGAGGCGCTCCTGATCCACTGCCACCTTGAGCCCCGAAACCTTTCGCCCGTCCCGGGAAGTCCCCCTGACAATGCCCGTATGCGAAAGGATCATCCCGATGCCGGCAGCATTCGGGTGCTGTTTAACTTCCTGAATAAGTTGATTGACAAGCATGGGCGGCCTAACTCCTTTGTTGTTGGGCCAGGGTCTCAGCCCTGGCGAGATCTTCATGCGTGTTGATATTAAAAAATGACTCCAGTTCCGGATCGGCCCGCCGCAGATCATCCTCGGCAAGCTTATGCACACGGATGGACTTAAAAAACCGCTGGATTTTAAATTTTTCTTCCCTGATCTGCCGTTCTATCAGGGGCAGACAGGTCTTTGCATAAACCGCGCACAATGGCTCCAGGCCGGCAGCGGTTTCCGGGACCACCACCCCGTCATGCGCTTCTATCCGGTTGAGCACGGCGCGGACCAGGCTTTCCCGTAAAAAAGGGGTATCACAGGCCGTAATAAAAACGAAAGGATTGGCGGCGTAAAAAAGCCCCGCGTGAATGCCGGTCAGAGAACTCCTTGTGGTGAATATGTCCGCGGCAATGGTGGCATCAAATTCCAGATAATCCGCCGGTTGATTGCTCACAATAATGATTTCGTCAAAAACGGCCCGGAATACCGCGTCAACCCGATCGATTATCCGTCGCCCCCCCACTTTTACAAAAGCTTTATTGGTTCCTGACAGGCGCCGGCTCAACCCCCCTGTCAGAATGACGCCGCTGCATGCCTTTTCCGCATTTTCCATGTCCATTTTCCATATCCATTTTCCACAACCGGCCGGCTGGATGTGAACGGTTCCCGAACTGAGCGATTCTTAAATTTGCCGCAGATACATGGAACAGGAGCTTGTTTTCCTTCTCTATAGGAGAAAACCCGGAATAAATCAAGAGAGTGCCGGGCGCAAAAACCGACAAGTTTGCAGGGCATTCTGGTCTTGCTTCTTTTGCTATAATATTTTATGGCTGAGTTACTTGCATTTCAATTCCTGAGGGTCGGGGAAGAGGCGATGAAAAAAAGCCAGACACTAATGGGCGCAGCCGGGTTGGACAGGATAATCACCCGAATAACCTATGAAATACTTGAAAACCGCAGCCGAATGAACAATCTGGGGTTAATCGGGATTCACACCCGGGGGGTTTACCTGGCCCGGCGCATCCGCTCCAAAATCCGGGCGATTGAATCCATTGACATACCTGCCGGGGACATGGACATCAACCTTTACCGGGATGACTGGACACGCATCAGCCAACAGCCCGTGGTTCGGAAAACCGACATTTCGTTTGCCGTTGATGACAAACAGATTGTTTTGATCGATGACGTGCTTTTTACCGGGCGCACCATTCGGGCGGCCATGGATGCTGTCATTGACTTCGGCCGTCCGGCGCGGATCGAGCTGGCGGTTATGATCGACAGGGGGCACCGGGAATTTCCCATTCAGGCCGATTATGCCGGAAAATATGTTAAAACCAGACCTGACGAGGTCATCAATGTCCTGCTCAACGAATGCGACGGCATTGACCGGGTGGATATAATATCCGATGGGAGTTAAAGCGCATCGAAGAGATGCCCCCCGGAATCTTCGGGTGGCTATTGTCACGGTATCCACGAGCCGCTCGCTGGAACAAGACAAAAGCGGGCACTGGATGAACCGGCAGGCCAGGAAGGAAGGGCACACGGTGGTCGCCCACCGGGTAATTCCAGACGATATTTCTGCGATCAGCCGGACCGTAAAGGGAATTGTCCACAGACAGTCGCCCGAGCTGCTGCTGGTCAGCGGGGGCACGGGATTAACCGTATCGGACGTGACCATTGAAGCAGTCAGGCCCCTGTTTAAAAAAGAAATATCTGCTTTTCCGGTCTTGTTCGCCCAGCTGAGTTTTGAAGAGATCGACTCCGCTGCCCTTCTTTCCCGGGCAACGGCGGGGGTCATAGAAAAATCAGCGGTTTTTTGTCTGCCTGGAAGCCTGAGCGCCTGCAAGTTGGCGTGCAAAGTGCTCATTTTCCCGGAGGCCGCCCATATCGCCGGCCATATTCAGGCTTAACCCCGCTACCCCGGGCTCAGCCCGTTCAAGCCTTATTTGGAAGGAGACAACTATTCATGTTCGGCATCGGCATGCCAGAATTGCTCGTTATTTTAGCCCTTGCCCTGATTGTCATCGGCCCGAAAAAACTGCCGGACCTGGCGAAATCGCTGGGCCGGGCATTTAACGAATTCAAAAAAGCAACCCAGGAAATAAAAGATTCCCTTGACATTGATGAGGAAATCAATGAATTCAAAAAGCCGTTAAATGACATGCGGGACAACCTGAACGCGCCCTGGAAGAAGGCCGGCAAATCCTCGACAGAGGATGCCGATGCCGCTGACAAGGCGCCCCAACCCGAGGCGGAGCGCACCGCGGCGGACGCCGGGACAGAGACGGAGAAGGACGGGAAAGCTGCGGACGAACCCGGATTTGAGAAAAAGGACAATGGCAGCACCCATGGATGACAACGACAAGCTCCCTTTCACCGCCCACCTGGAAGAGTTGAGAAACCGTCTGGTCCGTTGTTTTATCGCCATCGCCGTGGGCTTTGCCATTGCCTATATTTTTAAGGAAAAACTCTTCGACATCCTGACCCAACCCCTGATCCGGGTGATGGAACAGGGAGACACCCTGATTTTCACCGGCATTCCGGAAGCTTTCTTCACGTATTTGAAAGTTTCGCTGCTCGCGGGCATCCTGCTCGCCGTCCCGGTGATCCTGTATGAATTCTGGATGTTTGTCGCCCCCGGTTTGTATCCGAAAGAACGCCGCCTGTTGATCCCCATTGTCATCATCTCTTCGCTTTTTTTTGTCGGCGGCGCGCTTTTCGGTTATTTCATCGTCTTTCCCTACGGGTTTAAATTCCTTTTGGGATTTGCCACTGAAACGCTTCGGCCCCTCCCCTCCATGAAGGAATATCTGAGCTTTTCCGCCAAACTGCTGCTCGCATTCGGATTTGTTTTTGAACTGCCGATCGTTATCACTTTTATGGCCAAACTCGGACTGGTGACCGTTGACTTTCTGAAGCGGAACCGCAAGTATGCCCTCCTTCTTTTCTTCGTGGTCTCAGCGATTTTGACGCCCCCGGATGTGGTTACCCAGATCATGATGTCGGTTCCATTGATGATTCTTTATGAAATCAGTATCGTCGGTGCCCGGGTCTTCGGCCGCAAACCTCTGGAACCGGAGGACAGCGCTTCCGAAGCCGAATGACCCCCGTATTTTAAAAAATAAAGGCCTTCACCCCCTGTTTTTTTATTGACATTGTCAGAGAGGTTCTTTTATCTTAATTATCGGTCAGTTATTAATAATTTGAATTATTGTTTCGGCACGGTAATTCGGGGGGTGCGGCAGATCGATCTTTCGCTTTAGCCAAACTTTTGAACAGCCGCCGAAGCTGACCGGAAAAAGGGCAACCAAATGAGGAAAGGAGGAGCTGCAAGTGGAAGGTCGAGTAAAATGGTTCAACGACAAAAAAGGCTACGGCTTCATTGAAACAGACGATCAGGGGGATGTTTTCGTCCATCATTCAAACATTCAGGCCGAAGGCTTCCGCACCCTGAAAGAACTGGAACGCGTATCCTTTGAAGTGGAAGATACCGCCAAAGGGCCTCAGGCGGTAAATGTCAAACGATTATAACCTTATTAAATTAAAATCTTTTGGCATTTTTCATGGGTAATCATGGAGCCCTTGCAAATTCCCCTGCAGCAATTAACGGAAGACCTTGAAAAGATCAAGTGGCTGCTGACACTTATGCTGGCGCTTTTTTTGATCAGCACGGGATATCTCATATACCTTTTCGCCAGTCTTCGCAAGCTGGTCAAAACCGAGCAGGGGGCCAGCGATTTCCGGCACCGGGCAAAAACCCTGCTTAACCGAAATGATCTGGACAGGGTGATCCAACTTGCCACCGCGCGCATCGAGCGCTACCCCGGTGAACTTTTCGCCCGCTGGTATCTGGGCCAGGCCTATTACCGCAAAAAACAGTGGCACAAAGCTCTACGGGAATTCAATTATATCTATGAAATCGCCCCCTCATGGCGCCAGCGCTTTGTCAATCCCTTTATCCACGACATCAGGGAGCATCTGAAAAACTCCCGGCCGGAAATCATCAAACGATAAGGGGCCAAGCGCAGGCAATCGAATTCGACTTTTTATTGACATCACCTCGCAGAATTGGTATCCAGATTTTTCGGTCCAAATAGAATCCATAGGTGTCAATCTTTTAAACAACTGCCTGAAACGATAAGGAGGGTTGAATGAACATGAAGGTTAAGCGAATTCTGATGGTGTCAGTGATTGCCGGCATTGGCATGCTGTTTCTGGCAGCAGGGATTAATGCCTCTGATGAAGGCAGCGTATCCGACGTAATCACAATGAAAAACGAAAAAGCATTCCCCCAGCACAGGATGGGAATCGTCGAGTTTGACCACAAGACCCACGCGGAGGAATATGATCTCTCCTGCGGCGATTGTCATCACGATGAAAACGGCGAACCTTTGGACGACCTGAAAATGGGCGATCCGGTTCAAAGCTGCTTTGAATGCCACGATAAAAAAGGCAGGCCCCGGCGGGATCAATCCATGTCGCCCGAAGAGTGGCAGAAGGAGCAGTTGAAGTACTATTATGGGGCCATCCATGAAAACTGCATGGGCTGCCACAAAGAAATGGAAGCCGGGCCGACCCGATGCACGGAATGCCACCCCCGGCCGGAGCGGTAATCCGCTGACCGGAACCGATCGGTTCCATATAAGCTTTACATTAAGTTCATCCAAAAACCGGGCTGGATCCCTCAGCCCGGTTTTTTAGTTCTTTTTAGTGTTTTGATGATTGGATTGCCGAGGATGAAGACAAGCCTGGCCGGGACGCTCAGGCCCCCATCCTCCTTTGAAGGCCGGCCGCCACCACTGCCCTGGCCCATTGGGGTGTCCCCACATGGTGCACATGGGTGTATGTGGCCAGGACATTTTTATAACAGATGCCGTCGCGGTGATTGATCACCCCCCTGCCTTTTTGCATCGAAAAAACCAGATCCCCCGGCGATCCCTTCCATTCGATAACTTTGGAATAATGGAATTCATGACCACGAAATTGCATTCCCACGGGGAAATACGGATTTTCCATGTCCACCGTGACACGCGTGTAACCATGGCCCTGCGGCTTTTTGGAAAACCCGAATACAACCGGCAGAATGCCCGCCATGGGATAAGCGATATCGAGCACCAGCGACTCCCCCAAATACATCAAGCCCCCGCATTCCGCATAAACCGGCAGCCCTTCATCGACCGCGGATTTGAGGGATTTTCGAAATGCCTGATTTTCCGATAACGGCAAGGCATGTGTTTCCGGAAACCCCCCTCCGATATAAAGGGCATCCACATCCGGCAGCCGGGAATCTGCCAGCGGACTGATCCAAACAAGCTCCGCCCCTTCGCTCTTTAGAGCTTCAAGATTGTCCGGATAATAGAACTGGAAGGCGGAGTCCTTAATGACCCCGATTTTGGGCCGCCTTGACACAGTGGCCGCCACAGCGCTATTTGCTGCTGGCCCGCCCGGGCAGGAGACGGGAATGACGGCGGCTTCTCCGGCTATGCGGACAACTGCCTCCAAATCCACATGCCGGGTGACAATTTTGGCGGCGGTGGCAATGGCGCGGCCGACCAGCGCATGCTCCGGCGTGGGGATCAAACCCATATGACGTTCCGGAAAATCCTCCTGATCCAGCTTGGGTATGGCGCCAAGAACTTTTACCCCGCAGTGCTGCTCGATACTTGTTCGCAGTATCCGTTCATGCCGGCTTCCGGCCACCCGGTTTAAAATAATCCCCTGGATGGAAACCTCGGGGTCAAAATGCTGGCAGCCCAGAACCACGGCGGCCATGGTTCGGGTCGACTTGGTACAATCAAGGCACAGGATAACAGGGGTTTGAAGCAGTTTGGCAAGCGAGGCGGTACTCGTGCTGCCCTCCACGTCAAGCCCGTCATAAAGGCCGCGGTTGCCTTCAATAACGGCAAGATCGACGGTTTCGGCGGCGGAATGGGAAACAAATGAGCGGCAGACGTCTGCCGGGTCGGCAAGAAAATGATCCAGGTTATAACAGGGACGGCCGGCTGCCATTTGCAGCCAGCCGGCGTCGATATAGTCAGGCCCTTTTTTGAAAGGCCCAACAACCTTCCCTTGCTGAGAAAGCGCAGCAATAAGGCCTATTGACACAACGGTCTTTCCTGACCCCCCTCTAAGGGCTGCTATCATTACACGGGGGATATCAGTGGAGCCATCGTTCATGAGTCAATTTCTGCGGGAGGCTTGGGCCCGCCCGCTTCATTTATAAACGGGGATGAATTACCCTTCGTGTTCGGCTCCGGCCTGCTTGCCCGTGCCTTTCAAGCCGTACATGGTCGTGCTTCCGCTTGACCAGTATTCCAGGACGCCCTCCTGGATCATCTGGTTGACGATCTTTTTGGCTTCCCGGGGTTTGGCCTCCAGGATTTTACTCAAATCGTTGAAATAAAATTTGGACTTGGTTTTCTGTTTTTTCTCCAGCGCTTCGACGATCTTCTTTTTTGATTCTTCATACTCGAGTGCCATGGTGTGATATTCCTTTTCGAGTTGATGCGGGAGCGGAAAAATCCGCTCCCGCTGCATGAGAATATACTAGAATTTGAAATTCGTGGTCTGGCGCCATGTGTAATAGGCCGGATCACGGAAGTCGTCAATCAAATGATGGGTGAATTCAAGACCGCATTTCTCGAAGAACCGTTCCCAGCCGATCCGCTCGGCCCATTCGCCCAGCCGCTCATATTTGCGGGCATCATTGGCGTAAGTCTCGACGATCTTCTTGATGGTGTCGGTCATGGTCGGCCACCGCGGCATTTCATTGGGGATAAAAGCCACAACCACCTTGGAGAACTTCGGCGAGCTGATGCGGTTGGAAACCTTTCCGCCGACCATCAGGACGATGCCGTCGCCTTCCTTGTCCTGCAAAGGAAGCGCGGGGCACATGGTGTAGCAGTTGCCGCAGAACATGCAGCGTTTCTGGTTGACTTCAACGCTGTTAACGGTCGTGCCGTCTTCGAGCTCCACCTTTTTGGGCTTGATGGCCGCTGTGGGGCAGGCGGCAATGGCCAGGGGGATCTCGCACATTTTGTCCAGGTAGGCATGGTCGACCATCGGCGGCTTGCGGTGATAGCCAAGAATCGCGATATCCGAACAATGAACGGCTCCGCACATGTTCAGGCAGCAGGCCATGGAAATCCGCAGATGGGCGGGCAGGCGCATGTTCTTGAAGTCATCAAAAACTGTGTCCAGTGTCGCCTTTACCGTACCGGAGGCATCGGTTGCCGGTGTATGGCAGTGGATCCAGCCCTGGGTATGAATGACATTGGTAATCCCTGCGCCGGTGCCGCCGACGGGAAATTTGAAGCTGCCGCCGTCGAATTTGCGGCTTTCCAGATCATCGATCAAGGGCTGGACTTTGTCCTTGCTGTCCACCATGAACTCAATGTTGTTCCGGGTGGTGAACCGGACATGGCCGCCGCAGTGTTTATCCGCGATTTCACAGATCTCGCGGATATGCGTGACGCTCATGAGCCGGGCGCCGCCCGCTCTTACGGTGTAGACCTCGTCGCCGGTTTCGGAGACGTGAACCAGAACCCCGGGCTGAAGAATTTCATGATACAGCCATTTTCCTTTATTCTTTTTGATGACCGGCGGATAAAACTCTTCATAATTCCGCGGCCCGATATCCGTAATTCGATCTTCCATCGGTTTTTCAGGATTATACCCTGACGATACAAAAGCCATGCGTGCACCCCCTCTTATCGTTGATGATGTTTTCTGAATTCATTGACGTCACGGTCCCAGCCGCCTTCAACTTCTTCTTCCTTCCAGAAGATGTAAGGATTGTGCCGCGGTTCCTGGACATGCTGGGGTACCGGATCAATTCCCGTTACTTCCAGCAGCTTCTGGAAGCTCTGGCGTTTCATCAACTCACCGAGACGCTCACGGTTTTTGCCCTCTTCCATCCACCAGTCCCAAATGGCCTCGATAACCTCTTTGATCTTTTCATAGTCGTTGTCTTTGTTGACTTCGACAAAGGGCACCAGCAGGGAGCTCATCTGGGCGCCGTCCAGGATCGGGGCCTTGGCGCCGACCAGGATGGAACAGCCGGTTTCCTTGCCCGGGCGCAGGGCGCGCGGCATGACATTGATGCAGTGCATGCAGCGGGTGCATTCCTTGTTGTTGATCTCGAGCTTGCCGTTTTCATACTTCATGCATTCGGTGGGGCAGAGATCGATGACCTCTTTCTGGATGTCGAATGCGCCCCAGTCACGTCCTGCATGGGCTCCGGCGTTGGGTTTGAATTCACCATTCACATAGCCCTGAACCGCTTCCTGGTCGATCCGGATGTCATCCTTCCAGGTACCGATAAAGGACATGTCCGCACGGGCGATCGATGCCACGCAGCAGTTCGGGCAGCCGTCAAACTTGAACTTGAACTTGTACGGAAATGCCGGTCGATGCAGCTCGTCCTGGTATTCATGGGTCAGATAATTGCACAGATGCTGGGTATCATAGCAGGCATACTCGCAGCGGGCCTGGCCGATACAGTCAGACGGGGTCCGCAGGTTGGAGCCGGAGCCGCCCAGGTCCTGATTCAGGTTGTGGGTCAATTCATAGAAGATTTCCTCGAGCTGCGGGGTGGTTGTTCCAAGGAAAATAATGTCGCCGGTGGAGCCGTGCATGTTGGTCAGCCCGCTGCCGCGGAACTCCCACAGATCACAGATCTGCTTCAGGTATTCCGTGGTATAGAACTTTCCTGCCGGCTGGTTGACCCGCATGGTATGGAAATGGGCCACGCCCGGGAAATTGTCCGGCTGGTCGCAATAGCGGCCGATAACGCCGCCGCCGTAGCCGAAAACGCCGACAATGCCGCCGTGTTTCCAGTGAGTGGTGCCGTCTTTGTAGGACAACTCCAAGACGCCCAGCAAGTCCTCAATATTGTCCTGAGCTACCTGGTACTCGATGTTTCTCTCATTTTTTGCCCTTGCTTCGGCTTCCTGCTTCATGTCCGATACAAAACTCGGCCACGGTCCGCTCTCAAGCTGGTCCAGCAAAGGGGTTTCGTGTTTTGCCATTGCTTACCTCCCTTTTTTAAAATTACATCACCCTATTGGTCTCATTTCAATGGTCAATCAACCACTCCAACCGCTATCCATTACGCATAAATTATATATCCAACCTTATCCAGGTATGAACAATGATCCAAAAACATATTTTTATTAATTCAGCACCCGTCTTGTCAATAAAAAAGGGGAATCGCGCCCGGAAAATTCCCCTGTCCGCCCGATGATCAGCCGGAGACGGAGCGGGGATGAGCGGGCCACCCCTTGGTTATTCTTACACATACCTGTGCCGGCTAGCGCCGGTATGAATCAATTTCCGCCAGTATTTCCGGGGCCACCTCATAGCCCAGTTCACGGGCCTTATCACAGTGCTTCACCGCATTTTCAGGCTCTCCTTTTTCCAGATAAGCAATGGCCAGATTATTATGGGCCAGGGCAAAATTCGGATCAATTTCCAGGGCCTTGAGATTGGCTTCAATACTCTCGGCGATCCTGCCCTGAAAAAGGTAGGCGTTGGCAAGGGTGGCGTAACCCTGAATAAAATACGGGTTGTAGCGCACGGCTTTTTTGAGGGCATCCACCGCCTTTTCATGATCCCCTTGCTGCATGTAAACGAACCCGATATTGCCATATCCTTCAGCAAAGCGGGGCCTGGCCCCGACCGCCTGCTGATTGTAGGCCAGGCATCCCTCGAGATCTCCGCGCTGCAGGCAGATTCCGCCCAGCTGAACGTAAGCCTCGGCCAGGCTGGGGCTGCAATTGACAGCTGCCTTGAACTCCTTTTCAGCCTCCGCGAATTCCCGGATGCTTAGCAGCGCAGTGGCCAGGTTGTAATGGGTGTTGCCGCATTCCGGGTTGGACATGAGCGCGAAGCGCTGCTCCTGTATATATTCTTCAACCGTTTTGTTCTCCGACATCTTCACTTCCTTAAAAAATTATTAAATTAAATGAGTTACCTTAACTTCTGATTGTGCATAAATTTCTAAACTAAAAAAGATGCGGCTTCATTGTCAAGCAAAATCCTGCTGATTCGCCGGGCATGCCGACCGGCAGCCGGACTGCTCGCCTGTCAACCCTTCCTTTTTTGATTGACAGGGAATGCATAAATTTTTAAAAAAGGATGAGCCACTATCACTGTTTTTCAGGAGGAACCATGCAAAAAGGCTGCTTTACCGCATTAATCACCCCTTTTTCGGAAGATTCGGTGGATTATGACGGCCTGAACAAGATTGTCGAGTTTCAGACAGCAAACGGCATCACCGGGATCCTGGCGGTCGGAACGACCGGTGAAAGCCCGACATTGTCGTGGGAGGAACACATCACGGTTATTGACACCATTGCCGAAAAAACCAGGCCGCACTGTGCCTGTATCGCGGGCACCGGAAGCAACAATACCGCTGAAACCCTCGCTGCGACTGAACATGCAGCCAAGGCGGGCATCGATGCCGTGTTGCTCGTGGACCCTTATTACAACGGCCCAAGCTCACTTGAAATCCGAAAAGAATACATTGAGCCGGTTGCCGCCCGCTTTCCGGACACCCAGATAATCCCCTACGTCATTCCCAGTCGTACCGGCGCGCAGCTCCTGCCGCCCGACCTGGCCATCCTGGCTGAAAACCATCCGAATGTAAAATCGGTGAAGGAAGCCACCGGCAGCCTTGAGAACATGCGCACAACGAGGGCATGCTGCGGCGCCGGGTTCACCATTTTATCCGGTGATGACGGCATTACCTTCGACATGATGAGCGATCCCCAAATCAAGGGGGCGGGTGTCATTTCCGTAATATCCAACATTGCGCCCCGGGCGGTGACCGAGATGGTAACCCGTCTCAACCAGGGCGATACCGCCGGAGCCGAAAAACTGCACAAGGCGCTGTCCCCGTTTTTTGACCTGGTATCAATTAAAACCACCGAAAACAGCGCCTATGGCGATGTGGTCTGCAAAGCCCGCAATCCGGTGCCCATCAAAACACTGATGCGGATTCTGGGGCTGCCCGCCGGGCATTGCCGGCGGCCCTTGGGCAAATTGACAAAAACCGCCCTGGACAAGGTTCTGGCCGCTGCCCGCCAGGTACAAGCCGAATCTCCCGAAATCCTCAGACCGGCAGCCGAATTCTTCAATGTCGACATTGATGAACGGCTCAACGACCAAACAAATTGGCAGAACCTGGCCTACAGCGACTATTAACAGAAAGACTCCGGCTCCGGCCCGCCGCCGGAACAGCCGAATATAAGGAGGCCCTGCGGGCAAAGGCCTGACAAGCCCTTTGCCCGCGGTTTTCCAAAAGCTGCCGAAGAAAGCAAAGACCCTTCAAACCTCGGGGTTCATCGCCTGACGACGCGACTCCGCCGCCGTTTCATCCATTTGAAAATCCCCTTCCTTGAACAGAAGCCACTGCAGCCACCGAAATCCGAATTTGGCCAAAGCGATTTCATCCTCGCGGATTTTTTCCACTGTCTCTTTGTCCACCTGGTAAAGCGAGAGAAACGTACTCTCAAAAATGAACCGCCGGAAGCGATCAATATCGTAGCTGGCTGTAAAAAACATATTCTTGGTCTTTTCCGTCAGCCGGATATTGGAGGGGATCGATCGTTTCCGGACAATCAAATCCGTCCATTCCGCGTTTATGGCGTCATAGACGTCCACTCCCTGATCCTGGCGCCACTCTGCAACCGTCCACTCCTTTTCTTCCTCAAACCCGAGGCAATGGGGTTCGTTGATAAAGAAATAAAACCCCTCGGCCTGCTGCTCCTTGTTGCTCAGGGACCCGACCCCCAGCGGATAATACCGGCAGGTGGTGGGTCGGTCCTCATACACCAGGCACCCCTCTTCGCGGACAAAGGGGCAGGAGCCGGCCTCATCATCCAGCATCCGGAGTGTCACCACCGGCAGATCGGTCTTCTCGAGCAGCTGCGGAACCGTATAAACAGCCAGAAACTCATCGGAAGGTATCTGCATCCGGTTTTTCAGCCGGATGATATCATAGGGAGTCAGCGTGATATTGATCCCCCGGCAGCAGCTGGTAAAACAGGACAAGCCCTTGTGGCAGGCAAACCTGAATTTGCTGGTATCCGTCAATTGCACAGGCGGTATGCTGGCATTATTCTGCAAAACATCCATTTTTTTTGTTTCTCCTTAATTTTTTGTATTATTCGGGCAGTTGGTTTATTCAACGCCTTCCGGCATGGGGGGAACGCCTTCCCCCCCAAGGACATAACCGCCGTCGAGCCGAAGGACGGTGCCGGTCATATAGGGCGCCTCACTTAAAACAAACAAAACCGCCTGGACCACGTCCTCAATTTTCCCGGTACGCTTCAAAAGCGTGTGATCGATCAGGGCCTTTTTCCGCTCATCGCTCAAAAGCCCCCAGCCTCTTGTCTGCTGGGCATGACGGGTTTCAAAAAGGCCCAGCATGATCTCGTTCACCCGCACCTCAGGGGCGCCGAGCCGCGCCCATGTCTCCGTCAGAAGCGAAACCCCCCGGTTTGCGGCGGCATAGCCATCGTTGAACACGTAGCCGGCCGGCCCGCTCCTGCCCACAATGGCGGCAATGGAGGACAAGTTGACCACGCATCCGGAGCCGGATGCCTTCAAATGCGGCAAGGCGGACGCAAACACCCATTGCTTGGCCCGCAGCGTGGTCTCGACCTCAAGGTTCCACTGGGACGGCTTATACGGCCCGTGCACCACCGGCCACCCGCCACGCTCGATGTTATTAATCAGAATATCCAGGCGACCAAAGTGGTCCACCACCTGCCTGACCATCCCCTCGATTTTTTCCGTATCCCGAAGATCGATGGCCAAAAGCAGGTGCTCTGCACCGGACTCTTTAAAATCGGCTTTCAGCCGGGGCAGGGCCCCGGTCCAATCAAAATAGGTGGCAGTTACCCGGACCCCTTTCCGGGCAAGCGCCAGGGCAACCCCTTTCCCGATTCCCTTGATGCTGCCCAGAACCAGCGCCACCTTTCCGTTGAGATCCATCTCCATTCACCCTTTCGTCCAAACCGAGCGCTTCATCAAATGCCCGCCGGGTGTCGCTCACCAGCAGAGGACGGACGGCTGCCGGGCCCTTTTCCAAGCTCCCGGAGACGGGCAAAGGCAAGCCCCATTGCGAACCGCAGCAGTTCTTCATCAGCTGCGTGATGGGGATCAGGCACACCTGCCGCGGCATCAACCGCATCCAGGCGCCCCTCGAGGAGCCATTGCCGCAACCGGTCCACGTCATAGAGCAAAGTGTATAAAAAATCCACGGCATCCCGGGGCAGCGGGCCGCAAATCCATTGATTCTTCATCGCAATGAGTTCCATCAGGGCGTCATTCATATGGTTGTAGGGAACAAGGCCCTGCTGCTCAATCCACTGGCGCACCGTCCGCCGCCGGCCGGTTTCAAATCCATGGCAATGGGTTTCCTGCAGCATCATATACCGGGCGGTGAGCTCCCCCGTCTCCCTGGATCGGGACAACACCCGGATCAAGGGATAGATCCGGCAGGAGGAGGGGCGGTCCGGGTAGACCCGGCAGCCCTGGTTTTCGACAAAGGGGCAGACCCGCCCCGCCATGTCCCCGGGCCTCAGCGTCACCACCGGCAGGCCGGTCTGCGGGCCGGTGTGAGAACTGGTGTATTGCTCGAGAAAGGACCCGGCGGAAAGGGCAAGCCGCTGCTTGAGGCGAAGCACATCATAAGGGGTTAAGAACTGGTTCAAATCCCGGCAGCAGGCATTGAAACACGAAATGCCCGGAAAGCACGAAAACGCGAACGAATCGTCAATTGCCAGCTCCATCATTTCTTCGGATGTCATGGGTTTTCCTTGTGCAGGCCGCAACCATCAAAAATGGCATTTGCCTTTTCGATGCCGGCATGATAGTGGAGCCGACATTGATGCGCAGTCCTTAATTAAATTGATGCGCCATTCTCAAAAAGAGGTTGATCCTCGACTTTTTGTAGTATATTCTCTTGCATAATGAATCGGTTATGTTAAAATAAATGTTTATTGTAACTATTGCGTAAAAAAATGTAAATGTAAAAAATGCGTCAACTTAAACACAGGAGGTGCGGGCATAGCTAGAAAGAAAGAGGGCGGCGATTCAGCCAGAACAAACAGGGACATTAAAGAGAAGGAAGTGCGCGTGATTGATCCGGACGGCAACCAGCTGGGGGTCATTCCCATCCAATCCGCGCTGGCATCTGCGGAGGAATTCGGCCTGGATCTTGTGGAGGTATCCCCGAACGCAACGCCTCCTGTCTGCAAGATAATGGATTACGGCCGGTTTAAATATCAACAGGACAAAAAACAGCAAGAGGCAAAGAAAAAGCAGACCCGCATACAGGTCAAGGAAATCAAGGTCCGGCCCAAAACCGACACGCATGACCTGGATGTCAAGCTGGGGCACATTCAAAAATTCATTGAAAAGCGGAATAAAGTCAAGGTAACGGTGGTTTTCAGGGGACGTGAAATCACTTTGACCGACCGGGGCAGGGAACTGCTGGACCGAATTTCCGAAAGCGCCTCCGAGTTTGCCAACGTTGAGCAGCCGCCCAAACTTGAAGGACGCACCATGAATATGGTCCTTGGCCCCAAATAACGCCTTTGCCCCTTCCGACGCCCTGATGGTTTACCGACACCGCTGCAGATAACAGGGAGCCGGCCGCCCGGTTGTATCAACCGGGTGCTCCACTATGGCCGGGCTGAGATCGCCTGTCGATAACCGCGGGCT
>CAZNSO010000019.1:33672-40664 GCA_964575805.1 uncultured Desulfobacteraceae bacterium
CAACCGGGTGCTCCACTATGGCCGGGCTGAGATCGCCTGTCGATAACCGCGGGCTTCTGTCTTTCCACCAATCCGATCCATGCGCATCCATGGATCGGGGGCCGGGAATTTCCGGCCGGGGGTTGACTTTCGAGTGATGCCGCGGTATATGGCAGGATTCATTTTTTTGTGCATTCGGCAGCCAATCCCTGTTAATGCCTTTCAGCCCTGGATGAAAGTGGCGGGAGGCATTTTTGTTTGCATGCTCCACGGCCGCCGCCACCCCCGGCAATGACAGGGGCATGCGGATGCCTGTGTAAACTTCCGGGCAGCACCGCAACGGCGTATGAATAACTCCGCAGCGGGAGGACGGACGGCGACTGCCCGGATACCGCGAAGCGGTAGCGACTTTTTTTTGCGAACCTTAAATGACCAGTGAACCAAGGAGAATGATATGCCGAAAATAAAAACCAATCGGGCGGCGGCCAAGCGTTTTACGCGCACCGCCTCGGGGAAGTACCGATTTAACAAATCTCATGCCAGTCATATCCTGACCAAAAAAAGCCGTAAAAGAAAACGGGAACTGCGCAAGTCACAGATCATCGAACAATCAGACATGAAAGAGATCCGCCGGCTGCTGCCTTACGGATAAAATCGAAAAGGAGTATACTCATGCGAATTAAAAGAGGCTTTAAAGCCAGGCGCCGCAGAAAAAAGGTGCTGAAACTGGCGAAAGGATACCGCGGGGGCCGGAGCAAGCTCTATCGCACTGCTGCGGATGCCGTGGACAAGGCCCTGACCTATGCTTACCGGGACCGAAAAGTCCGTAAACGCGACTTCAGAAGGCTCTGGATTGCCAGAATCAACGCTGCCGCCAGAATGAACAACCTCTCTTACAGCAAGCTGATCAACGGTTTAAAACGGGCAAACATCGAGTTGGACAGAAAAGTCCTGGCGGATCTCGCAGTTGCCGATCCTGACGGATTCTCCCAGATTGCAGCCCGGGCCGCCGGTAAATAAACGCCGGCACCGGCCGGTCCGGCGGAGAAACCTACAGAAGGGCGAAAGTGGAAACAAATATTGACAAGATCAAGGCGGACGCCTTGTCCGCACTGGAAAAAGCCTCAACCGCTGAAGAGATAGAGGCCATTTCCATCCAGTACCTGGGCAGAAAAGGATTGGTCACCCAGTTCCTGCGAAATATCTCGTCTCTGCCGGAAGAGGTGCGGCCTGAGGCGGGGAAAAAAGCCAACCAGGTCAAAAAGCAGCTGGAAAAAGCCCTGGAAACCGCCAAAGAGCGGACTGCCGCGGAAAGGGAGGCATCGGCGGCGGGCGGCATTGACGTCACTTTGCCCGGCCGGCCGGCACCGCGGGGCACCCTGCATCCCATCACGCGCATCAACCGCCGGATCTGTGAAATATTCGGCCGAATGGGCTTCGATATTGCCGAAGGCCCGGAAGTGGAAAGCGATTACTACAATTTCGAGGCCCTGAACATCCCCCGAAACCATCCGGCCAGGGATATGCAGGACACCTTCTACGTTTCCGAAAATATCGTTCTGCGCACGCACACATCGCCGATTCAGGTGCGGATCATGGAGCAGTATGCGCCTCCCATCCGGATCGTGGCTCCGGGAAAGGTCTACCGGTGCGACTCGGACCTCACGCATACGCCCATGTTCCATCAAGTCGAGGGCCTGCTCGTGGATGAGGCCGTTTCATTCGGGGACCTTAAAGGCATTCTGACCGAATTCGTCCAACAGATTTTTGACCCGGAAACCAGCATCCGCTTCCGCCCCAGCTTTTTTCCTTTTACCGAGCCCAGCGCGGAAGTTGACATTCTCTGCGTCATGTGTCGGGGCAAGGGATGCAAGATCTGCTCCCGGACCGGATGGCTGGAAGTTCTCGGCTGCGGCATGGTCCATCCTGCGGTGTTTGAAAATGTCGGCTACGATACCGGCAACTATGCCGGTTTCGCATTCGGTATGGGGGTTGAACGGATCGCCATGCTGAAATACGGCATCAATGACATCCGGCTATTCTTTGAAAGCGACGAGCGTTTCCTGAGGCAATTCTGATATGAAAATCAGTCTCAACTGGTTAAAAAACTATATTCCCATCCATGTCGAGGCAGCAGAGCTGGCTGAACGCCTGACAATGACCGGCCTGGAAGTCGAAGCCCTATACGACCGGTTTTCCGATCTCGCACAAGTCGTCGCCGGTCGGGTGACAGACATCCAGCCCCATCCCAAGGCGCAGAAGCTCAAATGCTGCCGGGTGGATATCGGCGAGGCCACCCTCTCAGTTATTTGCGGCGCCCCCAATGTCGCCGTGGGAACAAAATATCCCTGCGCACTTCCCGGCGCCCGCCTGCCTGGAGGGACAACAGTGACACAAACCACAATCCGGGATGTGTCCTCAGAAGGCATGCTATGCAGTGAGGCCGAGCTGAAACTCGGCACCGACGGGGACGGCTTGATGCCGCTCGACCCGGCCGTGGCCGAAGGCACGCCCCTTACCCGGGCCCTGGGCCTG
Source organism: uncultured Desulfobacteraceae bacterium (assembly GCA_964575805.1). Lineage (GTDB taxonomy): Bacteria > Desulfobacterota > Desulfobacteria > Desulfobacterales > Desulfosalsimonadaceae > M55B175. The sequence goes on from CAZNSO010000019.1 coordinate 36,187, forward strand.
TCCGACATCGTGCTGGAAATCGGCTTGACCCCCAACCGGCCGGATTGCCTGAGCTTTATCGGCATCGCCAGGGAGGTTGCGGCATTGACCGGCGGCGCTCTGACTCTGCCCGCCATTGAGCCGCCGCAGCCGGGAGGCCCGATCGAAGCACTCACATCGGTCACCATTGAAGCCCCCCAACTTTGCCCCCGCTATTCGGCGCGAATGATCACCGGTATCACGCCGGCCCCTTCTCCTTTCTGGCTGCAGGACCGGCTTCTCTCCATAGGCCTGAAACCCATCAACAACATCGTTGATATCACCAATTTTGTCATGATGGAGACCGGCCAGCCCCTGCATGCGTTTGATTTTGACCGGCTCGCCGGCCAGCGCATCGTGGTTCGAACCGCCGCTGCCGGCCAGGCTTTCACCACACTTGACGACAAGACCCACCAGCTCAGTGGCGAGACGCTGATGATTTGCGACGCGGAAAAACCGGTAGCCGTGGCGGGTGTGATGGGCGGGGCCAACTCGGAAATTTCGGATACCACCTCACGGGTATTGATAGAAAGCGCCTGCTTCAACCCCGTCTCCATCCGGAAAACCGCCAAACGCCTGGGAGCGAACACTGACGCCTCCCACCGGTTCGAACGCGGGGTGGATCCTGAGGGCACCCTTTTCGCCCTGGAACGCTGCGCCCGCCTCATGGCGGAGATCAGCGGGGGGACCCTGGTGGCGGGCCTTATCGACGAATATCCCGCTCCCATGGAAAACAGGCCGATCGCGTTGAACACCGGGAAAACCAACCAGCACCTGGGCACCGCACTCACGCAGGAAGAGATGAAAGGGTTCCTGCAATCGGTTGATTTCACGGTCAGCGTAAAGGACGCCGACAACCTGACGGTGCAGCCGCCCTCCTTCCGCATGGATGTCAGCCGGCCCGAAGATCTCATGGAAGAAGTGGCCCGGCTCTGGGGATACAACCACATAGTCACCACATTCCCGAAAATTTCCGCCCAGACGCGACTCCCCGAACGTGCCCTGGGCCTCAAGGAAACCCTCAAGGATTTGATATGCGGCTTCGGCTTTACCGAGGCGATCAATTACAGCTTTACCGCCAAGTCCTCCTGCGACCGCCTGGAACTGCCGCCGGAAGATGCCGGCCGCCGCATGATCGATATTTTGAACCCCCTGTCGGAAGAACAGGCGGTGATGCGCACCTCTCTTTTACCGGGTCTGCTGGAAGCCATGCACAAAAACCTGGCGCATCAGATCAAGGATTTGAAGCTCTTTGAAATAGGCAAAATTTTCCTGAATAAGGGCCCGGACAGCCTGCCCGAAGAAACCGAAATACTGGCCGCCATCTGGACCGGGGCCCGCATGCCGGCAACCTGGCAGACAAAAGCGCACCCCTGTGACTTCTATGATTTAAAGGGGGTGGCCGAAGCCCTGATGGCCAGCCTTTACCTCGATACCGCCGCATTTTCGCCCCTGGACGGCAGCGAACCCGGCTACACCCGGCCCGGCCACAGCGCCCGGATATGGATCAATGATACGGATATCGGCCTTATCGGGGAAGTGCATCCTAAGGTGCTGAAAAATTTTGATCTGAAACAAACCGCCTTTTTTCTGGAATTGAACCTTCACCGCTTGCTGCCATTGATCCCGGAAGTAACGGCCTTCACCCCGCTGCCCAAGTTCCCCCCGGTATCCCGGGATATCACCTTGATTGTTGATCAAAGCGTGCCGGCGGGTGATATTATGGCTTGCATTCATGAAGCCCGGGAACCCCTGCTGGAAAATGCCCACATTTTCGATCTCTACAGCGGCACGCCTATCCCTGAAGGTTTTAAAAGCATATCCGTGCGGCTGACATACCGCTCATCGACCGAAACACTGGCGGATCAGACGGTCAACCGGATCCATGAATATATTACGGAGAAATTGCTCAAACAGTTTAACGCCAGCCTGCCGGCCTGACCCAGGGGGAAGCGCCTATGGCAGATACAGGTCCGTCCCGGCGGGACTTTCCTGACAAGCTGTATTACCGTATCGGTGAGGTAACCGGCATCACCGAGCTGCCCGCCTATGTTTTACGGTTCTGGGAAGCTGAATTCCCGGAAATTACGCCGAAACGGACGGAAGCCGGGCAGCGGCTTTACCGCAAATCCGATATTGAAAAAATTCTATTGATCAAACACCTCCTGTATGAAAAAAAATACACCATCGAGGGTGCCAGGCAGCACCTGCAGCGCAACCGCCGGAATAAAAACCGGCCGGCTGCAGAGACCCTCCTTGAGCAAATCCGGGAAGAACTCCGGGAAATAAGAGACCTCTTAAGCGAATAGCCGAACAAATCCGAGATGGGAGCCCGCCTCCTGAAACCGCCCGCCCCCTTGACAGCACATTTTCCTTGCATTAATTTTAATTTGATTTTAGTCTTGACAAATTACTGGTTTTACCATATATAGGTAGGGTTAAGAATGCGGGCATAGCTCAGTTGGTAGAGTACAAGCTTCCCAAGCTTGGTGTCGCGAGTTCGAATCTCGTTGCCCGCTCCATTGATGTATTTTCCTTCAGGGGTTAATATAAAAATATGAGCGGCCTTGATAAAACGGGCATTTTGCCCGTTTTTTATTTCTAAAAACCGTTTATGGCGAAAAAAAAAGCGAAGAGACAAGATTCATCCGGTGAAAAGGACGCGTCCCGGCAAAGGATTGACAGGGAACGCGAAATCGAATCCCGGGTGTGGGAGCTGGCGGCGCCGATATGCGCCGCCGAGGGCGTGGATCTGGTTCACATTGAATTCCAGCGGGAAGCCGGCGGCCGGAAACTGCGGCTCTATATAGAAAAGGCCGGAGGGGTGAGTCTTGATGATTGTGCCCTTGTCAGCCAGCAGCTCAGCGATATCCTGGATATCAAACTGGCAAGCGAGGACCCTTACACCCTCGAAGTTTCATCACCGGGGGCAAGGCGGCCGATTTCGCTTGCCGGCGATTTTGACCGGTTCCGCGGGTATACGGCCAAAATACGGGTGTCACAGCCTATCAACGGACAGAAAAATTTCACTGGCGTACTGGCGGGCTACTTCGACGCCACGGTTTGGCTGACCCTTGGTCAGGAAACCATCGGCATTGCCCATTCGCAAATAATCAAGGCGCGGCTTGTTAACTATATATAACGGAGACAGCTAATGCTAATCACAGACATGAAACGCGTTATAGAACAAGTGAGCCGGGACAAAGGCATTGATTTCAACGTGCTGGTCAAAGCACTGGAAGAAGCCTTGCGATCTGCCGCCAAAAAGAAATTCGGCAACAAGATCGATATTGAAATCCAATATAATGAAGAAACCGGCGAACTCGAAGTGTTTCAGTTTAAAGAAATCGTAACCGAGGTGACCGACCCGGACTTTCAGATAGCACTGGAGGAGGCCCGGGAGCTGGACCCGGAGTGCGAAGTCGGCGATGACCTCGGCACAAAAATGGATACCACGACCTTCGGCCGCATTGCCGCCCAATCGGCGAAACAGGTGATTATTCAGAAATTGAAAATGGCCGAGCGCAACGCTGTATTCAATAATTTTATCGACCGGGAAGGCGAGACCATCAACGGCATTGTTCAGAGAGTGTCGCGCAATGAAATAATTGTCAACCTGGGACAGGCCGAAGCTGTCCTGCCGAAACGCGAACAGATACCCTCTGAAAGTTACCGGCGAGGCGATCGTATCCGCGCTTATATCACCAAGGTTCATGAAGAAAGCCGCGGCCCCCAGATAGTCCTTTCCCGGACACATCCGGGTTTTTTGATCAACCTGTTTAAAACCGAGGTCCCCGAGATCAGTGAAGGCATCGTCAATATTCTGGCTGCGGCCCGTGATGCCGGCAGCCGCGGGAAAATCGCCGTTCGGACCAATGATCCGGACATTGATCCCGTGGGGGCCTGTGTGGGGATCAAAGGCAACCGGGTCCAAAGCGTCGTACAGGAATTAAGGGGGGAAAAAATTGATATTATCCCCTGGCATATGGATCCGGCCAAATTTGTCTGCAATGCACTTGCACCGGCGGAAATCTCCCGGGTTATAATAGACGAGGCCAGCCACAGCATGGATGTGGTGGTCCCCGATGAATCACTTTCCATCGCCATTGGCAGGCAAGGACAAAACGTGCGCCTGGCCTCAAAGCTGACCGGGTGGCAGCTTGATGTGAAAAGTCAAACCCGCTATGATGAATCGATGAGAAAAGGCTATGAATCCTTGGTTAATCTGCCCGAAATGACCGAGGCGTTGGCGTCGCAAATGATTGAAAACGGATTTTTCTCTGCGGAAGACCTGGCCAAGGCAACACCGGAAGAAATCGCGGAAGCCGGGAAGATCTCCGATGAAACGGCACAAAAGCTGATCGCGCAGGCCGAGCAGGCGCTCGCCGCCCCGGAAGCGTCTGAGAATCCGGACGATGAGATCAAGTGATCATTTCAGACCAAGGGTTCAGGTAAGTATA
>CAZNSO010000019.1:40764-45203 GCA_964575805.1 uncultured Desulfobacteraceae bacterium
AATCCGGACGATGAGATCAAGTGATCATTTCAGACCAAGGGTTCAGGTAAGTATAGAAACTAGGGGGATGGATGGCAAAGCAAAGAGTTTATGAACTCGCCAGAGAACTGAACATGACCAACAAAGAGCTGCTTGCAAAACTGCAGGAAATGAATGTGGATGTCAAAAACCACATGTCCACTCTGAGCGAGGAAGACATATCTGATATAAAAAAAAATATACACAGCCACGCGGAAAAAGCCGCGGCTTATGAGGCCAAGCGGGTCAAGCCCAACGTAATCCGCAGGCGGCGGAAGCGCCCGGCTGAAACAACAGCGGAAACCGAAGCGGAACAGCCGGGTGAAGAAGCGACGGTCTCTGAACCCGAGGAAGCCCCCGCCAAAGAAGAACCCAAGCCATCTGCCGGGGATGAACAACCTGAAGCCGCTTTTTCCGGTGCACCGGAAACGGAAGAAACCGCAACCACCGAAGCCGGTGAAGCCACGGAAAGTCCCGAAACCGCGCAGCAGGCGGAGACAAGCGCCGAGTCTGAAGCCGCCAGCCCCTCCCCGGAAGCGGGAAAAACCGAACCTTCGACAAGCGAGGCCGCAGAAACAGAAGCGGAAACGGAAGCGGAAGCAGGTTCCGAACCACTGCCGGAAACGCCTGAGCAGGAGCCGCCGGCCGGAGCGGAATTGAAACCGGAGTCGCCGGAAGCGCCCGGGCAACCGGAAGAGCCTCCTGCGGCCAAAGAAGAAAAAGAAGAAACGGTCAAATCCAGGGCAAAAAAGAAACGCAAAAAAGAAACGCCGGCCAAAATCATCCAAATGCCGGAACCCCAGCCGGAGCCCAAACCGGAAAGCGAGCAGACTGCCGGCCCCGCCCCGCAGGAACATCCATCGCCGGCACAGCCCCCGGATCACAAGGAACAACCGGCTGAGGTCAAATCCAGGTTCCCGGCAAAGGAAACCGAGGCCGAACCCTGGAAAAAGGGCAAGCGCAAAAAGCCCGATGAAACTGAGAAACCGCGGAAAACCGGGACAAAAGCCGGCGGCCTGCGCCGCAAGGAGGTGGTCGTCGGTGACGCCCTGTATGACAAAAGTTTCGGCCGGGGCAAAAAGGGACGGAAAAAAGGCAAACAGCCCGCTTCCCATCCCGCTGAACAGAAAACCCAGGTGACCACACCCAAAGCGATCAAACGGCGGATAAAAGTGGATGATACGATTGTTATAGCGGATCTGGCCAAACGAATGGGGATTAAAGCCAACGAGCTCATTAAAACCCTCATGGGAATGGGCATGATGGTAACTGTCAACCAGACCATTGACTTCGATACGGCCAACCTCGTTGCCCAGGAATTTAATTTTGAGGTGGAACGGGCCTCATTTGAAGAGGAAGCTGTGCTTCAAACCGAAAGTGACGATCCGTCCCAGATGGTGCCGCGCCCGCCGGTGGTGACGATCATGGGCCATGTCGACCACGGGAAAACATCGCTTCTGGACGTCATCCGGCGCACCAAGGTCACCGAGGGCGAGGCCGGCGGCATCACCCAGCATATCGGCGCCTACTCTGTGGAACTCGACAGCGGGGAAATCGTCTTTTTGGATACGCCGGGCCATGAGGCCTTTACCTCCATGCGCGCCCGTGGCGCCCAGGTCACGGACCTTGTCATACTGGTGGTGGCCGCAGATGACGGCGTGATGCCCCAGACACTTGAGGCCATTGACCATGCCAGGGCCGCAGGGGTTCCCATTATCGTCGCTGTCAACAAGATCGATAAAAACAATGCCGAACCCGATCGGATCAAACGCGAAGTCGCGGAAAAAGGGCTGGTCCCTGAAGATTGGGGCGGGGATACCATTTTTGTCAATGTATCGGCCAAGGAACAGATAGGGATCGACGATCTGCTGGAAATGATTGTGCTTCAATCCGAAGTGCTTGAGTTGAAAGCCAATCCGGACAAGCTGGCCAGGGGGCACACGATAGAGTCCAAGATGGATACCGGCCGGGGTCCGGTCGCCACCCTGCTGGTCCAGGAAGGCACGCTTAAAACCGGTGATTCAGTTGTCTGCGGGATGTACTACGGCAAAATAAGGGTCATGTATAATGACCGCGGGCAGCAGGTGCAATCCGCCGGCCCCTCTTACCCGGTGGAAATCGTCGGGCTCTCCGGCGTTCCCATGGCGGGCGACGAGTTTATTACGCTTTCGGCGGAAAAGGATGCCAAGCAGGTGAGTGAACACCGGCTGCATAAGCAGCGCTCCAAGGACCTGGCCCGCTCCAGCCGGCTGAGCCTGGATAAACTCTATGAGAAAATGATGGAAGGGGAAGTCAAGGACTTAAACCTTATCATCAAAGCCGATGTTCAGGGCTCCATCGAGGCCCTGAAGGATTCGCTGACCAAGCTTTCCACCGACGAGGTCAAAATCAGCGTGGTCCATTCGGCCGCCGGCCCCATACACGAATCCGATGTGTCCCTGGCCACGGTTTCCAACGCCATCATCCTTGGGTTCAATGTTCGCCCGAGCGCCAAGGTGGTCAAAATGGCAGAGGAGGAAAACGTGGATATCCGCTATTACGATGTCATCTACAATGCCATCAAGGATATCAAAGACGCTATGGTCGGGCTGATGGAATCCAAGTTCGAGGAACGGGTCCTCGGCCGGGCCGAAGTTCGAGAGGTATTTCATGTTCCGAGCGTGGGGACCATCGCAGGCTGCTACGTTACCGACGGAAAAATTCAGCGCGGCCAGAGAGTTCGCCTGGTGCGTGACGGGATCGTCACCTTTGACGGGAAAATCGCCACATTGAAACGGTTTAAGGATGATGTCAAGGAAGTCACCCACAATTACGAATGCGGCATCCGTATTGAGAACTACAACGACATCAAAATCGGAGACGTGCTGGAGAACTACTATCTGGAGGAGATCAAGCCCGAGATCATCTGACAGGGGCTTGGATAGAGCGAAAACCCGCTTTTTACTTCAATTTGCCCGGGCGGGCGCTCCCGGCGCGTTTTCTCAGCCGCCCGGCAAATTGAGCACATAAGGGCGTTTCGCGCCCCCGACGAGATGGAACTGAGTCAGTATTATGGTTATCGGTATTGGCGCAATCACCTTGAGACTGCATGACTGTCATTCCCTCAAAGAAAAACGCGGCCTCATCAAATCGACAATCAAGCGTATCCGGAATGGATTCAACGTCTCTATCGCCGAAGTGAATTTCAATGATTCCCTTGGACAGGCAGAAATCGGTTTTGCCCTGGTGGGCAATGACCGGCGGGTGATCAACTCGAAAATGGACAAACTGCTTGTCTTTACCGAAGACCTGCACCTGGCGGAAATAATTGAAACAAAATTGGAGATCATGAATATATGAAACCCTTCAGCAGAGCCGAACGTGTGGGCGGCCTGATCCAGGAAGCGGTATCCGAACTGCTGCAGAAATCCATCAAGGACCCCCGCCTGGAGTCGGTCACGATTACCGGCGTGGATATGACCCGCGATTTGAAACTGGCCCGCATCTATTTTGTCACCTCCTCCGGTGCCGCGGCTTCGCGGGAAGAGGCCGCCGCCGGTTTTAAAAAAGCCCACGGGTTTATCAAATATAGTCTTGCACAAGAATTGAATCTGCGGTATATGCCTGAGTTTCAGTTTTTTTACGACGAATCCATTGATTATGGGTTTCATATAGAGACGGTTATCAAACGATTAAAAAATGAACATCCAACAAATCATCAATCAACTGACGAGAAGTGATAAAATTCTGCTTGCATCCCACACGAATCCGGATGGCGATGCCATCGGGGCGCTGCTCAGCCTGGGGCTGGCCCTGGAAGGCATCTCAATGGATGTTTCATTATACAACGAAAGCCCGATACCGGCAGTTTATCAATTTCTACCGTCTATTCACCGAATTAAAAGGGAGCCGGGCAACATCGCGGAATATGATACCGCGGTCATCCTCGACTGTTCCAGCCTGGGGCGTATTGGAGAGGTCGCGCCGGCCGTCAGCGAGATCCCCTTTGTGATCAATGTCGATCACCACCTGACCAATTCCCGCTTTGGAAATTTTCAGTTGATCGACCCCCAGGCATCTTCAACCGCGGAGATGGTTTACCGGCTGATCCGGGCAATGGGGATACCGGTGAATACAGGCATCGCTTACGCTATATACACCGGCATCATGGCAGACACCGGCTCTTTCCGGTTTTCCAACACGACCTCCTCGGCTTTTGAAATTGCCCACGAGATGGTCAATTGCGGGGCCGACCCGTATAAAGTGGCCTATCATGTCTATGAGACGATGTCGCTGAACCGGATCAAGCTCCTGAACATGGTGTTTGACACCATCGAAATTTCGGATAACGGCAAGCTCACGGTGATGACGCTTACCCAGAAAATGCTGGATGCTACAGGCACCCATATTGATGACATCAACGGCCTGATCTATTATGCCAA
>CAZNSO010000019.1:45303-47978 GCA_964575805.1 uncultured Desulfobacteraceae bacterium
AAAAGCGAAAATCCCGACGGCGTGCTGGTTGTTGACAAACCGGAAAACATGAGTTCCGCCGGCGTGGTCAAACGCATCAAGCGATTTCCGGGAATCAAGAAGGCCGGCCATGCCGGAACTCTCGACCCGCTGGCCACAGGCATCCTGTTATGCCCGGTCAACCGGGCCACGCGCCTGTCGCGGTTTTTCCTTCAGGACTGGAAAACCTATGAGGCGGTCATGCTTCTTGGCATTGAAACCGACACCCAGGATGCTGCCGGCACGGTTACGCGCTCCGGCGAGGTCCCGGATATGGATATGCCGGCTGTTAAACGCGCCATTGCCCCCTTTCAGGGTGAAATCCAGCAGATGCCGCCGGTTTATTCGGCCCTGAAACATAAAGGCCGCCCCTTGTATGAATATGCCAGGAACGGCCAGCCGGTGCAGAAACCGGCCCGGCGGGTGTCAATTGAAAAAATTGCCGTTACCGGGATGAATCTGCCTGAAATTCGTTTGACGGTGCGCTGCTCCTCCGGCACTTACATCCGCACCCTTTGTGCCGATATCGGCCATGCATTGGGGTGCGGCGCTCACCTGAAGCAGCTGCGGCGCACGCAGAGCAGCGGTTTTACAATTGATGAAGCAAGGGGGCTGGACGAAACCGAAAAACAGGCAGCCGACGGTCGCTTGCCGGAATGCCTGGTGCCCATGGCAAAGGCGCTTCGCACAATACCGGCCCACATTGCCGATAAAGCTTTGACGGAACGGATAAAATATGGAAAAATGATTTATTTAAACGATATTGACGGCAGTGCGGAAACCGATTACCTCAAGATTCTCGATCCGGATGAGAATCTTCTGGCGGTCCTTTCCCGGGATGAACGCGTACACCCGGGCCGGTTTCAGTATTGCTGCGTGTTTCACCATTTTTGAGGCTTAAAAAACTTCGCAAGGAGGCATACAGTGACGACCCCAGAAACCAAAAAACAGGATACGATTGAAAAATTCAAGCTTCACGACGGCGACACCGGTTCTCCGGAAGTTCAGATTGCCTTGTTGACCGATCGCATCAGCCATTTAACCGAACACTTGAAAATTCATAAAAAAGACCATCACTCACGAAGAGGGTTGCTCCTGATGGTCGGTAAACGTCGACGCCTGTTAAATTATGTGAAAAACAAGGATGTGCAGCGCTATCGAGGTATTATCAAGGAGCTTGGGCTCAGACGGTAAACCGATCCGAAAACTCCCCTATCAAACCCCCTATCCCGGCTCCGCCGGCCATTGTGCCGGTGGAGCATACCCTATTGTCAGGAGATAACTATGGAAATATCATTTAAAACCCAAATCGGCGGAGAAACCCTGACGCTGCAAACCGGAAAAGTTGCCAAACAGGCATCCGGCGCGGTGCAGGTCCAATACGGCGAGACCATTGTCCTCGTCACGGTGGTTTCCACCCGGGAGGAGCGGCCGGACGTCGACTTTCTCCCCTTGACGGTGGAGTACCAGGAAAAAATCTACGCCGCCGGACGGATTCCCGGCAACTATTTTCGCCGTGAAATCGGCCGGCCCAGCGAAAAAGAAACGCTTACCTCACGTCTTACGGATCGGCCGCTTCGCCCCCTGTTCCCCAAGGACTACTGCTTTGAAACCCAGGTGATCGCTACCGTGCTGTCCATGGACAAAGTCAATGATCCCGACATACTGGCGATCAATGGGGCCTCGGCCGCCCTGGAGATCTCAGACATCCCCTTTGAGGGGCCCATCGCCGCGGTTCGCGTCGGTCGCATCGACGGGGAACTGCTGGTCAACCCTTCCATTGAACAACGAAAAATATCGGATATCAATGTCATCGTGGCCGGCAGCAAAACCGGGATCATCATGGTGGAAGGCGGGGGCGAGATGGTCAGCGAAGCGGAAATGATCGAGGCCATCTATTTCGGTCACGAAAAACTCCAGCCCATCCTGGAAATCCAGGAGAAGCTAAAAGAGAGCGTCGGCGTGGAAAAGCGCGAATGCCAGGTGAAAACCACCGACCCGGAAACCGTTGCAAAGGTTCATGACGCGGCCAAAACCAAAATGGCCGAAGCCCTGACCATTCCCGAGAAGCTCGAACGCCAGAAGGCCATGGCTGATGTAAAAAAATCGACCTTCGAGGCCCTGGGCGAAGCCTATGAGGACCGGAAAAAGGAAGTAAACCGCATTTTGAAAGAGTTGGAGCACGACATCTGCCGTGACATGATCTTAAACCAGGGCCGGCGGATCGACAATCGGCCGTTCGATCAGGTTCGCCCGATCACCTGCGAAGCCGGCCTGCTGCCCCGGGTCCACGGCAGCGGCCTTTTTACCCGCGGGGAAACCCAGGTGCTGGCGGCTATGACGCTGGGGTCCGGGCAGGATGAACAGCGCGTGGAAACCTTGAGCGGGGAAGAAACCAAACCCTTCATGCTCCATTACAACTTCCCGCCCTACTGCGTCGGCGAAGTCCGGCGGGCCGGAGGCCCCAGCAGGCGGGATATCGGCCACGGGGCGCTTGCCAAACGGGCCATTGAAAAAGTGCTGCCGCCAAAAGAAGATTTTGAATACACCATCCGGGTGGTCTCGGAGGTCCTGGAATCCAACGGATCTTCTTCCATGGGTACCGTCTGCGCCGCCTCAATGGCGCTGATGGATGGCGGCGTTCCCATCAAGGAGCC
>CAZNSO010000020.1:0-3183 GCA_964575805.1 uncultured Desulfobacteraceae bacterium
CTGCACTTCGGGCAGATTTCCCCGGTGTTCATTTACCGGGAGGTCAGTGCGGCGGATGTGCCGGAGGCGGCAAAATGGGCTTTTCTCGAGCAGCTCCTGGTCCGGCGGGAATTAGGGGTGAATTTCGTTTATTTCCACCCGGCCTGCGATGGGTATGAAACCGCGGTGCCGCAATGGGCCCGCCAGAGTCTTTATCTGCACCGCGGCGATAAAAGAGCCCATACCTATTCCAGGGAGGCATTCGAGCAGGGCCTTACCCATGACCCCTACTGGAATGCCGCTCAAATGGAACTGGTGATTAGCGGCCGGATGCACAATTACATGCGCATGTACTGGGGGAAAAAAATAATTGAATGGACACAGGAGCCGGCCGAGGCGTTTGAGATCATGCTGGGCTTGAACAACAAGTATGCACTCGATGGCCGGGATCCCAACAGTTATGCCGGCGTGGCCTGGTGCTTTGGCCGGCATGATCGTCCATTCAAGGAGCGGCAGGTGTTCGGGAAAATCCGGTATATGAATGCGGCGGGATTGGAGCGCAAATTCAAAATCGCGGCATATGTGCAACGCATACGCGCCCTGTCTGGCAGGTAAAGAGAAGCACGGCAAAACCAGGCGCAAAACTACTTCGGAGGCGAAATATGGCGGCTGATTTAACGGGGACAGATGTGGCCTTTATCGACAGCCATGTTCACCTGGATCACCTTTACCAATATCGACCGGAGCGGATCGGCTGGATGCGGGACAAATTGTATTTTCCGATATCCTGGGCCTTTGCCCTGCAGGTGGAGAGCGTCTCAGACCTGAGAAAATACCTGGCCACCCAGGCGGAAACCATCCGCGAACTGGATCGGCACCAGATCCCCTGTCGGTTTCTGACCGGAATCCACCCGCGCAATATCGTTTCCGGATTAAAGCCGGAACGGGTCAGGGACCTGCTCCTGCCTTATCTGGAAATGGCGTTTTGTCTGGGGGTTGGGGAAATCGGCCTGGAAACAGCCGATACCCATGAAACCGAGGTGCTCCAGGCCCAACTGGAGCTTTGCCGGGATGTGGCTGATCTGGACAAGGTCCTTGGCATTCATACCCCGCGGCGCAGCAAGGCTTCGGTGACGCGGCGGACATTGGACCTGCTCGCCCCCTGCAAGGATTACGGCGATCGGATAGTGGTGGATCACTGCACGCCGGAGACAATAGGCGAGGTTCTTGCCGCCGGGTTCCGGGCGGGGGTCACCCTTTCGCCGGTCAAAGCCTCGGAGGCGGATATGGTGGCCATAATCGATAAACACCGGCCCGACTTGGGCTCCGTCATGCTAAACACGGACTCCGGAGCCGACTTTTTCGAGGATTTCTTTCGATTTGCCCAATCCCCGGAGATTGACAGTGAAATCCGCCGGGATCTGGCCCGGTTCAATGCCGCCCGCTTTTTCAGGTTAAGCGGGGTTGCATTAGATGCCTGATTCCCTGTGCGATCTCAGCCCTGCCGCATTCTAAGCGAGCGCATGCGATTGATGGCGGCTGCCAGGTCCAAGGCCCGGAATTCCGCGCTTTCGCCGGTTATATAAGGCGTCAGGATGTCGAGCCCGCCGGCGCGAATGTCCGCGATGACACGTTCAACCAGGGCCCGCAAATTTGGTTTCTCATCCAGATATCGGGCGGCATAATAAATCGCATTGCCGATGGCGCTGGTTTGGGAGGAATCCACCAGCTGCTCCAGATCCGAAATGTCAATGCTTTCATTGCCATACTGGATTTCACTGGTCCCCCGCCCGGAAATTTTGAGTTTGTGACGGTTTTTGAAGGGATTGAAGTTCTCGGCGAGGGGGATACGCTGCCGAATCCCGCCGAAATGGCGTCCCCCCTCCGCCCGGCGATGACCGCCGGTCTCTCCTGCAATGGCCCGGGCCTCGGCTGTCACATCCCGGGGTTGATATTCGGTCATCCGGATCACATGATCCGCCGTGGCAAAGTAGTCCCCGGAGCCGCCCATCACCAGCACAGTGGATATGCCCTTGTCCTCGTAGAGCTGCCGGACTTTGTCGATAAACGGGGTGATGGGCTCCTCTTCCTTTTTCACCAGCTGCTGCATGCGCCAGTCCCGTATCATGAAATTGGTGGCCGAGGTGTCCTCGTCCAGAAGCAGCGTGCATGCGCCGGCTTCAATGGCTTCGGCGATGTTTGCGGCCTGGGAGGTGCTGCCGCTTGCGTTTTCAGTGGAAAATGCGGCGGTATCCTTTTGGAAGGGGAGGTTGTTGATAAAGGGGGAAATATCGCATTTTTCAATGTTGCGGCCGTCACTGGCCCTTATTTTCTGGGAATCCCGAAGGGTCACCGCAAGTTCCCGGCCGTCTCCGGGAATATGGTTGTAGATGCCCAGTTCGATGGCGCCCAAAAGGGTGGACTTGCCGTGGTAACCCCCTCCCACCACCAGGGTGACGCCGGCGGGTATCCCCATGCCGGAAATCCGGCCGGCATTCGGCAGGTCCAGGTGGACGCGGAGGGATTCCGGGGATTGAAATGAGACGGCGTCTTCTTTTCGCATGGGCCGGGGATCAATGCCGCTTCGGCGGGGCAGGCGGCTGCCGTCTGCGATAAAGGCGATCAGACCGTTTTCGGGCAGGCGATCTCTTGCGTAATCGGCATCTTCCGCCGTTTTCAGGTGGCGCAGCAGCTCATCCGGGTCGAGGTTTTCAAAAAACAGGGCGTGATCAACGATTCGGGGCAATTCCTCGAAAAACATGGCGGCCGCATCGTCGCCGGCGATTTTTCGCCCTTGTGCCGGAAGTCCGATGCGAAAACGGGCCTCCACATAAGTGTCGGTCATGACAAGCGAGGTCCGTTCCAGGATTTCCTGCCCGGGGCTGTCAATGGTGATAAGGCCGCCTTTGCCGGTGCCCCGGCGCCCCCTGGCAAACTTGCGGCAGCCTTCAAAAAACCGCCGGGTCAGATAGTCACAGGCGGCCCGCTGCCGGCTGAGGTTCTGAGTTATTTCAGGGGCAAACCCGGAAGCCATGCGCCCCACCCGCGCCCGGGCCCGGCTCGGCGCGGCAAAGGGGTCCCCCTGGATATGGTCGAGGAACAATTGGAAACGGGGAAACCGGTATGGGCCCTGTATATCTTTGTAGGCCTTGTAGCCCTTGCCGTTAATGCGTTGTATGGCTGCCTTGAGTTCGTTTTCGGATT
>CAZNSO010000020.1:3283-24019 GCA_964575805.1 uncultured Desulfobacteraceae bacterium
TTGTAGCCCTTGCCGTTAATGCGTTGTATGGCTGCCTTGAGTTCGTTTTCGGATTTCATGGCCGGCTATTGATTCAACTTGAATTGGTGGTTTTATTATTTACAGGCGCAAAGTGACCGCGCTTTTTAAAATCATTCAAACACAAACAATTAAAAAGTTGGAAACGCTTTGTTTCGCTTTCAGTGGATGGTATAAGTTGCGGCCTCTGAGTTTTCAACCAGGGATTTCACGATGTCGCGAAGCGGCGGCTGCAACTGGCGCCACTTGGGATTCAGGGCTTTTTCCGCATACCAGGTAAAGTCCACGGCCACGTACTGCTCCGGTATGGTATGCTGCCCCCGGGGGCCGTAAGTGACTTGCGGGTAATATTCCACATAGAGCATGCGGTGGGGATCAAGCCGGAATTGATGGGTGACGCTGGTGGCAATGTGACCGGCGCAGCTTCTGACAGACATTTTGCTGTCATTCACATCGCTTACAATGACCACATAAGGCCGCAGAAACGGGACGGATCGGTTCTCCCCGCGGGAGCGGTCATAAATTCGCAGCCAGCATTTCCCGCTGGCCAGCTTCAGTTTTCCGCCCCAGCCTTCCCAGGTATAGATGTCGTTGTAGATCAGCATGGACATAATATCCAATTTAATCAGAAAACAGCGGAAACGCAAGAGCGCGTCCGCTGTTTTGACATCTTGTCTTGACATACCGGCTAAAATGTGTGCATCCACATGGATTCCATGAAAACCAATGGTGAAAAAAGGGGCAATAATCGGATGACGGCTGAAAGCGCGGGGGTCTCACCCCACCGGATACGGGTGGACGACAAGGAAATCGTATTGCTGGGCACGGCCCATGTTTCCCTGGAAAGCGCGGAGGCCGCGGAAGCATTGATAGAAGCGGAACAGCCGGATTCCGTCTGCGTCGAGCTCTGTCAATCAAGGTACCAGTCCATCACCCAGCAGCAGCAATGGCAGGAGATGGATATTGTCAAGGTGATAAAGGAAAAAAAAGCCTTTCTCTTGTTTGCCAACCTGCTGCTCTCCTCGTTTCAGCGGCGGATCGGAAACAAATTCGGCATCAAGCCGGGAGAGGAAATGATCCGGTCCATCAGGGCGGGAGAGGCGGCCGGCGCGGAGATATGCCTGGCGGATCGCGATATTACGGTGACGCTTTCGCGTACCTGGCGCAGCACCGGTTTTTGGAGCAAGCTGAAGCTCTTGTTCCAGCTGCTGCTTTCAATGGGCGGCGTGGATGAGATCGAGGAGGCGGACATCGAGCGGATGAAACAGACCGACATGCTCGAGTCGATACTCTCCGACCTCGGAAAGAGCCATCCCTCGCTTCGCCGGATTTTAATTGATGAGCGGGACCGTTATCTGGCCCATAAAATCCGCAATGCACCCGGGTCCAAAGTCGTTGCCATCGTCGGGGCCGGCCATGTTCCCGGTATCCGGCAGTATATAGAGGAGGTCATCGACATCGCCCCGCTGGAGACGGTCCCGCCGAAAGGGCGGGGGGCGGGCCTTGTCAAGTGGCTGATCCCGGCCCTTTTTCTGCTCTTGTTTGTTGTCGGCTTTTTTTATGGCGGCGTTGAGAAGGGCGCGGGCATGATTTCCTGGTGGGTGGCGGCCAATGCGGTCTTTGCCGGCCTTGGCGCGCTGGTGGCATTTGCTCATCCGGCAACCATTGCCGCCTCCGTTGTCGCCGCCCCCTTGACCTCGCTAAACCCCATGATGGCCGCCGGCTGGGTGGCCGGCCTGGTTGAGGCCTTTCTCAGAAAACCCAAAGTCCGGGATTTTGAAAACCTTTCTGACGACATCCTCTCGGTTCGGGGGTTCTGGCGGAATAAAGTCACGCGCCTGCTGCTGGTGGTTATCCTCACCAATATCGGCAGCAGTGTCGGCACGTTTTTGGCGCTGCCCCTGATGTTGAAGGTTCTCGGTTCCTAGCGGGCCTATTCCGGATACCGGGCGACCTGGACAATGGTGCGCTGGTGAATGCCCCCGTCTTTTTGGGTGTAGGTCTTTTTGACCGGTATCAGCCGGTTTTCCGCAAAAAGTTGAATGCACTCCGGATATAATTCCCACTCCAGGGCAAGCCCTTTTTTTTTGACACTCTCCAGGGTGTCGGTTTCGGTGATGGCAAATGCGCGCTGACCGATGATCGGGCCGGTATCCTCGCCGTAGTCGATAAAATGCACGGTGCACCCCCCCACCTTGCAGCCGTACCGGAAAGTATCCCCGTACCCGTCGGTGCCTGGAAATGCCGGCAGAAGGGCGGGGTGAATGTTCATTATTTTCGGCCGGAGCGTATCGGTGTTGACCCTGTCGATGAAGTAGGGGCTCAGCTTCCGCATAAAGCCGGCCAGCACCAGCAGATCAAAGGGCCGGGCCTTCATGCGGGCAAGCAGCGCGGACTCCGCCAATGCCCGGGATGCAAAATAGGTGGCCGTTTTTTGGGGATCACTGCCTTCGCGGAAAAGGGATTGTTTTTCAATGATATCCCCGCCGTCGTAATCTTCGGGCAGAGTTTCGGGGTCCGGGTTTTGCTTGAATTCCCGGATAATTTTTGCATAATCAGCAAAAAAAGTCGGGATTCCCCTTTTTTGGGCTTTTTCCAGACCCTTTGCCGCCGGATTGTCCGTGCCTGCGAATACCAGGCGGCCATTGATGCGACCGGTTTCGCAGGCCTCGGCAATGGCCTCGAGATTGCTGCCGGAGCCGCTGATCAGGGCGCCGATGCGAAGTGGCCGGGTCATGATTTAATCCTCATCTTCATTCATTGCTCCCATTATCGTATCGGCCCGGTGCGTGGACAGATAAAAGGGTGTTTGCGTTTCTTCGGATGTGGCCGGGTAGCGCCGGGCATCCTCTGTTTCCTTTTCAAATATGGACAGTTTGTGATCTTTTTTGCCGATCAGCGTGATGGTCCAGATGGGATCGGAAAGCTCCGCCTTCCGGTCTTCCTCCATAAATTCCCGGCACTTGAGCCCCGAGAGGGGATTCAGCAGTGCTTCCACCTCTGAGGCGGGCACCGTATTGCCGGCGGCATCCCTCCAGAGCGGGCCCTTGTTTTCAGGCGCATCTCCCGGGACGTCAGCCTCAGCCCGGGAGATCAGGCGGGTTTCATCCGCTTTCCGGATCTCGATTTCATGGATATCCCCGGCATTGAAGCGCAGGACGGTTTTGTCTCTCAGCTGCGCGGCCGTCTGGTCAAACCGGCTCCGAAGATTGTTCCGGGCATGGTAGACGTCCGGGTCATCCGCCAGCCGGATAAAGGTGTGTCTGCGGGAGGGGGCCGTTTTGCCAATCGCCACCTCCCGTACCAGCCGATCCCCCCGCCAGGCCTTGACCAGGATTTTTTCCGCGTCTGTCAATTGGTACCGTGAATAATTTTTGGATTCCGAGACCAGGGCCGTCAGGGTGAGATCGCTTAATCCCGCGAGCATTTGATCCACTTTTGACTCTGCGGCGGGGAAGGCTTCCGGCATGAGGACCCATTGATCCTCCTGTTTGTCCAGCCGGATGAATTCATCCGGCGTATGGATTTCCAGCCTGGAAATCTCTGCCGTCTCAAGGCTGCTGATTTCCGGCAGTTCGTAGAGGGCCCGGTCCGAATGCCGGAGAATCAGGTACAAGATGAGAAGCACAACAACACCGGCGAGAATGACATATTCTTTCCTGGATTTCATTATCCTTTCTCCCTTTAATGGTTTCCTGAAACACCTTGTCTTTAAACCAGCTTTCCAAACCCCTGCCATGGCGCCCGGAAATCAAGCCAAGGGGCTGCTAATGGGCCGGCATCAGGATGGGAACATCATCTGGATTTGTTTCCTCCGGAGCCTGCGGCGCCACCAGACGAACAGTCCGAAAACCACCACCAGTACGGGAAGCCCGGCGATGTTGACCGTTTTTATCATCGTTTTGGCCGCCGCCGTTGTCTCTTCCAGCGGGTTGAAGCGCTGGGTCTTGCTTCGCAGGGCGGCGATGTCGGCCCGGTGATTGAGGACATCGATGATGTTTAAGACAAAGGCGGTATTCGGGCTCTGGCCCTGCTCGTCGATAAGGTTGTCCGTCAGCAAATCGGATGAGCCGACCATCACCAGTCTGGCCGGGCTGCCGGAGGCAATGAAGTCCTGGCGGCTTTCAACCCGGGACAGATCGACTGCCGCATCCCCGTCTGGCCCGGCCTCACGCGTTTCGGTCCCGGATTCGGCCGATGAATCTTCTCCATCGGGGTTCTCCGTTTCTTTTACCGGCATGGGCTTGTCCGCAAAATAGCTCTGAAATTCGCCTTCGAGCATATATGCCAGGGGGTGGGAGGAAAACGCCTCTTCTGAGCGGGGCGGCTGAATGAGCATGGGGTTCAGGCTGGTCCTGCCCGTGGCAAGCCAGGAGGCATCCGAAGAGGAAAAGAGTTCATGGGCGGCAAGCCCCTGCTTGGCAAGTCGTTTTTCATTGAGTTCCAGGGGGGAGTGCTGCAGGGTGATCATCCCTTTTATGTTTTTCATGAAGTCAAGCTCTTTGTTGATATGCCGGTTTTTTATGATGGGGGCATAGAAAATGGGCTGCACCCCGCCCCCTGCGCCGGAGCGGGAGGGCATGCGCTGCTCATAGCAGTTTTTGTCCATGACAAAGGCGTCGCGCAGATTGATGCCATAGTGAGCCAGCAGTTTTTTCAGACCGGTGTCAATGGGCTCATGGGTCGGCTGGTTGAAATTGAACTGCTGCTGCCGGGGCTGCTCCATTTCCCTGTAGGCGTTTGCGAAGACCGCCAGGTTGGTTCCCCGCATCAGGGCCTGGTCGATCTGGTAGAGTTCATAGTCGCTAAACTCCCGGGTCGGCTGGGCGATAAGCAGGCAGTTCAGGCTTTCGGGGATCCCCTGCTCAGAAATTTCGATTTCCCGGATGGAATAGGTCTCGGACAATAAGTCGTTCAGGCGGCGGAGGGGTTGCCCCTGCGGCTGGTTCCCCGCCATGCGGGGTGTTCGGCTAATGGGCGGTGTGCCGTGGCCGGCCAGGTACCCGATGTCTTCGTTGATGCCGATCAGGGTCTCAATGTTTTCATTGATCAGCTCATTGAGATTCTCCGGGTCGATAAGCTCATAGCGGGTGCCGATGATCGGCAATCGCACGATGTCCAGCAGTCGGACGGTTTTGATCTTGTCCTTGTAGGCCATTACCAGACCGATGGCGCCTCGGCCGGCCTCGATGTTCTGTTCTTCAATATCCGGCCACTTAAGGCTCATGATGTTATAGCGGGACACTGTTTCGTCGAGCTTTTCCGATTGCCCGGGATCCACGTATTCGAAATCCAGCCGGTTGTAGTTGCTCTCGTTTAACTCGCTCACGGTTTCCCGGATCATCTCCGGCATCCGGGGAAGCTGGTCAAGCTCCATATAGGGGGCGACCGAGGCCAACGAGCCGGACATGAACAGTTTAATCCGGATTTTTTCCTCAAGACCGGCCAGACGGCTGATCTTGTTGTTTAGCTTTTTGATGGCGGTGGTCAGCTGGTACTCGATCTGATCGGTTGATGTGATGGCGGGGATCTTTTCGATTAAATCCCCGTGAATAACGACCAGGCCCATGTAAGCCTTTTTGAATTTCACTTCATCCTGTTCCACGGATTGGATTTCCACTGGCCGGATCCCGTAGTTCTCGGCTATCTTCCGGTTTTCGCGGGCCTGCCCGCCCACGCCCGCCTGTTGGGGGCTGACGTCATAAAACCGGTAGTTGAAGTATCGGTTGGCATGGATGCCGTATGCCTCCAAAAGGTCCCGCAGGTAGCGCCGGGTATTGTTATGCGGCGCCGGCAGGTCGCCGGTGAAGAAAACCTTGATGGTCATGGGCTCTGAAAGCGTGGCCACCGCCTCCTGGCTGGCATCCGAGAGGGAATAGATGTCGTTCTCTGTCAGATCGATACGGAAAAACAGGGTCATTCCGGCGATATTGACCAGAATGATAACCGCCATATATACGAGAAATTTGATATAGGCTTCAGTCCGGTTCATGGGTATCTCCTTATTCTTTTCGCAGCAGCACCAGATAGGTTGCGTACAGTCCGACGATGATGACGGAGATAAAATAAATAACGTCCCTGGAGTCGATGACGCCCTTGGAAATGTTTGAGAAATGAAAACCCGCGCCCAGGTACTGGAGCCCATTGATGATGGACTCCGGAAAGAAAAACAACATCTTATCAATGAGCACGAGGGTAAAGCAAATGGCCGCGCCGACGATAAAGGCGACAATCTGGTTATGGGTGATCGATGAGGCTAACAGCCCGATGGCGGAAAATGCGCCTCCCAGAAGCAGGGCGCCCAGGTAGCCGCCGATGACCGGGCCCCAGTCCAGCTGGCCGAGAAAAGAGATGAAAATCGGATAGGCGATGGTCGGCGCCAGCATGGCGGCGCTCATCACCACCCCGGCCAGGAATTTGCCGACAATGATATCGCCGAAGGTCACCGGCATGGTCATGAGCAGCTCATAAGAGCCCCGGCTGAGCTCTTCGGCGAACAGGCGCATGGTTATGGCCGGGATGACAAAGGCGAAAATAAGGGGCAAAAGTTCAAAAAAGCCGCGCAGGCTGGCCTGATTGTAAAGGAAAAAGGTGGAGAAGAAGAACCAGCCGGTGACGATAAGAAAGACCGCAATCACGATATAGGCGATGGGGGTGACAAAATAGTCCTTGAATTCCTTCTCAAGTATGTGTGTCATCTGCCGCATATCAATTCTCCTTGCTGATCTGTCGCGTAAGATCGTGAAAAATCCGCTCAAGCGTCTGCTTTTCCTGGTGAAACTCCAGCAGAAGCCAGTCCGTGGCCTTGATGGTCCGGTAGATGGTCTCCCGCAGATCGGTTTCGGAGCGGCAGGTGAGCTTTACGGCAAGGGTGTCCTGCCCGGGTTCATCGATTTTTTCAACGGTCTCAATGCCGCCGACGGATTGGAAAGTCTGTTCGACGGATTCGAATGCCGCGTTGGCAAGCGTGAGGTGAATGGTGGCCCGGCTGCCCGCGGATTGCCTGAGGGCTTCGGTGTTGCCGTCGGCCACGATCTTGCCGCGGTTGATGATCACGATTCGATCGCAGGTGGCTTCGGCTTCGCTTAAAATGTGGGTGGAGAAAATAACGGTTTTTTCTTCGCCGATTTTCCTGATGATATGGCGGATCTCGACGATCTGGTTGGGATCCAGGCCCTGCGTGGGCTCATCCAGGATCAGGATCTCCGGGTCCCGCATCATGGCATGGGCGAGGCCGACCCGCTGGTTCAACCCCTTGGATAGCTCTGCGATGGACTTGTGCATGACATGGTTTAAACCGCAGAGGTCAGAGAGGTATTTAATCCGTTCATGACGCTCATCAGTTGTGATTCCGCGGATTTTGGCGATAAAATGCAGGTAATCGTAGACCAGCAGGTCCCGGTAAAAAGGCGATGATTCCGGGAGGTACCCGATCATCTGCTTGATCTCCAGGGGGTGCTCGGCCATGTCTAAATCCTTGACGGCGATGGTGCCGGAAGAGGGCCGGAAATAGCCGGTAAGCATTTTCAGGGTGGTGGTTTTGCCCGCCCCGTTGGGTCCGAGAAGACCAAGAATTTCGCCTTTGCGGATATCCAGCGAAATCCCGTCAACGGCACAGAAATGATCATAGAACTTGCTCAGGTTGTCGACATGAATCATGCCCGTCTCCTTTGATCATACCGTTGGGTTGTATAGGTGAAATAAATTTTGTTTTTAAATGTTCAGCGGAAGGCAGGAGAAGGATTAACCCATTTTTAGCCTGAAATTTTAACCTGAAAAAATGAAAAATTCTCCGGGATTGCCAATTTCAGGGACGTCCATTTGAAATTAATGTTGAAATTCGTGTTGTAATTCGTGCTTCTTACTTTGTATTTTGTACTGTTTCAGAATTATTAATGGCGAAGAGTAATTTTTTCCCCCGTTCTTGTCAACACCATAATCAGCTCCGGGCTCGGACCCCGTTCAAATGCCGGGTGCCCGGCCATGAGATCCGGGTTGACCTCACGCGCGGCATATCCTATAGGTGAGGGGAAAAATCAATGGACCCGAACCGTTTAGTTGGATAAAGGAAAAAGCAAGTGGAGGCATTTGATCGGCTGATTACGATTATGGAGACCCTGCGGGCACCGGGGGGGTGCCCCTGGGATGCGGAGCAGACCCATGAGAGCCTTGTCAAGAACTTGATTGAAGAAGCCTATGAACTGGCTGAGGCAATAGATGCGGACCAGCCGGAATATATCATGGAGGAACTGGGCGACGTTTTACTGCAGGTGGTTTTTCACAGCACCCTCGCCAGGGAGGCCGGCCGGTTTGAGATCACCGACGTGATCAACACCTTGTGTGACAAGCTGGTTTACCGGCATCCCCATGTGTTCGGCGACGGCCGGGCCGATGATGCAAAGGCCGTTATTCGCAACTGGGAGCAGCTCAAGCGCAGGGAGAATGGCAAACAGGTGCGGGAGTCGATATTGTCCGGGATTCCGGAATCCATGCCCGCCCTGCCTTATGCCTTGAAAATCCAGTCAGCGGCCGGCCGGGTGGGATTCGACTGGAAGACGGCCGATGATGTTTACGCCAAAATCGACGAGGAACTGGCCGAACTCTCGGAAGCCCGCCGGCAGGGAAAAAAGCGCGAGAGCGAAGAGGAAATAGGGGACCTGATGTTTTCCCTGGTCAACCTGGCCCGAAAGCTCGACATTGATCCGGAATCCGCGCTGCGCCGGTGCAATCGCAAATTTGTCCGCCGGTTCCGTGCGATTGAAAAAAGCGCACGGGATCAGGGCGTGCGCTTGTCCGAGATGCCGCTTGAGGAAAAGGAGCAGCTCTGGCAGGCGGCCAAGGTCGAGGAGTCCGGCTAACCCGGTTTCCTGTCCTCCCAATAAGCAAGGCAGGTCGGCAGTTGGTTGAATCATCCGAAATTCGCCGGATCCGGGGGCGGTTAAAAAAAAATGTGCTCCGGGAAGTTTTTTATTACCAGAACATGCTCGCCAAGCGGTTTGTGCTAATCTCCCGGAGGCCGGATGCCCGGCGTGTATGGGAATGGGAGCATGACGCCCTGAAACGCCTGGAGGGGCTGGGGTTTCCCAACTCGTTCGGGTTCATCGAAAAACAATTCCACGGTGCGAAAGAGGTCATTTTTGCCCGGGAGTTTATTCCGGGGGAGCCGCTCAGCCGATTCCGTGAGTCGGATATGGGGGAGCTGGGCGCCTTAATGGCGCGCATCCACCGGCGCGGGGTGATCGTCTGCGATCCGGCGCCGGATAATTTTATTCGAAAACCGGACGGCAGCCTGCTTTTTATCGATTTCGGCCGGGCAAAAGTCATCACCGGCGGCAAGGGCATGTGGTTGTTTTATATGGGAAAGGATCTTGCACGGCTCCGGCATCACGGCCTTTTGAATGATCCAGGGCGTTTTGCCCGCTTTTATGCCGCTTATTCCCAATTAACGGGGGTTTCGCCTCACAACCAGCGCCTCGTTTACCAAATCTGCGGCTTATGGACCGGTATATGGCGCCTTCGGCAGGGATGGCGGGCGCTGCGGCATTAAGCTTTTTTACTCTTTCCGGGAGAGATTCATGAAGATACTTGTCACCGGCGGTGCCGGCTATATCGGCAGTCATACCTGCCTGACACTCCTGGCGGACGGTCATGACGTGTGCGTGGTGGACAATCTGTCAAACAGCAAGGAGGCGCCCCTTGAGCGGATTCAGGAGATCACCGGCCGTCGCCTGGCTTTCTATTGCATTGACCTGACGCGGAAAGAAGCCTTGAACCGGGTGTTTGAAGACCATTCGTTTGACGGGGTGATCCATTTTGCCGGTCTCAAGGCGGTAGGAGAGTCCGCGCGCATGCCCTTGACGTATTACCGCAATAATGTCTTCGGGTCCCTGGTGCTGTTCGAAATGATGCAGGCCCACGGTGTAAAGAATGTGGTCTTCAGTTCCTCGGCAACCGTCTACGGCGAGCCTGACCGGGTCCCCATTAAAGAGACCGCGGCGCTTCGCCCCACCAATCCCTATGGCAGAAGCAAACTGATGATCGAAGAGATCCTCCGGGATCTGTATCTGTCGGATAAAAGCTTCAATATCGCCATCCTCCGGTATTTCAACCCCGTGGGCGCCCATCCCGGCGGGCGGATCGGTGAAGACCCGAATGATATCCCCAACAACCTGATGCCGTTTATCAGCCAGGTGGCCGTTGGCAGGCAGGAGAAGCTGCGGGTTTACGGCAACGATTATCCCACCCCGGATGGAACGGGCGTAAGGGACTATATCCACGTAATGGACCTGGCCGTTGGCCACGGCTGCGCTTTGCGCAAACTTCAGGCAAACCCCGGCCTGGTGACCTACAATCTGGGCACCGGCAGGGGATACAGCGTCCTTGAAGTGGTTGCCGCTTTTGAGAAAATCTCCGGAAGGCCGGTTCCCTATGAAATGGCAGACCGCCGGGAGGGCGATATCGCGGTTTGCTATGCGGATCCCGCGCTTGCCGCAGCAGAGCTCGGCTGGAAGGCGGAGCGCGGCCTTGAGGAAATGTGTGCCGATGCATGGCGATGGCAGGAAAATAATCCGGACGGATACGAAAAGGAGCGTTAGCTGCCTGCAATGGGAACCATACGGGAAAACATCATGGCGCTGCTGATGCAGCAGGAACTGGACGCCCGGGAAATCTCCGGGCGTATCGGCGTATCCGAAAAAGATGTGGCGCAGCATCTGATCCACGTCAGCAAGAGTCTTTCCCGGCAGGGATTGAAGCTCAACGTGAAGCCTGCCCGCTGCCTGGCCTGCGGTTACAGCTTCCGGGACCGGCGGCGTCCGAAAAAGCCGGGGCGGTGCCCCCTTTGCAAAAGCGAGCACATTGATCCGCCCCGCTTTGGCATCGGCTAGCCATCTGGCTTGGGGGGTGAAGCAGCGGCCTCCGCTATTGCGGAATTTTTCGGAACTGGGCGATTTGCCGGGACAGGGCGATGAGTTCATCGTTTTCATTCCAGATTTCCCCGTCTTCTTCCAGCAGGCCGCAGTTGATAAACCGGGTTCGAAACCGGCACTTCAACCATGGGGTTTGGGTAACATTTCGGATGTTCACGGAAAATTCAAGGGTCGGCACCCAGGCGACCATGCCCTGGCTCGACAGGACCGCCGGCGGAAAGGCATCCGCCGCCAGGGCCACACCGAAAATATCAAAACCGCGCTTGTCCGGAAATCGAAGCCATCCCTTGTGCTCGGATTTTTCCGAAAGCCGGTTTTCCATCCACCCGGCGCAGGATGGGTCCAGCCGGACCTCCAGGTTCTCAAAAACCGAATATTCGGGCATGGCCGGTACCTGCACGCATTGCTCCGGGGGCGCCACCGAGGGCGGCGGGGCCTCGTAGCGCTGGATCAGGCAGGCGTCGGGTTCAATGGCAAAAGTGCCGAAGGCCCGGATTCTTTCGGTCCCCTCCTGAATCAGGGCGGCCTGGAGGCGGTTGAACTGTTTGGAGCGGCTCAGTGTTTCAACGGCCAGTTCCCCTTCTCCGGGCGTCGTGCGGGAGATGTAGTTGGCGGTCAGGATGGGGGTGGATTGTTTATCGCTGTGCTGCAGCATGGCCCTGGCCAGAATCGCCAGCAGGTACCCGCCGTTGGGAGTGCCGTTGACCGACCAGTTCCCGGAAATGGTGGTTCGGAAACGCCCGGATGCCATCGGTGCAATCGAAATATCCGAATCAAAAAGATGCATGGTCACCTCGCCTCATCGTTGTTATCCATATTTACGAATGTACGCCTGGTTTTTTGCCGGATCAAGAGGTTAAGGCATTTTTTGCATGAAAGGGGCGTTTTCGGGTGCCCCGGAATGCTTGACATCCCCACTCCTGCCCGGTCGGAGGCCGGCTTGCCGGCAGGGCCCTGCCCCCTGTGGGGCAATCTTTGCTTGATTGTTGAGCGCATCTAATTTATTGGGGGGGTTACAGGAAGGGCATGGATGAAGAAAAAAAAGATCGCCATTTTTTGTGCCGGGGCCATTCTTGTTTTGCTGGCCGCCGGAATCCTGCTTTATAGCCGTTTTACGCATCCCGACTTTCTTGCCCCCCGCATGGAGAGGCAGATGGCCCGTTTTCTCCAGGCATCGGTTCGCATTGAGGGCTTGGATTTCGGAATTTTTTCCGGTGTCCATATTGAACGTCTCGAGATACGGCCGGATACTCACCCCCGGAATAATTCCTCGCCCCCGGCAGCGAGTTTCACGGAGATAACCGTTTCTCATGAAATGTCAGCGCTGCTTCGCGGCAGGTACGTGCCTGCAAAGATTTTTGTGGCGCATCTGGATGCCCGGTTTTCCCCGGAAATCCGCCAATGGCTGGCCGATATTGAAATCCCCGGTCAAAGGCCGGTTTCAATACCGGATATTCCGGATATTGAGGTGGCAGACGGAACTGTCGGTTTCACGGTGCCCAACCAGGCACAACCCCTGGAGATCGAAAATTTTAGGCTTTCCGCCTGGCCTGAAGCAGGCGGGCGGCAGGTGAGCGGGGTCTCTGATTTCCGCATCGACGGCAATCCCGTGAGCCTGGGATTTGACGCCCTGCTTCTTGAAGGGCGCCTGGAAACGAGGGTCTCCGCTGATGCGTGTCGCTTTTCAGGCCTTCCGTTCAATCGCTGGATAAAGCAGGGCATGAATACGGAAAAGCTGGTCATTGAGGGCGGCATTTCCGGAACGGCCTGCATCTGCCTGCCTTCAGAGGCGGGTGCGCCGCCCCGGATATCCGGCGAATTTTCCGTAACCGGCTTTTCAGCGGCTCACCCGGCAGTCCCGCAAGGACTCAAGAACGGTGTCGCCTCGCTGAGGCTGACCCGCGATGGTATCCGGCTTGAAAATGGGCGGGCCGAGGCACTTGGGGGGAGTATTGAAATACCCTCTGCCGGCGTCAACTTTCGGCAGGGGGGCGTGGAAACCGCCTGGGTTCAGGCGGAAGCAAATGCCCTGCAGGCGCCGCTTGTCGCCGAGACGCCGATTGTCTCCCGGCTTCCGCGTGAGTTTCAGCCGAAGGACCTTTCCGGGTCCATCAACGGACGGGCCCGGCTCCAGTGGGGGGTAAAGGAAGGCTGGACGCATAACGGCAGCATGGAGATTGTCAATGCTGCCGGAACCGTCCCCGCACTGGATTCCCATTTTTCGGAACTCGATGCCCGTGTTATCCTGGATGCTTCCGGGCGTCTGTTCATCCCGCGGGCCAGGGCCCGGGGGTTCGGCGGGCGCGTGAGCGCTGAAGGGGCCTGTGAAATCGTGGATGGAAAGCTTGTCAACCCGGACCTGGAACTCCGCTTAAAGGATGTTCTGGAGCCTGAAGCCCTGGTTCGCCGGCTTCCCGTGCCGGTACAGGAGTTTATTGAAAAGGCCGGGCCAAAGCGTCCGGTTATAAATGGCCTAATAGGGTTTCAGGCCGGAAATACCCGCCTGGACCTGGCCCTTGACGCCGAGTCCGTCGTGATCCCCCATCTTCCGGAACGTCTGGAGGATTTCAGGGTCGACCTTGCCTGGAAATCCGGTTCCCGCCGGGTTGTTTTTGAAAACGCCCGGGCCATGGCAGGGGGCAGCCCTTTGCAGGCAAGCGGTGCGCTGACCCTGGGACAGCCCCTGGGCTTGAACGCCGCGTTTCGGGGACGCCAGATTGCTTTTAACAATCAGGTGTTGAATTGGCTGGGATTCGAATTAAAGGATTGGCAGGCTGAAGGGACTGCCGACATGGAGGTGCGGATCGATGAGTGGCGGCCATTCGCGGACAGCCGGCGGGAATTTATCGATTGCCTGCAGGCGCGGGTGGATTTGCGGGCTGCCAGCGTGCGGTATGCCGGCACCGGAAAAATTGCCGGGCATATCTCCAGCCATATAGTGCTGGACAAGAATGGGGTGACACTCTCAGATACAGTCGGCGAAATTTTTGGTATCGCCTTTCACGGCGGCGGGCGGCTGCCTTTGGCTGAAAGCAGTCGGGACGCTTTTTTTCATGTGGTATCCGAGAATTTTGTGTTGGATGACGCTTTTTATGAGCGTTTCCCCCTGGATATCGGCCCGAAAAATTGGAATTTGGGCGCTCAGGGGGTGCTGAAGGTGGAACTTCAGGGAAAGGGCGCCCGCCTGGAGACCTATCAAGCCAATATCCGGCTGCTTATGCACCAGATGGAACTGGCCGCCGCCGGCAAAAAACTGACCGCCAGCGGCACCGGGATTATCCGCCTTGGTGTTGAAAACCGTCGGATTCCTGAAATCGAGGGCTCGCTTAGCCTGGAGGGCTTGAGCTATGGGGGCCTCAGTGCGGATCGCCTGTCCGCTGACTTCAGTTACGGCAAGCAGCGGTTGCGGATTCCGGAAATGATTCTAAGGGCTTATGGCGGAAAAGCAACAATAACCGGAACCCGTATTGACACCGCTGATCGGACATGGCAAGGCAAAGCGGCGGTGTCCCATTTGGAGCTGGAAGCCCTGCTTGAAGCCTTGAACATGGCCGGCCCCAGGATTCCCTCCGGTGTTTTGGATGCGGAGGCCGGTCTGTCCGGCCGCGGGATGGAGATGGGGGCTTTGTCGGGCGAAGGCAGCGTCAAGGTCAGCCGGGGGCAGCTTTATAATTTCCCCCTGTTGGTGGCCGTCTTTAATGTCCTGGATTTGCAGCTGCCCCGGCAGAGCCCGGTGACGGATGCCTATGGCGAGTTCCAGTTAAATGAAGGGCAACTGGAGATACGGGATCTGCTTCTTACCGGCGGCACCGTTCCCGCGCATTTCCAGGGCAGTGTGGGGCTTGCCGCCGCCGGTTCCCTGAAGCAAAAACCCATTGACCTGCTCGTCACGACTGCCAGGCGGGAGGGGTTCCTCGACAGGATCCCCCTGATCAACTGGGCCAAGCATTACACAGTGGACTACCTGCGGCACCTGATCTTTCAGGCAAGGGTGACGGGTACGGTGGGGGACTACGCGGTCAGCACGCTTTCAAGCCCGGTTACCGACCCCATCAGAAAAATGTTTTCGCTGTTGAAAAAAATCACGCCCTCTCCCCCGGAGAGCAATTGAGGTGACTGCAAGAGGCGGGAGGCCCGAGCGCATCAGGTCTGCGCCCGGGCCTTAATAAACAAGCACATGCCGGATCAGTGGTCACACACGTTGTCCCCGGTTTGCAGGGTGTTGGCAAGGTACTGGGAAACGAGTTCCTCGGGCGGCAGCGAAGGCACGCCGGTGAGCACCTTGATGCCGTGTTCGGCGAACAGATTGAGCGCGCGTCCCCCCATGCCGCCGGCAAGCACCACATCGACCCCCTGGTCGTTCAGCCATTTCGGCAGAACGCCCGGTTCATGGGGCGGGGGTTCCAGGACCTGCTTGTCCTGAATGGCCGAGTCGTTTAAGTGGATGATCGCAAATTCTTTTGAATGACCAAAGTGGAGGGCCAGTTTGCCCTCAGCAAGTGGTATGGCAATTTTCATTATTTCTTTTTCCTCCTGGTTTTACATCCAATGTCCGTCAACATTGGGGTTTTTGGCATAACTGCCCAATTCTCCGTTTTTAAACTGCTCTATCACGTCCTTCACGCTTCCACTGGCGCCGACAACCACTTTCACCCCTGCGGCTTCGAGCACTTTAAATGCTTTTGGACCGCAGTTGCCCGTCACCAGTACATCGACCTGGTTTTCAACGATCGTCTTTCCGGCCTGAATACCGGCGCCCTGCGGTAAATTCATGTTCTGGGTGTTTTCCACCGCCTGGTACGCCATGGTTTCCGGGTCGATGATGAGGAAGCAGGACGCCCGCCCAAAGCGGGGATCCACCTCTGCATTCAAGTCTTTGCCATTTGAAGTGACAGCTATTTTCATAGAGTTTGCTTCAGCCTCCCTGATAAATGATTTTGGAATTATTGTCACCTGAATTTATACCGAGTGTTTCAAATATGTGAGCTTTCCAGTTCGTCAACAGAATGCATTTCATCCAGTTTTTCGTCCGGCGCCCGGGGTTTAAGAAAAAACGGTTGCGGCCACTGCTTCCCATATGTCGATAATCGCCCGGGCCGCCGGGCCGTTTGAATATTCCACAAGCGTCTGCTGTTCCACCATGGCGCGGGTCATGTCCCGGTCATAGGGAATGGCGCCGACGTAATGCATGTCGTGGGTCTTTGCATAATGGCGCATTTTATCGGCCATTGCGGGGTTCAAGTCATGTTTGTTGATGCAGAGCATGGCCGGAACGTTGAGGAACCCGGCCAGTTCCCTGACCCGCTGCATGTCATGGATGCCTGAAAGGGTGGGCTCGGTAATGATCAGCACCCCGTTTGAGTTTGTCACCGAGGCAATCACCGGGCACCCGATCCCCGGCGGGCCGTCAACGATGATGCGCTCCAGTCCCTGTTGCTCGGCTATTTCTTTGGCTTTCTGGCGCAGCAGGGAGACCAGCAGGCCCGAGTTTTCTTCGGCAATTCCCAATTTGGCATGAACCAGGGGACCGTGCCGCGTATCCGAGATGTACCATTTGCCGCAGGTACGCTGGGGGAATTCAATGGCGTCCTCGGGGCAGAAGTACACGCATACCCCGCAGCCTTCACAGTCGATTTTATCAATGACCCAATCCTCGCTGATGGCGCCGTACTGACAGCGCTGGCGGCATTCGCCGCACTCGGTGCACAAATCCGGCCGGATGACCGCATAATGCCCCCCCTTGAATTCCTCTTCATGTCGGACAGAAGGGGTGAGGATCAGGTCCATGTCGGCGGCATCGACATCGGCATCCACCATCACTTTGTTTTCGGCAAGACCCGCAAATGCGGCTGTCAGGCTTGTCTTGCCGGTGCCGCCCTTTCCGCTGATAATCGTCAGTTCTTTCATAAAAAAACATTCTCATTTGTTTAAAAGGGTGCCCGTTCAGTTCATGAGTGCCCGTATATTCTGGTAGAGTTCCTGGAATCGCTCTTTCATCTCCGGCAGGGCCTCCACCATTAAAATGCCGTTGGAATAGGCCTCAGCAATGCTGCGCTTGTCCGGTATTTCCATTATAACGGGGATGTTTTCCTTTTCCGCGTATTCCTTTGTCCGCTCATCCCCCACGTCACAGCGGTTGATCACGATGCCGAAGGGCAGGCCCATCAGGCGGGCGGTTTCCACCGCCAGCTTGAGGTCATTGAGCCCAAAAGGCGTCGGCTCTGTCACCAGCAGCAGGAAATCCGCGTCCTTGATGGCCGCGATCACCGGGCAGGAAGTTCCCGGCGGGGCATCGACGATATTGACGGCATCGCTGCTGACATGTTCCTTGACAGCTTCGATAAGAGGCGGCGACATGGCCTCGCCCACACGGAGCAGGCCATGATAAAACTCGATGGCCCCGCTTCGGCCCTTTTCCAGTTTGCCCAGTTCCCGGGTAGTTTCACTGATGGCCCCTGTCGGGCAGGCCATCATGCAGCCCTTGCAGCCATGGCACATCTCCGGGAAGGTCATCACGTACTCCCCCATTACGGTAATGGCGCTGAATTGGCAAATCCGGTCGCAGATGCCGCACAAATCACATTTGGCCATGTCCACTTCAGGGACCGGAAGAGTCACGGTTTCACTTTCCAAATCCGTGGGTTTTAGAAAAATATGGGCGTTTGGTTCTTCAACGTCGCAGTCCAGGTACCTGACATGATCCGCAAGAGCGGCGGCCAGGTTGGTTGCGATGGTTGTTTTCCCTGTGCCGCCTTTTCCGCTGGCAACAGCGATAACCATAAATGGACTCCTTTGGGGTGAATGGAAAAACAAAAATTTTGTGAGCATATGCTCAATTATTGGATAAAATAAGGTCTCGGGTCGTGGATGTCAAGGATTAAATTCGGGCTTTTTCAGGAACCCATTCATTCCCGCCAGGAGCGGAAAATGCAAAACCCGTCGCTGTCGGGCTGCGGGTCGAAACAGAGGGTTTAAAGGGGAGGGTTTTCCCATTCCGCGGGAAGCTGCATCTTTTTGCGGGTATTGCATTCCTTGCAGCAGGGGACGACGTTGCCCTTGGTGCTTTTACCGCCCCGGGCCACGGGTACGACGTGATCCATGGTAAGTTCCCGGGCGGGAAAGCGGCGGCCGCAGTAGTGGCAGACCCCTTTGGCCAGCCGGCGTTTCCACCACTGGCTCTGGCGGAGTTCCCGGGCTTTTTCTTTTTCGCGCCGCTGATGGCCCTCATCATCAAAGAAGTCAAATTGGCTCATGTCTGCCTCTTTTTTTTGGAAAATACCGGCTGCCCAAGGCCCCGGCGATGAATCCAGCTGCGAATTTCCCGAATCAGGATCTCATAGAAGGCCTCCGAGCCGCCAAGCCCTTTTCTGCCGAAAAAATAGTTGATTTCCAGAAACAAAGACGTCGGCCGGCTCGCGGTTTCCGGCAACAGCAGGTCAAAAGCGGCAAGGTTGATGCCGGTGCGGGCGCAAAGCCGGTTAACCTGCTTTATTCCGAGCTGCTGCAGCTCCGGGTCGGCATGCGGGTCAATTCGTGCGCCTTTGCTGACGCCGGCACCGATACCGACTTTTTCCCGTCCGGACTGAACTTTCCAATAAGTTATAATTTGCTGTCCGATAATGACTGCCCGGAGGCAGCGGTTTCCGGATGGCACAAAGGATTGCAGCAAAAAGCCTTTTTGGCCGGTTTTTTCACAGCTTGCGGCCGCATCCAGGGCTGCCGCCAGATTTCCCGGTCCGCGCAGCAGCCAGACGGTGTCGCCTTCACCGCCCCAGTCGAATTTGAAAATCAAGGGGTATTGAAATCCTGCCGGAAGACGGCCCCCCGCTGTTTCCCTGTAATAGGCCGCCAGGGTGTCATAAACCCGGGTTTCCGGATGGGGGGCCCCGATCTCCCGGAAGAGCCGGATTTGCCCGATTTTGCCGGGATAACGGTAGCGGCTGCCGTAGTTTGGAAAAACATGGGCGCAGTTTGCGGCGGCCATTTCATACAAACGGGCGGGGCCGCCCTGGGGCAAAACGACGCCGTCTGCCCGGGCAATGGCGCGCAGGTCCGAATCGTCAGGCTCCCGCCCGGCGCAAAGGCGATTTTGGTCTCCGGTAAAACAGGGATGGTAAGACAGGATCATCAGTATCCCAGCCGCCGCATCGCCCTGGCATCGCGGGTCCAGTTTTTCTCCACCCGGATGAAAAGCTTCAGGAAAACCCGCAGCCCCATCATCCGCTCTATTTCAAGCCGAGCCGCTTTGCCGATTTCCCGGATTTTGCCGCCATTTTTGCCAATGATGATTTTTTTCTGGGAATCGCGCTCCACATGGATTTTGGCATAGATACGCACCAGGTCGCTGTCTTCCTCCTCCTCCAGCAGTTCAATGGAAACGGCGGTGGCAAAAGGGATTTCCTCCTCTGTCAGGGAAAAAACCTTTTCCCTTATAATCTCGGTCAGAATAAATTCCTCAGGGACATCGGTTGTCATATCCGGTGGATAATACGCCGGCCCCTCCGGCAGGCGATGCTCCAGGGCCGAAACCAGATCCGTCACCTGAGTGCCGGTTTTTGCGGAAACCGGGAAAATCGATTCAAAGGGATAGGCCTGGGCCCATTTGTCAATGATCGGGAGCAGGTCCACTTTTTTTACGATGTCGATCTTGTTAAGCGCCAGAATTACCGGCGGTTTCCGGTTTTTCGGAAGTCGCTGCAAAATCATGCTTTCAGCCCGTGGCGCCGCTTTGGCCGCATCAATCACCAGCAGGATCAGGTCCACATCCGCAATGGCGGCAAAGGCCACGTCCACCATTTTCTGGTTGAATGTTTTTTGCGTGAGGTGGATGCCCGGTGTGTCCAGAAAAATCAGTTGGGACTGCGGCCGGTGGGCGATGCCGGCGATTCGGTTCCTCGTGGTCTGGGGCTTGTCCGAGGTAATGGAGATTTTTTGGCCCACCATGGTATTCAAAAGTGTGGACTTGCCCACGTTCGGGGGGCCGGCAATGGCGATAAAACCGGAGTGAAACCGCTCGGAGTTGTCAGTCAAATCATTCATAACAGGTTGTTTTGGCGGAACCGCCGCTCCTTGAGGGGGTTAAGGTTGTTTTGAGGCCGGGAAGGTGCGGTTCGGCCCAGGCCCCGGATGGGGGGAATCCGCAGGCTTTTCACGGGAAACCTCAGGCTGTTTCCAGTAAATGGTCTATGGCCGCCCATACGAGGTCCAGACCCTGCCGGGTTTTGGCGGAAAAACAGATCAGGTTCTCCGGGGACAGCCCCAGGGTGCTGGAAATGGCATTGACCTGCTTGATGCGGCGGTTTTTGGCCAGTTTGTCCGCCTTGGTCAATACCAGGATGACCGGTATGGCATTTTCCAAAAGCCAGTCAATCAGATTGATTTCCTCGTTTCCGGGGCTTCGCCGGATGTCTAGAATCAGCAGCACGGCTTTGAGTGTCTCCCGGGTGGAAAGATATTTCTCCACCATCGGCCCCCATTGCTTTTTGATCCGGACCGGCACCTTTGCCCAGCCGTATCCCGGCAGATCCACAAAAACCGCTTTCCCGTTGATGTCAAAAAAATTCAGCAGCTGGGTTCGGCCCGGCGTGGAACTGGTCTTCACCAGGTTTTTGCGGTTGACCAGGGTGTTGATCAAAGAGGATTTACCGACATTGGAGCGGCCGGCAAAGGCTACTTCAGGCGGACCGGCGGGTGGATAATGTTCCGGTTTGACCGCGCTTTTGATAAACTCTGCCGATTTGACCTTCATAAACCGCTCCAGTGGCGGGGGGAAGAAATTTTAAGCCGGTTT
>CAZNSO010000020.1:24119-45974 GCA_964575805.1 uncultured Desulfobacteraceae bacterium
CCGGTTTTCGGTCCGGTTTTCGGGGTCGGGCACAAACCGCGGCCTGACAAGTCATTCAAATCAGGTGACTTTGTTCAGGGGGTATTCAATAATGCCTTCAGCCCCGTTTTTTAACAGGACCGGGATCAGGTCCCGAACGGTATCGGAGCTGATCACCGTTTCCACGGAAAACCAGTCGGTGTTGTAGAGAGAGGCCACTGTGGGGGCCGTCAGGCTCGGCAGCAGCGAGACGATTTTTTCAAGTTCCGGGGCCGGCACATTCATCTTGATGCCCACAAGCTTTTCCGCAACCAGCGCGCCTTTGAGCAGCAGAACGATCTGCTCGATTTTTTCCCTTTTTTGAGGGTCTTTCCAGGCTTCGTGATTTGCGATGAACTGGGTGTTGGTTTGCATCATTTCATGAATGACGCGCAGGCCGTGGGCTTTAATGGTGCTCTCGGTTTCTGTGATTTCAACGATGGCGTCCGCCAGCCCGGAAACGACTTTGGCTTCCGTGGCACCCCAGGAGAATTCGACTTTGACGTCAATGCCTTTTTCCGCGAAATAACGCTGCGTGTAGCCCATCAACTCCGTTGAAATGGTTTTGCCCCGCAGGTCCTCGATGCTCTGAACCGGTGAATCATAAGCCACCGCCACCACCCAGCGGGCCGGGCGGGCGCTGACCTTGGAATAGACCAGGTCGGCAACCACATGCACATCGGATTGATTCTCCGCGATCCAGTCCTTTCCGGTCAGACCGGCATCGAGGGTGCCGTTTTCCACGTTGATCGACATCTCCTGGGCCCTGCAAAGAGCGCAGGTAATCGCCGGATCATTGATTTCCGGAAAATAGCTGCGGCCGTTGACCTCGATTTTCCAGCCGGAGCGTTTAAAAAGCTCTATGGTTGATTTCTGAAGGCTGCCCTTGGGGATGCCGAGTTTTAGCGGGGTACTCATTTTTTGTATACCTCGTCGGGATTGAAAACGCGGGTTTCTGTTGTCTGCAGGCCGCCATCGGTGACTTTGCGGAAAAAGCAGCTTTTGTAGCCCAGGTGACAGGCAGCGCCGCCGATTTGCGCCACTTTCAGAAGGATCGTGTCCGCATCGCAATCCACGCGGATTTCCCTGACCTCCTGCACATGGCCGGAGCTTTCCCCTTTGACCCACAATTTATCCCGGGAGCGGCTGTAGTAGGTGGCCTTGCCGGTCTCCAGCGTGGCCTCCCATGCAGCCTGGTTCATGAACGCCAGCATCAGCACCTCACCGGTGGCATGATCCTGCACAATGGCGGGTGCCAACCCCCCCATTTTTGAAAAATCGAGTGCTAACATGCGAACCCCTTTGGTGGTCTCGTTTAACAATCATAAATGAATCCACCAATTTTACCGATAATTGTCGGTATGTCAAATTTTTTTTCCGGGCCTCCGCCGGGACAGACGGCGGAGTGCCTGGCGGACCGCGGAATCCTGCAGAGGGGGCTGGGGGACGCCGCACTTATGCCTGGCAAAAGGCGCATGGCTTGACAATCGTCCAAGGCTCCGTTATATTATTTGAAATTTCCGGTCTTGCGCGTCTTGCATGATTCCGGTATGGCAAACGCTGGGATGAACCCGGGAAATGGGCGCGTCCTTGTTTAAACTTTTTTTTTGAAAGGCATCTTATTTATGGCGGACAATATTATTGAAGTCGGTGACAGCAACTTTGACAGCGAGGTGTTAAAGTCCGATATCCCCGTCCTGGTGGATTTCTGGGCGCCCTGGTGCGGGCCGTGCAAAGCCATTGGGCCGGTGATCGAGGAGCTCAGCAAGAATTACCAGGGAAAGGTCAAATTCGCCAAGTGCAACGTGGATGACAATCCGGTCACACCAGGCAACTATGGTATCCGGGCCATCCCCACCCTGATCGTTTTCAAGGACGGCCAGCAGGTGGACCAGATTGTGGGCATGGCGGACAAATCCAAGTTGGAAGCCAGCATCCAAAAAGGCCTGTGATGCAGAAAACCGAATATGATCTGGCTGTTATCGGGGCGGGCCCGGCGGGCTTGACGGCGGCAATTTATGCGGCAAGAGCCAGGCTCGATGTGCTTCTGCTGGA
Source organism: uncultured Desulfobacteraceae bacterium (assembly GCA_964575805.1). Taxonomy (GTDB): domain Bacteria; phylum Desulfobacterota; class Desulfobacteria; order Desulfobacterales; family Desulfosalsimonadaceae; genus M55B175. The sequence continues at coordinate 26,193 of CAZNSO010000020.1, forward strand.
AAAGGCCGCCCCCGGCGGGCAGATTCTGATGACAGATTGGCTTGAAAATTATCCGGGGTTTCCGGAAGGTTTGAGCGGGGCCGATCTCGTAATGAAAATGACAGAGCAGGTCAATCGTTTCGGCGTCTCCATTGAAACCAATGAAGTGCAATCCCTGGATTTTTCCGCCACGCAAAAGCAGCTGCAGTTGAGCGATCGGACGGTGACCGCCCGAAGTGTCATCATTGCCAGCGGGGCTTCACCCAGGAAGTTGGGCGTGCCCGGGGAGGGCAGGTATTACGGTAAAGGGGTTTCCACGTGTGCCACCTGTGATGCCCCTTTTTTCAAGAACAGTGTCGTGGCCGCGGTGGGCGGCGGTAATACGGCGGTTCAGGAAAGTATTTTCCTGACCCGTTTCGTGGATAAGGTTTACCTGGTGCACCGGCGCCGGGAGTTAAGGGCGGAAAAGCTCCTTCAGGAGCGTGCCTTTGCCAATGAGAAAATTCAGGTCCTCTGGAACTCCAAAGTCACGGCCATCAACGGCGCGGATGCGGGTGTGTCAAGCATCACCATTGAAAATGTCGTGACCGGCAAATCGGTTGACCTTCCGGTCGAAGGCTGTTTTATCTGGGTGGGGACGATTCCCAACACAGGCTTTTTAAAAAACTCCCTTGCACTGGATGCGGACGGGTTTATTAAGGTCAACCAGCGGATGGAGACTTCCGTTCCCGGCGTTTTTGCCGTGGGCGATGTCCGGGATACACCTTTGCGCCAGGTTTCAACGGCTGTTGGCGATGGCGCCATTGCGGCCTCACAGGCTTCCGAATTCATTGAGGAACATGCGGGTTCCCAAGCGGTTTCTTGAATGGATGCCTCCCATGGGGTTTGACGGCCCGTTTTTTATTGCTTCCCACCCATGAAATCCTGATTCAGGTAAATAGACGAATGAAACGAATTATCGCGTGTCTACTGGTGCTTTTGCTTGCCGGACCCGGCTGTGCCTGGTTTGGGCCCGAAGAAGAAAAAACCGCGGCCGAGCTGGTGGCGGAAGGCCGGGAGGAGTTTGCCGATGAGAAGTATCGCCAGGCTATCGATACTTATTCCAAACTCAAGGATTGGTACCCCTTCAGCCGTTTTGCCAAGGAAGCGGAGCTCAAAGTCGCTGATGCCCATTACCAGTTAAAAAATTATGAACAGGCAATCGCGGCTTATGAGCAGTACGAGCGTCTCCATCCCAATGACCAGGAGATACCCTATGTGGTTTATCGAACGGGGCGCTGCTATTTTGACCGCATGAAGGGCGTGGACCGGGATCAGACGTATACGGAAAAAGCTTTGCGGGTTTTCCGGCAGCTCCGGGACCGTTTCCCCTCCAGTCAATACGCCGAAAAAGCGCAAAAGCACATCCTGCGGTGCCTCAAGACCCTGGCGGGCCATGAGCTCTACGTCGGCGAGTTCTATTTAAAGCAGGGGCACTACAAGGCCGCGCTTGGACGGTTTGAAAATGTCATCAATGATTACCCCTCCGATTTGGCTGAATTGCAACGGAAAGCGCGATCTTATATAAATCAGTGCCAAGAACAATTGCAGCGTTCAGGTGAATCTTCGGGATAGCGCGTGGGGTTGGCTTGTCCATGCCCGCATGAGTGGTGGAAGTCATCCGGCTTTTGCGGGCACCCGCAAAAAAAATCTTTACAAAAGATAAATACAAGGCTATATACTTTCATTTTTTACCGTTGGATAGCTCGGGATAGCTGGGGATAGTTGGCCCGTTGGATAGGTAGACCGGGTTAGTCCTTCCGCCCGGGACGGTTTAGGTTATAGAGAAAAGTAGATTATAGAGATAAGCAAGAGAGATAAGACCGAAAGCTCAAAAGCGAACTGGAGAGACAGAACATGTCCAAGTTATGTGATATTTGCGGAAAAGGACCGATGGTCGGCAATAATGTCAGCCATGCCCATAATGTGAATAAAAGGCGATTCAACCCGAACCTTCAGAGTGTGCGCGCGATTCAAAACGGGCGGGTAATGAAGGTTAAGGCCTGCACCCGCTGCATCCGCTCCGGTCTCGTGGAAAAGCCCCCCAAGTGATGGTTTTTTAAAGTCTTCGTATCTCCTGAAGGGTTTCGACTTTTTTCAGCTTGGCCATGACAGTGTCCAGGTGGTTCCGGTTGGCCACGGAGAGGGTGAAATATCCCGTGACCGTCTTGTTGGGCAGACTCTCCAATTGAATGTCAATAATGTTGGCATCGGCTTTACTGATAACCGAGGTGATTTCCGCCAGCAAGCCCATCCGGTCCCCTGCCCGGAATTTGAGTTTGACCGGGAAAGAACCCGTGCTGTCTTTTTTCCACTCCACATTGATTTCCCGCTCCGGGCTCATTTTCATGGCGTTGACGCATCCCTTGCGATGCACCGTAACCCCGGCTCCGTGAGTGATGTAGCCTGTTATCGGATCCCCCGGCACCGGCTGGCAGCATTGGCCGAAGCGGATCAGGATGTCATCCATGCCGTCGACAACAACCCCTTTGTCTTCCTGCTTCTTCCTGTCCCGGCGGCGTGAGATGAAGCGATCGATCAGCGTTTCTTCTTTTTTCGGTTTGTCATCGAGTGTCAGGCGCCGGACAATCTGCAGGGGAGTGATTTTGCCGTAGCCGACGTTGGCGATCAGGTCATCCACATTTTTAAAGTTAAATTCATCCGCGACAGCCTGGAGCTCCGGGGAGTTTAGCTTCTCGTGAAAATTGAGGCGGTGTTTGCGGAAGGCTTTTTCGCACATCTCCCGTCCCAGGGAGATGCTGCGCTCCTTCTCCTGGCGCTTGATCCACTGGCGGATGCGGGAGCGGGCTTTTCCGGTTTTAACGAAATTGAGCCAGTCCTTGCTGGGCTGGTGGCCCTTGGTGGTCACAATTTCGACAATATCGCCGGTTTTTAATTCATACTGCAGGGGCACCAGCCGCCCGTTTATCTTTGCGCCCGTGCATTGGTGGCCGATTTCGGTGTGAATCATGTAGGCGAAATCCACCGGCGTGGACCCCCGGGGCAGATTCTTGACTTCCCCCTGCGGTGTGAATACATAGACTTCCGCCGGAAACAAATCAATCCGGACATTTTCCAGAAACTCCTCCGGGTCGCCGTAATTGTCTTGATGGTTTTCAACAAGATTTTGAATCCATTCAAAATTGCTGAGGCTTTCCTTGTCCGCCACCTTGCCTTCCTTGTAGCTCCAGTGAGCCGCAATCCCGGAATTGGCCAGCCGGTCCATCTCTTCGGTTCGGATCTGGACCTCCATGCGTTCCCCGAAGGGGCCGATTACCGTGGTGTGCAGCGACTTGTAGCCATTTGGCTTGGGAAAGCCGATGTAGTCTTTAAATTTTTTCGGAATGGGCCGCCAGTGGGCATGGATGATGCCCAAAGCCTCGTAGCATTGCGGAATGGTTTCCAGGACGATCCGGAAGGCAATGATATCGTAGACTTCTTCAAAGCTTAAATCCTGGGTGAGCATCTTGTGGTAGATACTGTAGAATTGTTTGTACCGCCCGTAGACCCGGGCGGGCAGGCCGGCTTCCGTCATCTTTTCGCCAATTACCTGCTTTACGGTTTCCACGTAATGGGCACGCTGGGTCTGGTCTTTGCTCACCAGGTTTTTAATGCGATCATATTCTTCCGGTTGGATATAATAAAAAGAGATTTCCTCGAGTTCGCGCTTCATCCAGAAAATGCCGAGCCGAGAGGCGATCGGCGCGTATATATCCATGGTCTCCTGGGCAATGGCGCGTTTTTTTTCATCCGATTTGTGGAAGTGCAGGGTTCGGATATTGTGCAGCCGATCGGCCAGTTTGATCAGGATGACGCGCAGGTCATCGGCCATGGCCAGGATCATCCGGCGCAGGTTCTCTGCCTGCCGGGCCTGGGCCGTGTCCAGGGAGAGTTTGCTGATTTTGGTGACGCCGCCGATAATCTTTGCGGCTTCCTCGCCAAAGCGTTCCTGGATATCTTCAAGGGTGGTGTGCGTGTCTTCGACCACATCGTGGAGAAGGCCGCAGGCAATACTGGTGGTGTCGAGATGCATGTCCGCCAGTATGCTGGCAACCTCCAACGGGTGGGAAAGATAGGGTTCCCCGCTTAGACGGACCTGTCCCTCATGCACCTTGGCCGAGTAGACGTAGGCCTGGTTGATGATCTCGACATCCGCCTCCGGATAATAGTCGCTGATTTTGTCCAGTATGTCGCTGATGCGTATCAATGTTGTATTCTAATAGGCCTTTGCAAATACCACGCGCTGGCGGGATTCTTTGCCGCATTCAATACACTGCCCGTTCTCCTTTTCCCCCTCAAAAGGGATGCAGCGGATGGAAACATTGAGCCGTTGCTTGATTCGCTCCTCGCAGGCACCGTCGCCGCACCAGTGCGCCAGGGCGAAGCCGCCGTGGATTTCGGGCTTTTCCGCATTCTGCGGCCTGAAAAAAGAATTAAAGGCGGCCGCGTCATCAAATGAGCGGGTGTTGGCCTGTTGAAAGGCAAGCGCTCGGTTGAAAAGGGTTTCCTGAATTTCATCAAGAATATCGTCAATGGTGGCCACGAACGTGTCCGTCGGTATGGCGGTTTTGTCCCTGTGGCTTTTGTCCCGGCGCCCGACGAACACGGAGTCTTTCTCAATGTCCTTGGGCCCGATTTCCACCCGCAGGGGAATCCCCTTTTTAATCCAGTCCCAGTTCCTGGCGCCGGTATTTCTTTCATCGATTTCAACGGTAAGCGGTCGGCCGTAATAGAATTTTTCCCGCAGGCGCGCGGCCAGTCGCTCCGTGTAGGCCATTACCGTTTGGCGGTCTTTATCGGAGCGAATAATCGGCAGCAATACGGCATGGGCGGATGCGATCCGCGGGGGGAGCACAATGCCGTTGTCATCGCTGTGGGTCATGATCAGCGCCCCGATCAGCCGGGTGGATGTGCCCCAGGAGGTGGTCCATGCATATTCTTCGGTTTCCTGGTCGGATTGGAACGTGATGTCTGAAGCCTTGCTGAAATTCTGTCCCAGAAAATGGGAGGTGCCCGCCTGCAGCGCTTTTTTGTCCTGCATCAGGGCCTCGATACAGGTGGTGGTCTCGGCTCCGGGAAATTTTTCAGCCAGGGTTTTCTCCCCCGTGATGACCGGCATGGCCATGTAGTCCTCAGCCACTTTTTTATAAATCCGGAGCATCATATGCGTTCGGTCAAGGGCTTCCTGCCGGGTGGCATGCGCGGTGTGCCCCTCCTGCCAGAGAAACTCGCTGGTTCTCAAAAAAATCCGGGTCCGCATTTCCCAACGCACCACGTTGGCCCACTGGTTGATCAGAACCGGCAGATCCCGGTAGCTTTTGATCCATTTGGAAAACGCGTCGCCGATAATGGTCTCGGAGGTGGGGCGCACAATCAGGGGTTCATTCAATCGGCCGGCCGGAACCAGGGCGCCGTCTTCCCCCTTTTCCAGTTTGTGATGGGTCACCACCGCGCACTCCTTGGCAAAGCCTTCAACGTGCCGGGCCTCCTTCTCAAGAAAACTGATGGGGATAAAAAGCGGGAAATAGGCGTTTTTGACTCCGGTGGCCTTGAATTGGTCATCCATGGTCCGCACAATATTTTCCCACAAGGCATAGCCCCAGGGTTTGATGACCATGCAGCCGCGAACCGGGGAGACCTCGGCCATATCGGATGCTTTGATGACTTCCTGGTACCATTCCGGATAATTTTCTTCCCGGGTGGGTTGAATTGCCGTTTTTTCCTGTTTCATTTCACTCCTCTAAAATGATCTAAAGACAAAAAAATTAAAAATTGGAAACACGCCGTTCAGGTAAAGAGAAATTAAGTATTGTCTTCGTACTCATCAACTGCTTCCAGCAGGGTTTCCAGCAGCTGGCTTTGCGGCACCTTGCGGACGACCCGGCCGCGTTTAAACAGGATGCCGCTGTTCTTGCCGCCGGCAATGCCGATATCAGCGGCTCTGGCCTCACCGGGACCGTTGACGGGGCATCCCATGATGGCAATGGTAAGCGGGGTGGTCCGGGTCATCAATGCTTTTTCAGCAGCTTCAGCCAGGGCGAACAAATCGAAACGGCACCGGCCGCAAGTCGGGCAGGAGATGATCTCCGGGCCTCGCCGGCGGATGCCCAGTGCCTTCAATATTTCATAGCCCACCCGTACTTCCTCCACAGGGTCCCGCGTCAAGGAGACCCGCAGGGTATCGCCAATCCCTTCGGCCAGAAGCATGCCGATACCCATGGCGGATTTGACTATCCCGGTAAACAGCCCGCCGGCCTCGGTGATGCCGATGTGCAGCGGCCACTCCGTTTTTTCGGCCAACTCTCGGTAGGCGGCGACCGTCTGGCGGACATCGCTTGATTTGATCGCCAGTTTCAGTTGCTTGCAGTCAAATCCCGCCATCAGATCGATATGGCGCAGCGCGCTTTCAACCAGGGCCTTATCGGTTGCCGCCCCGTGACGTGAGAAAATGTCTTTTTCAAGGGAGCCGGCATTGACCCCGATTCGGATGGGTATCCCGCAGGCGTTGGCCGCATGGACAATTTCCCGGATTTTTGTTTTGCTGCCGATGTTGCCCGGATTGATTCGCAGGCCGTCCGCCCCGGCATGCGCTGCGGCTATTGCCAGGCGATAATCAAAATGGATGTCTGCGATCAGGGGGATGTGAATGTTTTTTTTAATCTCGGAAACGGTCCCGGCTGCCGCTTCGTCCGGAACCGCCACGCGGATGATTTCGCAGCCGGCCCGTTCAAGCCGGAGAATCTGTTCAATGGTGGCGGGGGCATCCCGGGTATCCGTATTGGTCATGGATTGCACGGAGATTGCCGCCGAACCGCCGACAGGTACATGCCCCACATGAATCTGGCGACTGTGGCGCCGATTGATAGAAAAACTCATTTCCTGCATGCTGCCTTTTATTGTCTTCCGGTTTGGTCCGGATGTCCCTGCGGCTTTGCTGGTAAACCGGACAAGGCCGCAGGGGAAGTTGCCGTTCAAAATGATATTCTCATCTGATTAGCAAACCAGCCGGGCTTATTCAACCTAAAGTGAGTGATTGGCAGGTTGAACCTGGCGGATGTTTGAATGCGGATGGGCAACAGGCCAAAAACAGGCTTGTGATTCCGGCCAATTTTTTCTAATCTGGTGTTTCCCTTCGCCGGTGGCTGGAAACCGGCTGATGGACGTTTACAGGAGAAAGAGATGAAATCAAACAGCGAAGAAAAGGACAGCTCCCTTTCAGAAGAGGGCCTCCGCCAGTTTCTGTCAGAAGCTGCTTCCCATGGCGAACTCTCGTGCAAGGCGGCCTTTGAAGCAGCGGCGGCGTATGGCCTGAGCCCGGGGCAGGGGGGGGCATATGCGGACAAATTCGGCCTTCATCTGGTTAAATGCCAGCTCGGCTTGTTCGGTTACCCGCCTCAAAAGAAAATTGTGGCGCCTCTGGAAGCAGTTGATAACGATCTGGGGGCAGCCATACGGATGGGAATGGAAAATGACCGGCTCCCCTGCCGGACTGCATGGGAAATCGCAGAGAGGTTCCAACTGCCCCGAATGACGGTCAGTGCTGCTTGCGAGACGCTTGGGGTAAAGATCAAGCCCTGCCAGCTCGGAGCGTTTTAACCGGGCTGGCAGGGGGAGGTTGCCGCAGGGCGGCGCCTTTGCAGGCAAGAGGGATGAAACCGGGGCCGGCTTCGTAGCCCGGTCAGGCCATGCGCAGAAAGGGGTTCATCTGTTTTTCCTGGCCGATGGTGGTGGTCGGGCCGTGACCGGTGTAAACCGTTACATCGTCGCCCAGGGGGAAAAGCTTGTTTTTGATGCTGCTGATCAGGGTGTTGAAATCGCCGCCTTCAAAGTCGGTTCGGCCGATGGAGCCGGCAAACAGGGTGTCGCCCACGAAGACCGCGCCATTGGAATGAAAGGAGACGCCGCCCGGCGAGTGTCCCGGCGTATGCAGGACCTGGAGGGTGATGTCGCCAAAAGTGATGGTATCCCCCTCAGCAATCGTCCGGTCCGGGGGCGGGGAGCTTTCAGCGGAAAGCCCGAATGCCGCTGCCGCCTGGGGCAGGCTCTCTAACATGCGGGCATCGTCGGCATGAATCAGGAGTTCGGCGCCGGTGGCATCCTTCAGCCGCCGGTTGCCTCCCACGTGATCGAAATGTCCATGCGTGTTGAGAATATATTTCACGGTGAGCCGGGCTTCTGCCAGGGCCATCAGGATTTTGTCCGTCTCATCTCCGGGATCAATGACAGCTGCCTGCTTGCCGGATTCACAGCCGACAATGTAGCAGTTGGCCATAATCGGTCCCACGGCTAGGGTTTTGATGATCAAGCATGCCTCCTTATGAATTATTTTCTTCTTTTTTCCGTTTGCGGGCTTGTTCGGCGATTTCTAAAATGCCCGTGAGTTTGTTTTTCGGCGGGGCGGTGGCTTTCGCCTTCAATTGTTCGAATTCCGGCGCCGGCAGGGTGTTTTGTAAATAGGCGGCCACGTCAAACATTTCCCACCAGCAGTCAAAAATTTTCCAGCAGGCCTTTTTGTCATCGCCCGCCGTCAGGCAGTAGCTGAATGCAATCGGGCTGCCCAGACGCGGGCAGCGGCGTTTCAATGTTTCAACAGGGGTGTCGTCCATAATCCGTTTAACCCGTTACTCTTGCTTTGGCGCTATTTGTGCTTCAGGTGTGCCGGTTTGGGGTAATCCGCATATATCTTCTCGCACTCCGCCACCTCTTCCTCGGAGAGGATGATGTCCTTGATCTGGCCGGTAAGGTAGCTGTCATAGGCGGTCAGGTCCAGCAGGCCGTGGCCGCTCCAGTTAAACAGGATAACCTTTTCCCTGCCTTCTTCTTTTGCTTTCCGGGCCTCGTCAATGACCGTGGCCAGGGCGTGCGTGGTTTCCGGCGCGGGGATTATGCCTTCGGTGCGCGCAAGAAGGAGGCCGGCTTCAAAGACCTGGCTCTGCTTGACCGATTTGGGCGAAATGAGCCCTTCATCCACCAGCTGGCTGACGGTGGGCGCCATCCCGTGATAGCGGAGGCCGCCGGAATGAAACGCCGGGGGCACGAAGGCATGCCCCAGGCTGTGCATGGGCAGCAGCGGTGTGTAGCGGGCCGTGTCCCCGTGATCATAGACAAAGGGGGCTTTGGTCAGGGTCGGGCAGCCGGCCGGCTCCACGGGGTAGATGTCAATATGCCTGCCGTTGATTTTGTCCTGCACAAAAGGGAAGGCCAGGCCTCCGAAATTGCTGCCGCCGCCGGCACAGCCGATAATAATGTCCGGATAATCCCCGGCCAGTTCCATTTGTTTTTTGGCTTCCAGGCCGATGATGGTCTGATGCAGCATGACATGGTTTAACACGCTGCCCAATGAATACCGGGTTTCCCCGCTTTCATCGCCGACAGCCTCTTCAATGGCCTCGCTGATGGCAATGCCCAGACTGCCCGGGGTGTTCGGATCCTTTGCAAGCGCGTCGCGCCCGGCCTGGGTGAACTCGCTGGGGCTGGGGATGCAGTTGCCGCCCCAGGTGGACATCATGAATTTACGGTAGGGTTTTTGGTCAAAGCTGACCCTTACCATGTACACTTTGCACTCAATGCCATATTGGGCGCAGGCAAAGGAAAGGGCGCTGCCCCACTGGCCGGCCCCTGTTTCGGTGGTCATGCGCTTGATGCCAAAGGCCTTGTTGTAATAAGCTTGAGGGACGGCGGTGTTAGGCTTGTGGCTGCCCGGGGGGCTGACGCTTTCATTCTTGAAATAAATCCGTGCCGGTGTGCCCAGGGCCTTTTCCAGGGACAGCGCCCTTATCAGGGGGGCGGGGCGCCATATATTTAAAACATTCAGGATCTCATCAGGGATATCAATCCATCTCTGGGTGCTGGCTTCCTGCTCGATCAGGTTCATGGGAAAGACCGGGGCCAGCTTGTCCGGGGTGAGGGGTTGGCCTTCCGCATCCAGAGGCGGGTTTACGTTGATATCAGCAAGAATGTTGTACCATTGCCTCGGTATTTCGTCTTCGCGCAAAATATATTTGCGTAACTCCATGGCTGACTCCTTTGCTGGTTGCTCCGTGTCGTTTTATTTTTAAAAATCCGTGCGCCGGAAATTGATGAGAACCTCTGTAAAGGTTCCGGATCCGGGATCAGGCAAAGATCCCGTCTCAGTCACCAAGAACGGCGGGCGATGAATCCAGAAGCCGTTGCTGGCCGATGGCATCCAGAACCCCGTTGACAAACGGGCCCGTTTCCTCGGTGCCGAACTTTTTGCCGATTTCAATGGCTTCATTGATGGCCACCTTCGCCGGGATGTCCTCGCAAAAAAGCATTTCAAAAACCGCCAGGCGGAGCAGATTCCGATCCACCCCGCTCATTCGGTGAATCCGCCAGTTACTGGAATGCTTTTCGATGGCGGCATCGATTTGCGGCCGTTTTTCGATAACCCCCCGCACCAGCCGGTAAGAAAACTCTGAAGGTGCCTGTTTCGGGCTCAGCAATCCGCTGATGGCCTCGAACAGCTCTTCGGAATCGTCCCCCAGAAAATCCATGCAATACAGGATCTGCAGGGCCAGTTCTCTTGATTTGTGGCGCGTGCTCATGATGGTGGTGGAAGTGATTTAAGCGATCCCTTCAATGGAGTCGATTAAATTGCTCATTTCAATGGCGGCCACAGCCGCGTCCCACCCCTTGTTCCCGGCTTTGGTGCCGGCCCGTTCGATCGCCTGTTCGATGGTGTCGGTGGTGACGACCCCGAAAATGACAGGGATGCCGGTTTCCAGGCTTACTGTGGCAATCCCCTTGGATACCTCGGCGCTGACATAATCAAAGTGCGGGGTGGCCCCCCGGATGACCGCGCCCAGGCAAAGCACGGCGTCATGCTTTTTCTTTTGCGCCACTTTTTTGGCTATCAGGGGGATTTCAAAGGAGCCGGGAACTTTAATGATATCGATGGCCGTCTCCGAAACGCCGCTGCGCTGCAGTGCATCAACAGCACCGCCTACCAGTCTGTCTGAAATAAAATCGTTGAAGCGGCTTACCACCAGGGCGAACCGTTTCCCTTCGGCGAGCAGATTTCCTTCAATTACATTGGGCATGGCTGTTTCCTTCATCTCTTCACATGTGGCAGGGTTGCGTTATGGGGTGGTGTCCACGTTTAAGTAGTGGCCCATCTTGAGCCGCTTGCATTCCAGGTAGCAGCGATTGTAGTCGTTTGCTTCAATCTGGATGGGGATTTGCTCCACCACGCTGAGTCCGTACCCCTCAAGCCCCACAATTTTCTTCGGATTGTTGGTGATCAGGCGCATTTTGCGTACCCCCAGGTCTGCCAATACCTGCGCGCCAATGCCGTAATCCCGGAGATCCGCTTTGAAGCCTAGCTTTTCGTTGGCTTCGACCGTGTCATATCCCTGGTCCTGCAGCACGTAGGCCTTCAGCTTGTTGACAAGACCGATCCCCCGGCCTTCCTGCCGGACATAGAGCAGCACACCCACGCCTTCCTCGTTCATCATCTGCATGGATTTGTGCAGCTGGTCGCCGCAGTCGCAGCGCATGGAGCCAAAGATATCGCCGGTGAGGCATTCGGAATGGACCCGTACCAGAACCGGTTTTTCCGGATCGATCTCTCCTTTGATCAGTGCGATGTGCTGCAGGTCCTCCATGTCATTTTCATATACGATCACCTTGAAGGTGCCGGCGTGGCCGGTGGGAACATTGGCTTCAACAGCTTTATGAACAAAGGATTCGGTGCGCATCCGGTATTCGATCAGGGCCTCGATGGTGCAGATGCCGATTCCGTGCTCCTCGCTGAATTTTTCAAGTGTGGGCATCCGGGCCATGGTGCCGTCTTCATCCATTATTTCACAAATGACCGCGGCCGGCTTTAAGCCGGCGAGCCGGGCCAGGTCAACGGAGCCTTCGGTCTGTCCCGTCCGGACGATGACGCCTCCGCGGCGGGCCCGCAGCGGAAAGACGTGGCCGGGCCGCACCAGGTCTTCGGGTTTTGCGTTGTCCGCGATGGCGGTTTGTATGGTGGTGGCGCGGTCAGCGGCTGAAATGCCGGTGGTGACGCCGTGGCGGGCCTCAACGGACACCGTAAAGCCGGTTTGAAACTGGGAGGTGTTGTTGCTGACCATCATCGGCAGGTTCAGGGATTCAATCTTATCCGGCGTCATTGCCAGGCAGATAAGCCCCCGGCCGTATTTGGCCATGAAATTGATCGCTTCCGGGGTTACCGCCTCAGCGGCCATGGTCAGGTCGCCTTCATTTTCCCGGTCTTCATCGTCGACCAGGATGACCATTTTTCCTTTTTTAATGTCCTGGATGGCTTCCTCAATGCTTAAATGTGCCATTTTTTATATTCTCCTGTATGGGACAATCGCTTCTAACATCTGCAGGCAGGCGGCGCCCGGCCGGGGCATGAATATGAGGGAACGCCTGAATTGCCCGGGCGCTTGTGTTGCAATAGCCTTTAAATAAAGCCGGTTTTTTGGAGGTAGGCCATGTCCACCCCGGTTCGGGCCTTATCGCTGCCGGTGTTTCCGTTTCCTTCCCTGATGAATTTTTCCACGTATTTGCCGATCATATCGGTTTCAATATTGACCGCCTCCCCCTTGTTTTTCATCCCTATCGTGGTGGAGGCCGCGGTGTGGGGGATAATCGCCACTTCAAAGCCTTGGGCGCTCAAGCTGTTGATGGTCAGGCTGATGCCGTCTATCGCCACGGAACCCTTGGCAATCGTATAGCGAGCCAGCTCCGGGGGAATGGAAACTCCCAGCCACAGGACGTTTCCCGTCGTATTTTTATAGTCAATGCTGCCGGTGCCGTCTATGTGACCGGACACCAGGTGGCCGTCAAGCCGGTCTGAAAGCCGCAGGGCCCGTTCAATGTTCACCCGGCTGCCGGGGGTTATCGTTTTCAATGTCGTCCGTTCCCGCGTTTCAGGGGACACATCAACCTCAAAGCGGGACCCCGAAATGGCCACAGCGGTCAGGCAGGCGCCGTTGATCGCAATGCTGTCGCCGATGCGGGTGCCGTCGAGCACAAAATCCGCGCTTACGGATAAGCGCAGCCCGTCTCCTGCTGCGCTTACCCGCCTGACCGTGCCAAGACCCTCAACGATTCCTGTAAACATAACTGCAACCTGATCCCCGCCACATCAGCGGCCGGCCGCTGATGGATGCCGGATATAGCCTGTGATCAAGACGTCCTCATCGAAACGCCTGACCGAAATATCATCAATCGGCACGCTGCCGGCCATTTGCTCCGGCCCGCTGCCGCTGCACACAGGGATGCCGTCATCGCCGCCCAGAATCTTGGGGGCGTAAAAAAAATGCACCTTGTCGGCAATGGCGCTGCGAATGGCCGAGCCCATTACCCGGCTGCCGCCTTCAATCAACAGGCTGGTCATATTTTTCTCGCCCAGCCGCTCCAAGACTGCCGGAAGATCCAGCCACCGATCCTTCAGGGGCACCTGGATCAGCCTGACGCCTTTATCCGCCAGGCGCCCGGCCTTTTCCTGATCAAGGGCATGATTGAAAACTATAAACGTATCAGATGTTGATTCCATCTGCAAGACTTTCGCGTCTTCCGGAATGGAAAGCCGGGTATCCAGGATAATGCGATGCGGGTCCGTCCCTTGGGAGTCTTCCAGGCGGGTGGTCAGGCTCGGGTTGTCCGCTTTGACAGTGCCGACCCCGACCATGATGGCATCCGAGGCATGGCGGAGCTGATGGACAAACCGGCGTGCCGCCGGGCCGGTGACCCACTTGGAATCCCCGGTGCGGGTGGCAATCCGGCCATCCAGGGTGGCGGCGCACTTGAGAATGACAAAAGGCCGGCCTGTTCGCACGAATTTAAAAAAGGCCTCGTTCTGGCGCCTGGCCGCTTCATCGCAGATGCCCGTGCTCACGCTGATCCCTTTTGCCCGGAGATAGTCCGCCCCGCCTCCGGTTACCGAGGGGTTGGGGTCTGCCGTGGCAATCACCACGCGCTGGAGGCCGGCGGCGATGATCCGTTCGGTGCAGGGCGGGGTGCGCCCCTGATGATTGCAGGGCTCGAGGGTGACATAGAGGGTGCCCCCCCGCGCGCGGCTGCCGGCCTCATCCAGTGCGTTGACCTCCGCATGGGGACCGCCCGCCGCCTTGTGCCAGCCTTTGCCCACAATGGTATCGTCCTTGACCGCAACAGCTCCGACAAGGGGATTCGGGGAAGTGTATCCGCGCCCTTTTTCAGCCAGGGCCAGGGCCATTTTCATGTAATGGGTATCGTTCATCAATCTCAGGCATCAATCTCAGGCGTCAATCTCAGGCATCAATACCGTTCGTCAACATCGGGCACCAGGGTGCCACCCCCCTCGTCCCGGCAAGAGAGAAGCGCCCCTGGCGGGTGTTCGGGGTTTTCGGCCACCGCCCCCGCTGGCTGTCAGCGCTGGTTCAACAGGGTCTTGAGCTCCGCGGCGAAATCGCCCACATCCTTGAAGTCCCGGTAAACCGACGCAAAACGGACATAGGCAACCTTGTCCAGTTCATGGAGCTTTTTCATTACCTGTTCCCCGATGACGGCGGAGGCGATCTCCTTTTCCTCGGATTCCCGCAAGTCCCGCTCCAGCTCCTCGATAAAGGATTCAATGGCGTTCATGCTGACCTCACGTTTTTCACAAGCCTTTTTAAGGCCCGCACGGAGCTTGTCGCGGCTGAACAGCTCCCGCCGCCTGTCCTTTTTGATAATCATCAGCGGGATTTCCTCGATGCACTCGTAAGTGGTAAAACGGCGGCCGCAGGATATGCACTCCCGCCTGCGCCGAATGGCGCCGCCGTCCCGGCTCAGCCGGGAATCGATAACCTTGTTGTTGTTGTCCCGGCAAAACGGGCATTTCATAACTCCCCTCCATCCGCAGGCCAGGCTGTGCTCAGAGCCCGGCAAGCTGAACCAGTTCGATCCCCGCCGCTCCAATCAGTTCCCTTGACAGATCGTCCGCATATCCGGACCGGTAATATATAGTTAGGATGCCGGAATTTATCAGCATCTTGGTGCATATGGAGCAGGGCAGGTTGGTGCAGTAAAGCGTTGCTCCCTGAATGGGCACACCATGGTAGGCGGCCTGGATGATGGCGTTTTGTTCGGCATGGATGCCCCGGCACAGTTCGTGGCGTTCGCCGGAGGCCACCTGCAGCTGTTCCCGCAGGCAGCCGATTTCAGCACAATGAGGAATGCCGCTGGGGGCGCCGTTGTAGCCGGTTGCCAGAATCCGCTTGTCTTTAACGATTAATGCGCCAACAGCCCGTCTCAGGCAGGTCGATCGCTTGGCCACCAGGGCTGCGATCTCCATAAAGTATTCGTCCCATGCGGGTCGAGGGGGTGGGGCCGGCATTGATGCCTCCTTCAAAGGGGTGGGGAATAAGCCCGCCCGCTCCGGTATCGAATCATGGCGGCAAAAGGCTATTCCGGGTCCTGGAACAGCGGAAACCGCGAGCAGAACTCCTTGATTCGATTTTTTGTCCGCATAATCAGGTCCTCATTGTCGGCATTTTTTAAAATATCAACCATAAAATCCCCGATGACGCGCATTTCTTCATTCTTCATGCCCCGCGTGGTCACCGCAGGGGTCCCGATACGAATACCCGAGGTCACGAACGGGCTTTGGGTCTCAAAGGGAATGGTGTTTTTATTAACGGTAATGCCGGCTCGCTCCAGTGCATTTTCGGCATCTTTGCCGGTGATGCCCAGATTGGTGAGGTCGACAAGCAGCATGTGGTTGTCCGTGCCGTTGGAAACCAGTTCAATGCCGTTTTCCATCAAGTGAGCAGCAAGGGTCCGGGCGTTGCTGACAATCTGCGTCTGGTAGCGCTTGAACGCATCCTCCAGGGCCAGTTTGAAAGCCACCGCCTTGGCGGCAATCACATGCATCAGCGGGCCGCCCTGAATGCCCGGGAAAATTTGCTTGTTGAGCTTTGCGGCCAGGTCCGCCCGCCCCAGAATCAAGCCGCCCCGTGGCCCCCTGAGGGTTTTGTGGGTGGTTGAAGTGACAATGTGGGCATCCGGCACCGGGGAGGGGTGGACACGACCGGCGACGAGCCCGGCAATGTGGGCCATGTCCACCATGAGATAAGCGTTGACCGATTCGGCGATGCGGCCAAAGGCTTCAAAGTCGATGATTCGCGGATACGCGCTGGCACCGGCAACAATCATTTTGGGCTGGTGTTTTTTGGCCAGTGCCGCGATTTCATCATAATCCAGTGTGCCGGCATCTTTTCGGACCCCGTAGTGCACAAAATTGAAATACCGGCCGGAGAAGCTGGCTTTGGCCCCGTGGGTCAGGTGGCCCCCGTGGGCCAGATCCATTCCGAGAATGGTATCGCCGGGCTCCAGAAGGGCGAAGTAAACCCCCATGTTGGCCTGGGAGCCGGAGTGCGGCTGCACGTTGGCATATTCGGCTTCAAACAGGGCTTTGGCCCGGTCAATCGCCAGGTTCTCGGCCATGTCGACAAATTCACACCCCCCATAGTAGCGTTTGGACGGGTAGCCCTCGGCGTATTTATTGGTCAGCACGCTGGCCTGTGCCGCCATTACCGCCGGCCCCACGATGTTTTCCGAGGCAATCAGTTCCAGGGTGTTCGTCTGACGTTCGTATTCCCGGGAAATGGCGTCAGCGATTTCCGGGTCCACGGATTGAATGGTATTTATATTCTGCTGATGATTTGGCATGTTATCCTTCCGTTTGATTCAGCGGACCTGCGGTTTTTGTCCGTTGGTCGATGTTTGCGATGCGCTCCTGGTGACGGCCGCCATCAAACGGGGTCTCCAGCCAGGTGCGAAGGATCTCCAGGGCCAGATCGCGGCCAAGGACGCGCCCGCCCATGATAAGGATATTGGCATCATTGTGGCGGCGGCACATGATGGCTGAAAAAAGATCGTTGCACAGAGCCGCCCGAACACCGGGAAAACGGTTGGCCACCATGGACATGCCGAGTCCGGTGCCACAAATTAAAATGCCCCGGCCATACCGGCCGGAGGCGACTTTCCGGGCTGCCCGCGCACCGAATTCGGTGTAATCCACGGAGGATTCGCCGTGGGTCCCGCAGTCTTCCAATTCGACAGCCTTGTCGCCGAGATAGGCCTTTACAAGTTCCTTGAGTTCAAAGCCGGCATGATCGCAGGCGAGAACGATCGGGCCTGTTGTATTCATGGGCGCTAAATCCTGAGAAAGGGTTGGGTTGATATTTCGAGGGGTTCCGGCATCAGGTTTTCTCAATGATATAATCGATGGCACTTTTCACAGTCACCAGGTTTTCGGCGTCTTCGTCCGGCACTTCGATGTCGAACTCCTCTTCCATTGTCATGATAAGTTCCACAATAGCCAGAGAATCCGCCCCCAGGTCATCGATCAGGGATGCCTCCGGCACCACCTCGTCAACATCGACGTCGAGTTTTTCCGCAATCAGCTTTTTCACTTTATCCTCGATTTTCATTCACGCCTCTCCTCATCTTAAGTGTATAAGCCCCCGTTAACGTGAATCACCTGACCGTTGATGTATGCAGCCGCATCAGATGATAGAAACACCGCCAGTCCGGCGACATCCTCAGGCGTCCCCGCGCGTCCGGCCGGAATTTGGGCCATGATCGCGTCTTTTGCGGCTTCCGGCAGCCCTGCGGTCATATCCGTTTCAATAAATCCCGGCGCTATCGCGTTGACCGTGATTCCCCGGGCCGCCAACTCCCTGGCGCTTGATTTGGTCAGACCGATCATGCCGGCCTTGGCGGCGGCATAATTGGCCTGCCCGGGATTGCCGGCAACTCCGGCGATGGAGGTGATATTGATAATCCGGCCGTATCGCTGCTTCATCATTTGCCGGCCGACCGCTTTGGTGCAGTTAAAGGCGCCTTTGAGGCTGGTTCCGATAACATCGTCCCAATCCGTTTCTTTCATACGGACCAGGAGGCTGTCCCGGGTGATGCCGGCATTATTGATCAACACATCCACCCGGCCGGTGGTGTCTGTCACGGTCTTGAAAAACCCGGCAACCTCGCCGCTGTCAGCAACATTGGCGCGAATTGCCAGGGGAATGCCGCCGGCCTCGGCAATACAGTCGGCTGTAGCTTCTCCCGCGTGCTGCGCGGATTGAAAATTAAAGCAAACATGCACTCCGGGTGCTGCAAACGCGCGGCATAAGGCGCGGCCAATACCTCTGGATCCCCCGGTTACCACGATTGTTCGTTTCATTGCTGCCGGTTATGGCCTCGGACTGGATGGATTGGCTGATAAAAAAGTATGCAAACGGCTTATTCTTTGCTTGCGCTCACCTGGCGTCCCCTGTAGGAGCCGCATTCCGGGCAAGCCCGGTGAGGAAGCCGGACTTCACCGCATTGCGGGCATTTTGAAACATTCGGGGCCGCTGTTTTCTGGTGTGTCCGCCGCTTGTCGCGTTTGGACTTGGATACCTTGTGCTTGGGTACAGCCATGGAATTTCTCCTAACTATTTGATATCAATGCTTATATATTTATTGTTGGTCGAATTTTGTTTTTAATCTAGTATGTTAAATCCATGCCGATGTCAAGGGAATTCATTTTTATGCCATGCATAAGCCTTGAGTTCAATAAAATTTTGTGGTAAATAAAATAATTTTCCCGCTGATCGAAAAACCGAGAACAAACAGCTCGGAAAAGCAGTGAGCGACTGAGCCAATCAAACAAAAAGTTCAAACAAAAAAACTGGATCAATAAATGAATAAACCCATCATCACCCGATTTCCCCCCAGCCCCACCGGCTATCTGCACCTCGGGGGCGCGCGTACCGCGCTTTTCAACTGGCTCTATGCACGTCATTGCGGGGGCCGTTTCGTACTCCGGGTGGAGGACACGGATGTGAGCCGCTCCACGCAGGAGTCCGTGGATGCCATCTTCGAGGCCCTGGAATGGCTCGGCATTGACTGGGATGAAGGGCCTTATTATCAATCCCGGCGCTTTGCCATCTACAGGGACTACATCAATCAATTGCTGGCTTCCGGAAATGCCTATTACTGCACCTGCTCAACGGAAAGGCTTGAGGCCATGCGCCAGGCTGCGCTCAAGAGCAAGGGAAAGCCCAAGTATGACGGCACCTGCCGGGAGAAAGGACTGGGCCCCGAAGAAGGGGCGGTGGTGCGATTTAAAGCGCCGCTTTCCGGAAGCACGGTCGTGGAGGACCGGATTCGCGGCCATATCGCCTTTAACAATGCCGAACTCGACGATTTTATCATTCAGCGCAGCGACGGCACGCCGACGTATAACCTGGCCGTGGTGGTTGATGACATTACCATGAATATCAACACCATCATCCGGGGTGATGACCATATCAACAATACCCCCAAGCAGATCCAGCTCTATGAGGCCCTGAATTGCGAGGTGCCGTTTTACGGGCATGTCCCCATGGTGCTCGGTCATGATAAAACGCGTCTCAGCAAGCGGCACGGGGCCATGTCGGTGACAGCCTACCGGGATATGGGATACCACCCGGATGCGATGGTGAATTACCTGGTAAGGCTGGGCTGGTCGCACGGGGACCAGGAATTTTTCACCCGCCGGGAGCTGATCGAAAAGTTCAACCTGGAGCACATCGGCCGCTCCGCCGGGATTTTTGACCCGGACAAACTGCTGGCCTTGAATGCCGAACATATCAGGGCCGCATCCGATGAAGCCCTGGCCCTTTACCTGCTGCCGTTTTTATCAGAGCGGGGCATCGCGGCGAAGCCCGGTGAATACCTGCAGAAAGTGGTGGCCACGCTCAAGCAGCGGAGCAAAACGTTTGTGGAAATGGCGGATGC
>CAZNSO010000021.1:0-45405 GCA_964575805.1 uncultured Desulfobacteraceae bacterium
TCCATCCCATGGCCTGGTATATCAGGCCGCGGTTCAGCCGGTATCGCGGCACATAACCGCCATACGTACAAATTCCTGCCATAATGCGATCTCCTTTCCTTAGGTAGTCTCAAAAAAACTCAGCCCGGCCGTTGCCATCGGGCCTGACAATATTCATGCAGGCCTTTTAAACGAACTGAACCTGCTGGAGCATCTCTTTTTCCCTTATCCGCCGGGTAATCTCGCGGCGGCGCATTTCGTCCGCAACCGGCCGGATCCGGGAGACATGGAACCCCTGCTTATCTGTTGTGCCTTTCCACTGCTCCACCATACCGTAAACCAGGGCATAAGCGCATCCGCCGGCCCCGCAGCAGGTGGCATCGAAAAGGGCATACCCTTTTAAATACAGGACCTCCCCGCCCTCCACCGGCAGCCGGACTTCATCGGTGAACCGGTAATGGCCGCCGATGGCCATCACCGTCTCATCCAGATCCTTGTGAACGTATTCCCGCACTTCGCCTGTCATCTTTTCCCAAACCTCCCTGAATCCATGCTTTTAGCGGCGCAAGTAATGATTACTTACTCATGGCCCGCTCTTCTCCCCGTCACGGGTCTCCGGACAAGTTCAGGCGGGTCCATCCGCTTTTTTTTCGATCCCCGAAAAAATCAGGTCTCCCAACTGAGCGGCCCCGACACCCGAATCAATTTCATGGCCGAAAATGACCGGGGCCATGCAGAAATGCTCGATGCTGCCCAATATCAGGTCCCGGATTCGGGCCGGCGCGACATCATCGCGGATTTCGCCGTTTGCCATGCCCTCCCGGATGATCTGCATGACCAGGCGGCCATAAGTCTGGACCAGTTGGTAGGTTTCACTTTCAAAATAGCCGGGGAAATTTCTCACCTCCAGCAAAAGGATCCGGGCCAGCACCCGGTTGCTGTCATACATCCGGATGTGCACCTGAATCAGGCTCCTTAATTTTTCCAGGGCCCCGTGGCTGGATTTCAGGTCCTGCTGCACCTGGGCCTGGAAATCCAGCATGTAATCGTGCAGGACCTGGTGGAGCAGCCCCCGTTTGTTCTCAAAGTACCGGTAAATAAGGGATTCATTGACACCGGCCACGCGGGAGATCTCGGCATTGGTAATGGAGTTGAAATCCTTGGTTTCAAGAATCCGGCTGAGTGCCTCCGCCAGTTTTTCCCTGGCCGGCGGCAGCGGTGATTCCGGTAAGATCGCTTCACCGGGGGAGGAGGATTCAGGTTCGGGCATTGGCATCACTTCCTGTAAAAAACCAGCCGGCAATCTTTAAACAAACCGGCGCCTTTCGTAAATTGCGGTCTCATCAATTCACGTACACAGTAAGTAACTATTACTTACGCTCCGGACTGTCAAGCACTAATTTGGATGTAACCGCCAAAGACCCTTCCCGGCGCTTGCCGCCCGCCCCTCCACCCTTGCGCCTGGGGCCTTTTCAAACCAGCACGGCAAGGGCGCAGAGGATACAAACAACTGCCGTCGCGGTCCAGTCCGCCTTTCCGGCTGAAAAATCCCGGGAGGTACGGACTTCATTGTAGGCCCGGGCCTCCATGGCAATGGCCAGCCGGTCGGCATCTTCAAAGGTGCGCCGCAGAAAGGGGAGTACAAACCGCCGGAGACGGTAAACGGGATTTTTTCGATTCCCCACGCCCCGGGCCCGCTGCGCATCCCCTGTCTTTTTGGCCTGATTAAATATTAGCGGGATAAAACGAAGCACCAGGCCCAGCATGGTGGCCACGCGGTCTCCGTTAATCGCCGGCACCGGCTGTAAACACCAGGCCACGGCCGCGCGGACTTCGGAAGGACGGGAGGTGACGATGAAAGCCAGGCCCAGCAGCACCAGAAAAAAGAGTCTCAGGCATATTTGCCCGCCCTGATGCAGGCCTTCATGGGTTGCCGTGAAACCGGCAAATTGCACGAGCGGTTCCCCGGGGGTGGAAAAGAGGCGCGCCGCAAAGACCAACCCAAGCAGGAGCAAATAATACCGGACGGCCCTGAGAAGGGCATAAAAGGAGATGCGAAGATAAAAAATGATGCCTGAGAAACACCCGGAAAGCAGCAGCAGGCCGTACCCATCAGCCCTCAGGCTTGCCAGGCTGATCAGTATCAGAAAAAGCAGCTTGAACCGGACATCCAGTTTGTGAATACGGGAGCTGCCCGGCCTGAAGCTGAATACCGTCAGCTCAGCCATGAGGAAAGCGCCATTTCCCGGCGGGAGGCCAAGGGCTCGCGAACGCCGTATTGATCAATGCCCTTGACCGCCTCAGCAGGCGGGCCGTCCCTTACGATCCTGCCGGCCTGCATGACCAGGAGCCGGGAGGCGTGGGCCAGCACCTTGGAGAGGTCATGGGTGGCAAGCAAAATCGTATGGCCGGATTGATTGAGGGACACCACCTGCCTGAGCACCTGCTGCACGCCTGGATAGTCCAGGTTGGAGAAAGGCTCGTCCAGGGCAAGGATCTCCGAATTCATGGCCAGGATCCCGGCAATGGCCACCCGGCGCTTTTCACCGCCGGAGAGCTGGTGGGGGCGGTGGTCGGCGAATTCCTGCATGTGAACGGTCTGGAGGGCCGCGGCCACGCGCGCCTCGATTTCATGGCGGGAAAGGCACAGATTTTCAGGACCAAAAGCCACGTCATCAAAAACGGTTTCACCGACGATCTGGCTGTCCGCCTCCTGAAAGACCATTCCCACCTTCTGCCTGGCCCTGGTGGGTTGTTCCGCCACCGAGGCCCCATCCACCTTCAGGCTGCCGTGCCGGGGAAGAATCAGGGCGTTCAGGTGCCGCAAAAGAGTGGTCTTGCCGCAGCCGTTGGCCCCGGCAATAACGACAAATTCCCCTTTTCTCACCGCAAGGGAGATGTCATCCAGGGCCAGCGTCCCATCGGCAAACCGGTGGGACAAATTTTTGATTTCAATGCTGTACACCCTGCTCCCCGGAACTGGATAATGCGCCCGAGACCACCGGTCTCAGGGTTTTGGCCACCGGCAGGGCAGCGGCCGCTTTCAGGGCATCGCCCGGCAAAAACGGCAGCACCCCGACACTTACCGCCTTTGCCCAGCCCATGCCCGTTATCAATTGCAACCAGGCGGCACCGATAACATAGACCATGGCGGCCCCGCAGATGAGGGCGGCCAGATCAAACACCAGTCGCTTGCCCCCCTTTTCGCTGATCAGCCCGATAATCCATACCGCCGGCAGGTAGCTCAACAGATAACCGCCGGTCGGCCCGGCAATCCGCCCGATGCCGCCGGTTCCGCCGGCAAACACCGGCAGGCCGATAAGGCCGGCAAACAGGTAGATCCCCACGCAGACGAGGCCCCAGCGGCGTCCCAATATCAGGCCGGCCAGCATGACAAAAAAATTCTGCAAAACGATGGGCACCGGTCCGACAGGGATGGCAAGGTAGGCCCCGGCGGCGATAAGCGCCGCGAAAAGGGAGACATACACAGTCATGCGAAGCTGCTGCGATTGATTGCTCATGATTAACACCGGGTATCGATAAACAGGGTGATGATGGCATACAACTTATGTTAAATAGGGCATTCCAGTTTAAAAATCAAGTTGACTTGCAACCGAATATCTGTATCCAATCATTTTCCCCCTGGGCCGAGCGGTTTTCAGACATGCCGCAGATCTTCGAAACAGATACGTGGAACCGGTATGCGCCTTATTGCATTCGCCTATTTTGTACATTTTTTGCGCCATGGCATGGTCTCCCCCCTGGTCCCCCTGTTCGCCGGGGACATGGGCTGCTCCGGGGCCATGATCGGGGCGGCTGTCAGCGCATTCAGCCTGCTCTCCCTGGTCGCGGCACTGCCAACGGGAAGGCTGAGCGACCGGCTGGGCCTTAGGACCCTGCTTTTGCTAAGCGCCGCCTTCAACCTCCTGTACAGCCTTTTGCTCATCGGGGCAACCTCCATCTGGCTGCTCATCCCCGCCCAGATGCTGGGAGGACTGGGCTTTCTGCTGCTGATCGTCTCCAGCCAGACCTGGGTCAGCGCGCACACAGACAAGGGGGCCCGGGAGCGCGGTTTTGGGCTGCTTTCCCTTGCAGCCGCCCTGGGACAGACGATGGGGCCTTTCCTCGGGGGGATTGTGCTGTCGCGCACCTCATTTGCAGGGGTTTTCAGCCTGGCCGCATGCTTTTCCCTGCTGGGGTTTTCCATTGCCGGGCTGGACAGTCAGGAACAGGACAAGCCCCTGGAAAGGAAAAGTGCATCCGCCGGCGCCATCAAGGACACCCTGGCCTGGCTTGCATCAGATCGGAAAATGGTCGCTGCCCTTATTTTCACCTTCATGGCCGTATTTGCCGGGAACCTGCGCAGTTCCTTCGTCCCCGTCCTGCTCCAGGCCCGGGGATTGTCCGGGAGCACCATCGGACTGCTTATCTCGGGCTTCGCCCTTTCCATGACCCTGGTGAGACTGGCCATTGGCCGCATCATGGGCCGGTTTTCCCGCGAAAGTATTCTGGTTACGGCTTTGGTCCTTTTATTTGCCGGCACGGTGTCTTTGCCGGCAGCATCCGGTGCCGGGCTCACAGCCGGCATCATCTTCCTTTTCGGAATGGGATTCGGCATTTCCCAGCCCCTGTCCATGGTCATGATCTCGGACCGGGCCGGCGCGGCTTCCGGCCAGGCCATGGGAATCCGTTTCTTTGTAATCACCCTGGCCACCCTGCTAAGCCCTATCCAGGCCGGCCTGGTGGTTGACGGCTTCGGCCTGGAAGCCGCCTTTTTCTGTGTCGGCGCCATGATTTTAGCGGCCGGGCTTCTGATCCGGATCGTGGGCTACCGGCAGAGATGACAAAAAAAAGGGTTTACGGTTGACTTTCTCCGTAAACCCTTGCATTTTCTGGTAGGCGCGAGCAGACTCGAACTGCTGACTTCTACCGTGTCGGGGTAGCGCTCTACCATCTGAGCTACGCGCCTGCTTGATTCTCTCTTCTGATAGTATCACAGGCAAAAGTTGTCAAGCAAAAATGATGGCAAAGTAAAACCCTTATAATAAACCGATTGAGCCAGGATGAGAAAACGCAATTATTTCATAGGCGCCGTTTTTCTAAGCGCCGCCATTATCTGCGGCGCCGCCATGGGCGGGATTTTCGCACTGGTCCGGGATCTGCCGCAGATCCGGGCCCTGGAAGATTTTTCGCCCTCTGCGGTGACCCGCGTCTATTCAGCCGACGATGAACTTCTGGCCGAGCTGTACAAAAAAAAACGCGACCCCGTTCCGCTTGCCAGTATCCCGGAGAAACTGCAGCAGGCTCTGATCGCAACGGAAGACCGGCAGTTCTATGAGCACAGCGGAGTGGATATCAAGGGGGTGGCCCGTGCCATCGTCCGGGATGTCATGGCCGGCGAATTCGTTGAAGGCGCCAGCACCATCACCCAGCAGCTGGCCAAGACGCTTTTTCTCACTCCCCGCAAAACCCTTGCGCGTAAGCTCAGGGAGGCCTTTCTGGCCTTTCAGCTGGAACGGCGCTATACAAAAGATGAAATCCTGGAACTGTACCTGAACCAGGTCTACTTCGGCAGCGGGGCCTACGGGGTGCAGGCGGCCGCGGAAAAATATTTCGGCAAACCGGTCAGTGAGCTGAATATTTCCGAATGCGCCCTTATTGCCGCCATGCCCAAGGCGCCTTCCGTTTATTCCCCCCTTGTCAACCCGGATCTGGCAATCGAGCGCCGCAACCTGGTCCTTCGCCAGATGGCGGATACGGGCGTTATCAGCCGGGAACAATACGAAACAGCCAGCAGCAGATCCTTCAGCCCGCCTGAAAAATCCGGAAACGCCACCCGTGCACCGTATTTCGTCGACTTCGTCAAAAAGCGACTGGAAGACGAAATCGGCGCTGCCCGGCTCTACACAGGCGGCCTCACCATTGAGACCACCCTGTCCCTGAGCATGCAGCGCGCTGCGGAAAAAGCCGTGGAAAACGGTCTGGCCGCGCTGCGCCGCCGGATGAAAAAAAACGGCATCGAAGACCCCGCCCCCCAAGCGGCCTTGATCGCCATTGACGTTCAAACCGGCGGAATTCTGGCCATGGTCGGCGGCCGGGATTACTATAAAAGCCCCTATAACCGGGCGACCATGGCCAAGCGCCAGCCCGGATCGGCATTTAAACCGATTGTCTACGCCCACGCCATTGAACAGGGCCTTTCACAAAAAACGATGCTTCTGGATATTCCCGTGGCCTTCCAGGGAGCCAGACCCGATATTCAGTGGCGGCCGGAAAACTTTTCAAACACCTATGAAGGCGAAATGACCCTTCGCAAAGCCCTTACCCATTCGGCAAATATTCCGGCGGTCCGCCTGATGGCGAAACTGGGCACATCCAGCGTCATCGATTTTGCGCACTCCCTTGGCATTGAATCCAAACTTTCCCCCAACATCTCCCTTGCATTGGGGACCTCGGAGCTTGCCCTGATGGAATTGACCGCCGCCTACGCCGTATTCCCCAACAGGGGAGAATACATTGCGCCCTCGGCGGTTCAGGCAATAAAAGATGCCAACGGGCGGTTCGTTCAGCAGTCGGAAATCAGGAAAAAAGCGGTTATGACAGAGGCTGATGCCGCTATCATGGTGGATCTTTTGCAGGGTGTCATCAATGAAGGCACGGGGGGAAAGGCCCGGAGGATTGCCCGGCCTGTCGGCGGCAAAACCGGGACCACCAACAAGTACAAGGACGCCTCATTCGTGGGGTTTTCCCCCTCCATTGCCGTCGGGGTCTGGGTGGGCTGTGATGACTATACCACGCTGGGTCCTTATGAAACCGGCGCCCGGGCCGCGCTGCCCATATGGACCGAATTTATGCAAGACGCCTTGAAAGAGCGGCCCTTTCGCTTTTTTCATATCCCTGACAACACGGTCAAGCGGCAAATGGACCCCGCCACCGGCGAAATTTCACCAGGTACGCCGGACGCCGTGCCCGCCCTTTTCCGCAAGGGCCAGGTCAAAGAGCCATAAAACTCTTGATCAGGGACGCAATAAGGGATAAAAACGCCTTATGATCCGCAAGGCCACTATCGATGACGTGAAAACCATCCATGCCATGCTCAAGTACCATGGAGAGAAGGGCGAACTCCTTGCCCGTCCGCTGAGCCGGCTTTACGATCACGTGCGGGATTTTTCCGTCTATGTGGATCCCGCCGCCAACCGGATACTCGGCTGCTGCGCCCTGCAGTTCTGCTGGGAAGACCTTGCCGAGATCCGTTCCCTGGCCGTCAGCGAGGAATCCCAGGGCCGGCTCATTGGAAGCCGTCTCGTGGAAAACGCCTTTATCGAGGCGCGGGAATTCAAAATCAAAAAACTTTTTACCCTGACCTACCAACCGGAATTTTTCAAAAGATTCGGTTTTATCCGCATTGAAAGAACCGAGCTGCCGCTAAAAATCTGGGCGGATTGCATCCATTGCGTGAAGTTCCCGGACTGTGACGAGACCGCCATGTTAAAGGAGCCTGTCTGAGTCAGGAATAAATGAGGTTGAAGTAAAGCGGCGGGTAAAACCAGACGCGGGGCCTGGGCAGAATCTGCTGGGACCCGACGGTCAACCAGTAGGTTTCCGTTTTAATCTCCCGCAGCTTGCCGCTCTCCGGCGGAATGGCATGGGAAGTGTGCGAGTAGGTGGCCTGAAAAAGAAAAACCCCTTCCTTTCCTTCCGCTGCAATCAGGTAGTTTTCCTTGAACTCCTTCATGGACATCCCGTTGGCTTCGGCCAGCTGGCTCATCTCCTTATGGCTGAGCCGGATCAAAACCACCTTTGTCACCCCGCGCTCCGAATACCGCAGAAGGGCCCGCGATTCACTGCTGGAGACGTAAACCGTGGAGATGCAGGGAACCCGCCTTAAAAACTGGGCGGCGACAATAGCCGCGGTTCGCCGCCCGCCCACCATATCCGGCAGGCCGTAATATTCGAAAAATTTTTTTTGAATGTCCTCGGCGTATTTTTCACCCTTCTCGTAGATATCTTTTGAAATATAGCGAAGCGTCCGGGCCAGGTCCTCGGCCGCCTCGGTAATGGGCCAGTCGATGCGCACATGAAAATGGGATAATTGATAGCGGGTTTTTCCCTTGGGCTGGGCGGTATCCCGCTGAATGAGAAGCGCATAGTCCACCGGCATCATGTCTTTCAAAAAATCAAAAAAATGAACAGACTCCAGGAACTTCTGAGTCCGATCGAAATCATTTTCCAGCGTCAGTGCCTTGGAGCGCAGCAGGTTCGTCTTGGTGGTGCGGTTGGAATCAAAAAAGCGGATATACTTTTTGTGCTTGGCAGGGATGGTGTCTTCGAGGAATATGAGCAAAAATGAATTCTGGCAATCATACTCCACTTTTGGAATGCGTGCGCGGGGCTTTAACTCTTTGCGCTCGACAAATGGATAGGGGACGCCCCGCGCCTTAAAATTCTCATAAGATTCGCTCAGGGCGCGTTCAAGTGCAAACTGATCCAGTTCATCCCGCAGAAGATTATAATAGGATCGCCTCAGGCGATTGGCCAGACTCAATTCTTCCCTGATGCGCCAGTGCAATGATATCCTCGTATTTTCTTTTGGTTATCGTCCCCCCAAGAAACCCGCCTGTGATTTCCCTACCACTTTTGCAGGAAATAGTCAACTGAAATAATTGACTATCTTTAATTAAATCGTTCAGCCCACGCATATATTGTTTTCCTGTAATAAATGGCCAGCAGCAAAGCCGCCACACTGAGGACCAGCACCACCCAATAAAGGGTGTACATCCGCTCAAATACCAGATCCCCCTGCAAACTCAGCAACAGGGTGCCGGGCATCCGCCCGAGGCCGGCCAGGAAGATAAAAATTTTAAAGGGCATGGCGGTGCCGCCAAGAAAAAGGCTGAGATAGTCCTTGGGAAAACCGGGAAATATAAAAAAGGCCAGGACCAGAACGATCCCCTGCCGCTTTAAAAACACATCCATCCGCTCCAGCTGCTCGGCCGGGACCCACTTGCGGACCCAGCGATAACCCAGCAACCGGCCGATCCAGAAATTAATGGCAGAGCCCATGGTCAGGGCGAGACTGGAATACAAAAACCCATAGCCGCCCCCGAACAGGTAACCGCCGACAAAACCGCTGATCTCTCCCGGCAGCGGGGCTATGATCACTTGCAGGATCTGCACCAGCATAAAGACAACCGGGGCTGCCGCACCCCCGGCTTCGATAAAGTCCTTGACAGCCGAACGATCCGTCAGGGTTTCATACAACTGGAACAGGGGGTTGAAAAAATAGACGACCAGGCCCGCCGCCAGGAGCACAAACAAAAACGCCAACAGCCAGTAGCGGAGGGCCGGAATTTTGGGCTTCAGCATGGCCGGCGGTTTATTCCGCTTCCGGGCCGCCCAGGGCGGAAACACCGGGCAGGGGCTTTCCCTCCATCAGCTGAAGAAACGCGCCGCCGCCGGTGGAGATATAGGTAAACCGGTCGCTCTGCCCCGTGGAATGGATGGCCACATCCGTGTCTCCGCCGCCGACGATTGTCAAGGCATAGGAATTGGCCACATGGTGGACCATGGACACGGTCCCCCGGCTGAAGGCATCAATTTCGAATATGCCCATGGGTCCGTTCCAGATAATCGTCCGGGCATCATACAAAACTTCCTCAAACAGCCTGGAACTGGCCGGACCGATATCCAGCGCCATCCATTGCTCGGGAATTTCCTGGATCGGCACGATTTTGAATTCCGCACGGGCATCGATCTCCGGGGCCACCACCGCATCGATCGGAAGATAGAACTTGATGTTTTCCTTGATAGCGGTCTGCATAAGCCGGCCGGCCTCTTCCACCAGCTCGTCCTCGACCTTCGATTTTCCGACGCCGTAGCCAAGGCTTTTTAAAAAGGTGTTGGCCATGGCCCCGCCGATGATGACCTTGTTGACACGGCTTAGCATGTTGGTAAGGGCCCGGAGCTTGCTGGACACCTTGGCCCCGCCGATAATGGCCACCAGGGGCCTCCGGGGGTTCTCCATGGCCTGGTGGAAGTACTGAAGTTCGTTTAACAGCAGAAACCCGGCAACTCGCTCCTCGACATGCCGTGTAATGGCAACCACGGAGGCATGCTCCCGGTGGCACACGGCAAAGGCGTCATTGACATAAACGTCACAGAGGGAAGCCAGTTCCTTGGCAAAACCATCGTCATTTTCCTGCTCTTCATTATGAAATCGCAAATTTTCGAGCAAAAGGACCTGCCGGGGTTCCAGGGCGTCAACCATCTGCCGGACTTCGGGACCGATGCAATCCGGCGCCAGCTGGACGTCGAGTTCAAGGTAGCGCCCCAGGCGCTTGGCCACCGGGGCCAGGCTGAATTTCGGGTCCTTCTTTCCCTTGGGCCGCCCCATGTGAGCCAGAATGATCAGGATACCGTCATGATCAAGAACATACCGCAGTGTCGGCAGGACCTCCCGAATCCGGGTATCATCGGTTATATTCTGGAAATCATCCATGGGCACGTTGACATCCACCCTCACCATCACTTTTTTTCCTGAAATCGCGATATCCTTGATGGAACGCATGGTCATCTCTCCTTGTCGCCTTTTTTCCCTTTGATTTTCTGACTTAACAGCTTCTTTTTCGACCACCGCTCAAAAAAACCGATGGTCCGGGATTCATACGCCCGGTCAAGCCTTTCCGACTCCACCTCAAGGCCGGCTGGCTGCTGCATGGCGGTTTGCAGGCACTCGGTTTTGAAAACACACCCCATGCAGGCCGTCGGGGAATGCCGCAGTTTATCCGCGCCTTTCGGAAACACCTTTTCAAGTACACCGAAACACTCCGGTTTACCGTCTTTATTCGGTTCATATGAATGGCTGTTACTCATGGGTTGATATCCGCTTGCCCAGTTCTTCCTTGAACTCGCGCTGCATCCGGCTCACATGGCCGTGATCGGCAAAGCTGAAATACTGATTCGTGCCGATGACCAGATGTTCGTGCACGATTATTCCCACGGTCATACAGGCAAATACAAGCTGCCGGGTGACAGCGAAATCCGCGGCTGATGGCTCCGGGTCCCCGGAGGGGTGATTGTGCGCAAAAATAACCGCTGCGGCCCGCTGCTCCAGGGCGCTTTTCACCACTTCCCGGGGATAGACGGAACTGGCGGTCAAAGAGCCCTCAAACAGAACCTCAGAGGCCAGCACCCGGTTTTTGGCATCCAGGAAAAGCACCTTGAAGCATTCCCGGTCCCTGTCCATCATGCTGTGATACAAATAATCGTACAAATCCCCCGAATTGCTCAGGGGATCGGTGCGGATGAGCTTTCTTTCAAAGTAGCGCTCGGCGACCGCCTTTACCAGCTTGATGCCAAAAATATTTTTGGGGCCGATTCCCGCGATTTTACGAAGCTGCTCACCGCTTGCGTCCATAACCGCCGGAAGCGTTTCAAACGCGTCCAGCGCGGCCTTGGCGGCCTGCTTGCAATCCTTGCGCGGGGTGCCCAGCGTTAATAAGAGTTCGATGACCTCATAGTCATGAAACCCCTCCAGGCCGGCGGTTAAAAACCGCTCCCGCAACCGCCCGCGATGCCCCTCGCCTTTGTGTGCCACAAGCAGAAAACCAATACCTGACAGAATCGTCTGTAATCAATTTAAACAGTCAACAAAAAGATGCCAAACGGATAAATCTGTTATCTCACATCCAGCATTTCGTCCTTCAAATCGCGGGTCATCAATTGATGAATGGCCTCGGCTGTTGAGAGGTCCTCATACAACACCGCGTAAACGGAATGACAAATCGGCATCTCCACGCCCAGCCGCCGGGACAGGTTATAAACTGATTTGGAAGTTTTCACTCCTTCGGCCACCATGTTCATTTCAGCCAGAATCCCGGTCAGGGATTTGCCTTCGCCGATTTTGCGCCCCACGGTATGGTTGCGGCTGAGGGAGCCGGTGCAGGTCAGCAGCAGATCCCCGATACCGGCAAGGCCGGCAAAGGTGTGGGGGTTGGCGCCCATTTTGATGCCCAGGCGCCGGATTTCCGCCAGACCGCGGGTAATCAGGGCGGCCCGGGTGTTTAACCCCAGGTTAAGCCCGTCCACAATACCCGAGGCAATGGCAATGACATTTTTTATGGCGCCGCCCAGCTCCACGCCGATGACGTCATCGTTGGTATAAACCCGAAAAAACGGTGTGGCCAAAACCTGCTGCAAATCAGAGGCCGCCTGCGCATCAGCGGATGCCGCCGTGACCACGGTGGGCATCTTTTTGGCCACTTCGGCGGCAAAACTCGGGCCGGAGATAACAGAGATCCGGGGGGCCAGGGCGCGGGGAAGGGTTTGCTCCAGAACGCCGGTCATGGTCAGCTGCGTATGGTTCTCGATCCCCTTTGAGGCGGTAACCACAACGGTTTCAGGAGCCATGTGAGCGGCGGCCTGCGAGGAGACCTCCCGCATCACGTGGGTGGGCACAACGAAAAAAACGATATCCTTTTGCGAAACCACAGCCGGCAGGTCATTGCTTGGCGCCAGGTTCCCGGAGAGTTCGATGCCCGGCAGAAACAGGCTGTTTTCTCTTCGCTCCCGTATGTCCGCCTTCACCTCGGGCTCATACGCCCACAAATCCACTGGGTATCCCTTCCCTCCCAAAAGATTGGCAAGCGCCGTTCCCCAGGACCCGGCGCCCACAACCCCTATCCGAACGGTCTCAAGTTCCATGCTACTCCTCTTCCTCCGCCAGTCGGGCCGCGCCTACCAGACGCTCCCGGGTCTCCATGTCCATCAGTTTGACCCCCTGCGTATTGCGGCTGATCACCGATATCCCCTCGATGGGCATCCGGATGATTTTTCCGATATCGGTCATGAGCATGACCTCATCCTCGTCATTGACAACCAGTATGGTCACCACCTTGCCGTTTCGCTCGTTGGTCTTGATGGTAATGACCCCCTTGCCTCCGCGTCGGTGCACCGGATACTCGTCAATGGCCGTTCGCTTGCCGTAGCCGTTCTCTGTTGCGGTAAAAAGGGTCTGGCCATGAGTAAGCACTTCCATTCCCACCAGCTGATCGCCCGACTCGAGCTTCATTCCGCGCACGCCCCGCGCAATGCGGCCGGTGGGACGCACGTCCGATTCATGAAAACGAATGGATTTCCCGAACAGCGAACAGAGAAAGACATTTCGGGTGCCGTCAGTCAGCCGGGCCGCGATCAGTTCGTCGCCTTCCATGAGATTGATCGCAATTTTGCCGCCGGAACGGGGCCGCGAAAACTCCATGATATCAGTTTTCTTGATAAGCCCCTGGCGGGTGGCCATTAGCACGTGCTGGCCGAATTCAAATTCCGGCACCGCCAGCACCGTGGTCAGCTTCTCCTCGGGCTTGAAATTCAGAAGATTGACAACGGCCTTGCCCCGGCTGGTCCGCCCGCTCTGCGGGATATCATAGACCTTGCACCAGTAAACGCGGCCCTGGTTGGTAAAAAACATAAAGGTATGATGGGTGGAGGCCACAAAAAGGTGCGCCACGAAATCCTCATCCTTTGTGCCCATGCCGGTTTTGCCCTTGCCGCCGCGGCGCTGCTGCCGGTAGAGGGTAATGGGGTTTCGCTTGATATAGCCGCTGTTGGTGATCGTGACCACCATGTCCTCTTCGGCGATCATATCCTCCAGGGTGATTTCCCGCGCTTCGGAGACAATCTTGGTGCGCCGCTCATCACCGAAGGCATCCTGTATCTCCGTGAGCTCATCCTTGACCAGGTTGAGAATAATGCGCTCGCTGGAGAGAATCTCCTTGAAGCGGGCGATATCCTTGAGCACCTCGGCATGCTCCTCTTTGATTTTATCCCGCTCCAGACCGGTCAGGCGCTGCAGGCGCATATCAAGAATGGCCTGTGCCTGGACCTGCGTCAATTCAAAACGCTGGATCAACTGGGACCGGGCATCATCCGGAGAAGCGGATGCCCGGATAAGGGCCACCACTTCATCCAGGTTGTCAATGGCAATGATCAGGCCTTCCAGGACATGGGCCCGGGCTTCGGCTTTGGCCAGTTCATAGCGCGTCCGGCGGATAATGATTTCCTTGCGGTGAACGATGAAATGCTCGAGAATCTCTTTGAGGTTCATCAATTCCGGGCGCTTGTTGACCACGGCAAGAAGGATTATCCCGAAATTACTCTCAAGCGGCGTGTGCTTGTAGAGCTGGTTTAAAACCACCTCCGCAATCTGTTCGCGCTTCAGCCCGACCGCCACACGGATACCGTCCTTATCGGACTCGTCCCGGACATAGCGGATCCCTTCCAGGTGTTTGGTTTTGACCAGGTCCACAATTTTTTCAATCAGATTGGCCTTGTTCACCTGATAGGGGATCTCCCGGATGACAATGGTTTCGGCCTTTGTCTTCTTATCGGTTTCGATCTCGATGCGCCCCCGGATACGGACCTTGCCGCGCCCGGTGGTATAGGCATTGTAGATGCCCTGGGTGCCGTAGATGATCCCGCCGGTGGGAAAATCCGGGCCGGGCAGGTAACTGACCAGATCCTCGCAGCCGAGCTCCGGCGCATCAATCAGGGCCTTGATGGCCCCGCTGAGTTCATTGAGGTTGTGGGGGGGGATGTTGGTGGCCATCCCCACGGCAATTCCGGAAGACCCGTTCAACAACAGGGAAGGGAGCTTGGCCGGCAGGACTTCCGGCTCTTCCAGGGTTTCATCGTAGTTTAACTGATGATCCACCGTATCCTTGTCTATATCCTCGAGCATCTGGTGAGCCAGGCGCATCATCCGGACCTCGGTGTAGCGCATGGCCGCCGGGGGGTCCCCGTCGATGGAACCGAAATTGCCCTGCCCGTCCACCATGGGGTAACGCAGGGTAAAGCTCTGGGCCATTCTCACCAGGGCGTCATAAACGGCGGAGTCCCCGTGCGGGTGGTACTTACCGATAACATCACCGACAATACGCGCGGATTTTTTGTAAGGTTTGTTCCAGTCGTTCTTCAACTCGCGCATCGCGAACAGAATCCGGCGATGCACCGGTTTCAAGCCGTCGCGCACGTCCGGAAGGGCCCTGCCGATGATCACGCTCATGGCATAATCCAGGTAGGACTGCTTCATCTCCGTTTCGAGGCTTATTTCAGGTAGGCTGCTTTGCATTGAGATCCCTGCTCTCCAGTCTCAGTTAGACCCGGGAACAGTCCGCCTGTGGCCGTCAGAAAAAAATTCCGGCAACTAACAGCCGACTGTGTGGGGGTGAGTTTATGGTTGCTGAATGACGGGGGCTTACCCCAGCTTGATGCCGTCCTTGAAGGCAAAGCCCAGTGCCGTGAATCCCACAAGAATTTCATAGACAAACATAGCGGTGAAACTGTCAAAAAGGGAATACACAATGCCGCCGCCAACGATGACGGGAACGCCGAACACTATCAATATGGCAAGTTTTCTGCTGATTTTCATGCGGGTCTCCTTATTTCCTCAAAATGCTTTCGGTTGGTTTGGGATTAACATGCCTGATTCCCGGACTGCCGATTACGGTCCTCAAGCCTCCATCATCATGGCCATTCCCATGCCGCCGCCGATGCACATGGAAATCAGGCCGGAGGCCAACTGCCGGCGCTTCATCAAGTGCAGGCAGGTTACGGTCTGGCGGGCACCGGTGCAACCGATCGGATGACCAAGGGAAATTCCGCTGCCCACCGGGTTGGGCTGCTCGTAGGGCAGATTCAGCTCGCGCATACAGGCAATGGCCTGGGCGGCAAAGGCCTCGTTGAGCTCGATCACGCCGATATCCTTCAGATTCGCCCCGGTTTTCGCCATTACTTTGCGGATGGCGGGTATGGGACCCAGGCCCATATAAGCCGGGTCCACGCCTCCGGCGGCAAACGCTTTAATTTTGGCCATGGGGGTAAGTCCCAGCTCTTTGGCTTTTGCCGCACTCATCACCACCACGGCCGCGGCGCCGTCATTAATGCCGGAGGCATTTCCGGCGGTCACGCTGCCGTCTTTTTTGAAAACGGGCTTCAGTTTCCCCATTTTCTCCATGTCGGTTTCCATGGGACGCTCGTCCGTGTCCACCACGATGTCGCCTTTACGGCCCTTAATGGTAACCGGAACGATTTCCTCCTTAAAGCTGCCGTCCTTGATGGCGCCCAAGGCCCGGTTGTGGCTTAAAACCGAGAGCTCATCCTGCTCCTGCCGGGGAATGCCGTATTTTTCAATAATATTTTCCGCGGTCAGGCCCATGTGATAGCCATAAAAAATTTCATAAAGCCCGTCATAGACCATCAGATCATAAATGTCGCCCTTTCCGGTCACCTCCATGCGATGGCCCCAGCGGGCTTTGGGAAGCGCCATGGGAGCGGTGCTCATGCTTTCCTGGCCCCCGGCTACAATGACATCCGCTTCGCCCAGCATAATGGACTGCGCCGCCAGGGTGATGGCCTTGAGCCCGGAGGAGCAGACCTTGTTGAGCGTGAAGCCCGGTGTCTCCTTGGGCATCCCGGCACGGATCATGGCCTGCCGCCCGGGATTCTGACCCTGGCCGCCCTGCAAAACATTGCCCATGATCACCTCATCCACGACAACAGGGGTGGCGCCGCTGTCCCAGTTGTCCGCCAGGGTTTCCAGCTCCACCGGCCCGGCATCTTTGAGCTTGTCCGGGGCGACCGCTTTCATCGCCTCTCCGGCAACCGGCCGCAGTCCCGCCCGCTTGACAGCCTCGCGAATCACGATGGAGCCGAGTTCAACCGCGCTGACATCTTTTAATGATCCGCCAAAGGCGCCCACCGGTGTTCTTGCACCACTTACGATCACCACTTCTTGCATATCTGCTTCCTCCTTGATATGATCATCCCATTTCAGCCTCAGAAAACAGTCTTTTCAGCAGGCAATTGTAAAAGTATAATTTTTAACAAACCCGATCCAAAAAGACAAGAATAAACCCATGTGCCTGATAGCCATCGCTTTTCACCACCACCGGCGGTACCCACTGGTCATTGCCGCCAACCGGGATGAGTTTTACGAGCGGCCCGCCGCCGCCCTGGATTACTGGAAGGACCAGCCGGAAATTCTGGCCGGCCGGGACCTTGAGGGCATGGGAACCTGGCTGGGGGTATCCACAAGCGGCAGGGTCGGGGCCATCACCAATTTCCGGGACCCCGAAGCCATGCGTAAAAAAGGCCGGGGACCCTCCCGCGGCCATCTGGTAAGCGAATTTTTGGGCCGCACCGAACCGCCCCGACTCTACATAGAAAGACTGCGATCCTCAAGCACGGTGTACGACGGCTTCAATCTCCTGGTGGGAAACCTTGAGGAGCTGTGGTGGTATTGCAACGTGGGCGACCGGATGCAGGCACTGACTCCCGGCATACACGCCATCAGCAATCACCTGCTGAACACGCCATGGCCGAAGGTGAAAACGATTAAAAGCGAACTGGCAGCCAATCTGGATTCAAACGAGGAGCCGGACCCGGAAGCGATCTTTGCCTGCCTGGCCGATCAGGGGCGGCCGCCGGACAATGAACTGCCGGATACCGGCATTGGTCTGGAATGGGAGCGCACCCTGTCCCCTGTGTTTATCACCAGCGCCATCTACGGGACCCGCGCTTCCTCCCTGATCTTCATTGACCGAAAGGGCCATGCCACCTTTTACGAACGCACCTTTGAAGTGGACAGCCATTCTGTTTTAACCGGAGAGACCCGCCGGTTTGAGCTTCGCCTGCAATCACAACCGCCCGGCACAACAGGATAAGCCCTTATGCCCATGATCGGATACCCATGAGCGGACGCCCCCTGCGCGCGTTTTTCCTGCCGTCCCCCACAAAGGGGTTTCTGCTGCGGGCAGCCGTTGTGGCTGTTCTGGCCTTCGTCCTGTTCCGTTACGTGCTGATCCCTTTCCGGATTCACGGCCACAGCATGGCGCCCACCTACCGCAACGGGGGCGTGAATTTCTGCAATACGCTGGCCTACGCTTTCTCCCCGCCGAAACGCTTCGATGTGGTGGCCATTCGCATGGCGGGGCCCTCGGTGATGCTTCTCAAGCGGGTGGTGGCACTGCCAGGGGAAAGCATTGCCTTTAAGAAGGGAGGGCTGTACATAAACGACCGCTCCATCGCGGAGCCCTACGTCAGCGGCCCTTGGGAGTGGCGCCTTGCCGCGCGCACGGTCAAACCGGGGCACGTGTACGTGGTGGGCGACAACCGGAACGTGCCCATGGACGCCCATGTTTTCGGCCAGACCCCCATTGACCGGATTATAGGTGCCCCCTTATGGTGAACCGCCGAATCATCTTTATCCTGCTGCTATTCCTGGCAGCCGCTGCGGCCGGATTTTTCCTCCTGCACCAGAGCGAGGCGGATAAGGTCCGGGGCCAGCTGGCGAGCCTGTCCGAACTGGCCGGGAAAAACGGCGCCGAAGGCGCCATCATGGCTGCATCCAGCGCCAAAAAAGCCGCCGATCTGTTTGCCGACCCCTGCTTCCTGGAAATCCCCGCTTCCCCGCACGCCGATCTTTCAGGCCGGTTCACCCGTCAAAACATCCAGGCCTATATCCTGAGGGCGCGGTCCCGTTTTCAGAACATCTCCCTGGATTTCCATGACACCGCCATATCCCTGCCGGCAGAGGGCACCGCGGAAGCCAACCTTACCGGGCATCTGCGGGCCGAAGCAGACAGCGGCCCCCCAATTGACGCATTTCATGAACTGCATTTTCAATTCCAAAAAACCGAGGGGCAATGGCTCATCAAGAAGATTGAAGCGGTGCCGGTGCTGGAAAAATAAGGAGGCGCTGCGCCCGCCCCTACTTCACGGGCACCGGTATTCCGGCCACCATCCAGACCACCCGGTCCGCGCAGGCCGCCATTCGCTGGTTGGCAAAGCCCGCCAGGTCCCTGAAACGCCTGGCCAGCCGATTCTCCGGGACTATACCCGTTCCCACTTCGTTGGATACCAGGAAAACGGGGCACCCGGCCTTTTCCAGGGCGGCGGCCAGCCTTTCCACCCGGGCAAAAATGGCCTCGTCGCCAGGCTCCTCCATGATCAGGTTATTCATCCACAAGGTGAGGCAGTCAACAATAATGACATCCGCGGTTTCAGCCTCGCCCGCCAGGGCCCCCGGAAGGTCCAGGGGGGCTTCCACGGTGCGCCAGCGGTCCCCCCGCTCGGACTGATGCCGCCGCACCCGCTCGTTCATTTCCGCATCCCGGGCCACACAGGTGGCGATAAAGCTGTTTCTGCTCCCGGCACGCTTTTCAGCCAGCGCCAGGGCATGACGGCTTTTGCCGCTTCTGCACCCGCCCAGCACAAGCATGGTCTCACTCATTTTCGCCTCTCCGCTGCTCCCGGTTTCCAGCCCGCCTTCAACTTTCGATACCCGCACGCGCCAGCACGCCCTTTTCATAGTAGTGCCGGACGGGCTTCATCTCCGTTATCAAATCCGCTTCGGCCATTACCTGGGCGGACACGCCGCGGCCCGTGATGACCAGTTCCACCCCCGCCGGTTTTTCTGCAATAATCTCGAGGAGATCGCCGGTTTCCACAAGCTGGAACAACTCCGCCACCCCCGCCTCGTCCATGATGACAACGTCGTAGCCGCCCGAGGCCACGGCCGCCTTAATCGCCGCCAGGCACCGGCGGGCCGCCGCTATATCCGCCGCCTCGGGCTTGCCCCGGATGTAGCGGCCGGTGCCGAACTGTTCAATGGCAATCAGATCCGAAAACCGTTTCAGCGCCTCCAGTTCGCTGTAGCAGCCCTGCTTGATAAACTGGGCGATATAGACCCGCAGCCCCGCGCCGGCCGCCCGCAGGGCCAGCCCCAGCGCGGCTGTTGTTTTTCCCTTGCCGTCTCCCGTGTATACCTGGACATAGCCTTTCTCCATCTCCATCTCCATCTCCCTGCTCAAAATTATGATAACGCGGCTCGCATTAATATTTATTGAATTAGCAGCTTTTTTTCTAATATAAAAGGGATGGGTTTAAAAAATCCAGATTGAGGGGTTATCATGTTTGCCGCAGACACAGGGATACATATAAACAGGGGGCCGAACCAGCCATGAGCGGCAGCGGCCGCAATTTCCGCCGGACCATTTCGATCGGGACCGCCATTGCTGTCACTCAGCATGTGGCAACGGTTGAGGAGGCCTGCGGGATGCTAAAAAGTGCCGGTAAAATCGTCGTCATCCCGTGCGCCTGCCGCATCAAAAAGCCGCTGCCGGCCGATTCCGCCCCAAAGCCGCTTGAAGTCTGCTTCCTCTTCGACGCAGCTGCGCAGTATTATATCGACAACCGGATGGGCCGCGAAATAACCTTCAACCAGGCCGTTGAAATTCAAAAACAATCCCACGACGCCGGGCTGGTCCCCCAACCCGCCACAGCCCGGAACCCCGGCGGCCTGTGCAACTGCTGTAGCGGCGCATGTCCGGTTCTGGCCGCCCTATACGCTCAGCCGCGGCCCGCGGAAACGGTGTCTTCAAGCCACTCGGCCCGTGTCGCCGCTGCTCTGTGCACCGCCTGCGAGGCCTGCCTGTACCGGTGCGCCATGGGGGCGATTACGATAACCACCGGGGATGCGGCCGAAGTCAACCGGGACCGCTGTATCGGATGCGGCCTATGCGTCTCCGCCTGCCCGACCGGCGCCATGCAACTCCTGCCTCGGGAAACCGCTTAGCCGTCCCCGCCTGAACGAAAAAACGCCCGTTTTGAAGACTGCCTGATGCCGGCGCCATCCCGCTTTCCACTGGCGCCCGCGCAGATGGCAAGTTTTTTCTTGACACCAATAAGCGCTTAAGGGATTTTTTATAGTTTAATAAAAAATGAAACCACAGGGGGATATCATGACAGACCCGTTGACCGACCCGTTGCTCAAGCCCGTCCGTATCAACCGGATGGAAATTAAAAACCGCATTTACCTGCCGGCCATGCACATGAACATGGCCAAAGACTTTGAAGTCACCGAGCCGCTGGTGGCATTTTACGAAAGGCGCGCCCGGGGCGGCGCGGGCATGATCACCGTGGGTTTCGCCACGGTGGATGAACTCTCCGGCAATTCCCTGAACATCGGGGCCCACAAAGATGAATTCATCCCCGGCTTAAAACGCCTGGCCGCCGCCATTAACGACAATGGCGCCCGCTCCTGCGTTCAGTTGAACCACGCCGGGCGCTACAACTTCTCCTTTTTCCTGGACGGGCGGCAGCCGGTGGCACCATCCGCCATCGCCTCCCGGATGACAAAGGAAACCCCCCGGGCCCTTTCCGTTGATGAGATCCATGAAATTGCGGAAAATTTTGCCAGGGCCGCCGGCCGGGTTAAATCGGCCGGGTTTGATGCGGTGGAAGTCTTGAGCGGTACCGGCTACCTGATCTCTGAATTTCTGTCGCCCCTGACCAACCAGCGAACCGATGAATACGGCGGGTCGCTGGAGAACCGCATGCGTTTCGGCCTTGAGGTCATGCAGGCCATCCGGCGGGTGGTCGGCGAGGACTATCCGCTGCTCGTGCGCATGAACGGCAATGATTTCATGCCCGGCGGCCAGGGACGCGATGAACTGAGGGAATATGCCAGGGAACTGGTTGAATCCGCGGGTGTTGATGCGCTCTGCATCAACGTGGGCTGGCACGAAGCCCGGGTCCCCCAGATCACCACCGCAGTGCCCCGCGGCGCTTTTGCCTATCTTTCCCGAGGCATCAAGGAAGTGGTGGAGGTACCGGTCATCGCCAGCCACCGGATCAATGATCCTGAAACCGCCCGGGAAATGATCGCCGACGATATGTGCGACATGGTGGCCATGGGCCGCAGCCTGATAGCCGACCCGGACCTTCCGGAAAAATGCCGCACCGGCAGGGAAAATGAAATCATCCACTGCGTGGCCTGCGCCCAGGGCTGCTTTGACAATTTGTTTAAGCTCAAGCATGTGGAATGCCTCTGCAACCCGCTGGCCGGCCATGAGTGCGACATCACCTGTGAAACCGCCGCGGGCGAACCAAAGGAAGTGATGGTGGTCGGCGGCGGCGCGGCGGGCATGAATGCCGCCATTGCCGCATGCGACCGCGGCCACCGGGTGAGCCTGTATGAAAAAAGCGGGTGCCTGGGCGGGCAGCTCTACCTGGCCGCGGCCCCCCCGGGGCGCGAAGAGTTCGCCCAGCTGGCCCGGGACCTGGAAAACCAGGTTGCGGTGCGCAACATTCAAGTCTTTCTAAACACGACTGTTGATGAAGCCCTGATTGACGCCCAAAAGCCAGATCACATTGTCCTGGCGGCAGGTGCATCGCCCATGACGCCTCCTGTTCCCGGCGTTGAGCTGCCGCACGTGGTCCAGTCCTGGGATGTGCTCTCCGGGAAAACCTACACCGGCCGCCGGGTGGTCGTTATCGGCGGCGGCGCCGTGGGGGTTGAAACCGCGCTGTTTCTTGCGGAAAAAGGCACGCTCAGCGGCGACACCCTTAAATTCCTGTTTGTCAACAAGGCAGAGGACCCGGAAGTCCTCTATGAAATGGCAACCCGGGGAACCAAGCAGGTGACCATCATCGAAATGATGGAGAAAATCGGCAAGGATTTCGGCAAAACCACGCGCTGGGGCATGCTCCAGGATGCCACCCGTTACGGCATTCAAAGCCGGGTGGCGACCAAGGCCCTTGAAATCACCCCCAAGGGGATCAAGGTGGACGCCGGCAGCGGACCTGAAGAAATCCCGGCGGATACCGTGGTGCTGTCCGTGGGCGCAAAATCCGACAACCACCTTCAGCAGGCCATTGAATCCAGGGGTATTGCCTGCACGGTGGCAGGTGATGCCGCAAATATCGGCATGGCCTTTGATGCTGTTCACCAGGGATTTAAAGCCGGCCTCAACATCTGAAGTCTTCGTTAATTATTTTCAAGGATGAACCCCATGCTTGATGCATATCTTGAACACAAGGCGGCGCGCGAGGCCCGGGGCATACCGCCGAAACCCCTGAATGCGGAACAGGTTAAAGAGCTGACAGGGCTGCTGCGCAACCCGGATCAACAGGAGACCGCTGTTCTGGTGGAGCTGATCAGCAGCCGGGTGCCGGCCGGTGTGGATCCCGCGGCAAAGGTGAAGGCGGATTTTCTTTTTAAAATCGCCTGCAATGAAATCCAATCCCCCCTGGTTTCACCGCAAACGGCTGTTTTCTGGCTGGGCAGCATGGGGGGCGGCTACAACATCGACCCCTTGATCAAGCTTCTGGAAAATGACAAACTGGCGCCGGATGCAGCAAAAGCCCTTTCGGAAACCATTTTGGTTTTTGATGCCTTTGACAAGGTTTATGCCA
Source organism: uncultured Desulfobacteraceae bacterium (assembly GCA_964575805.1). GTDB lineage: Bacteria > Desulfobacterota > Desulfobacteria > Desulfobacterales > Desulfosalsimonadaceae > M55B175. The sequence continues at coordinate 23,233 of CAZNSO010000021.1, forward strand.
AGGCCGGGGGCAACCCGCACGCAAGGCAGGTAATTGATGCCTGGGCCGAGGCCTTGTGGTTTGTGCGAAAACCCCGCGTTTCCGAATCCATTACCCTCACGGTTTTCAAGGTGGACGGGGAAATCAACACCGATGACCTCTCCCCGGCCAGCGAGGCCTGGAGCCGCCCCGACATTCCGCTTCATGCCCTGAGCATGCTGCAGCACCGCATGGCACAGCCTGTTGAAACCATTCGAAACCTCAAGCAGAAAGGGCACCCCCTGGTATTTGTCGGCGACGTGGTCGGCACCGGCTCCTCGCGAAAATCTGCCGTTAATTCCCTTATCTGGCACATCGGCGAAGACATTGCCTACACACCCAACAAGCGGCGCGGCGGCGTGGTGGTCGGGGGGAAAATCGCCCCGATTTTCTTCAATTCCCTTGAGGATGCCGGCGCACTCCCCATTGAATGCGATACCAGCGGCCTTTCGCATGGCGACGTCATCGAAATCCGCCCCTATGAAGGCAGCATCCGGGACAAGGCCACCGGAACTGAAATCGCCCGGTTTTCCTTTAAAACCGATGTCCTGCTGGACGAGGTCCGGGCCGGCGGCCGAATTCCCCTGATTATCGGCAGGACCCTGACCAATAAGACCCGAAAGACTCTCGGCCTTGAGGAAACCCGGGTTTTCAAACAGCCCAAGGCACCGGCAGACACCGGCATGGGCTACACCCTGGCCCAGAAGATGGTGGGCCGGGCCTGCGGCTTACCCGGCGTCCGCCCGGGGGCTTACTGTGAACCCAAAATCTCCACCGTAGGGTCCCAGGACACCACCGGCCCCATGACCCGGGACGAACTCTCCGAGCTGGCCTGTCTGAAATTCAAGGCGGATCTCGTGATGCAGTCCTTCTGCCATACGGCGGCCTACCCCAGGCGGGTGGATGTCGAGATGCAGGAGAGCCTCCACGAGTTTATCAAAACCCGCGGCGGCGTGGCCCTTTACCCGGGTGACGGGATTATCCATTCCTGGCTGAACCGCATGATACTGCCGGATGCCGTGGGCACCGGCGGCGATTCGCACACCCGCTTTCCCATCGGTATCAGTTTTCCGGCAGGCTCCGGCCTGGTGGCCTTTGCCGCCGCCATTGGCATCATGCCCCTGGATATGCCCGAATCTGTCCGGGTGGCCTTTACCGGTGAGCTCCGGCCCGGTATCACCATCCGCGACCTTGTCAACGCAGTACCGTACGCCGCCATCCAACAGGGCCAGCTGACAGTGGCGAAGGCAGGCAAAAAAAACGTATTTTCAGGGCGGATCATGGAATTCGAAGGGTTGCCGGACCTGAGTGTCGAGCACGCCTATGAACTGACCAATGCCTCGGCGGAGCGCTCCGCCGCGGCCGCCACCATAGCCCTTGCCCCGGAGACGGTGGCGGCCTACCTGAAAGACAACATCGCCCTGCTCAATTGGCTGATTCTAAGCGACTACGGCAAGGCCCGGACTATCGAGCACCGCATTCAGCAAATGGAGGAATGGCTGGACAGCCCCAGGCTTTTGACCCGCGATCCGGACGCCCAATATGCGGCGGCGGTGACGGTGGATTTATCCGAGATAACGGAGCCCCTGCTGGCCTGCCCCAACGACCCGGATGATGTGCGCCGGCTCAGCGAGGTGGCGGGCACCCCGGTTCATGAGGTGTTTATCGGCTCCTGCATGACCACCCTTGCCCACCACCGTTCGGCCCTCGCCCTGCTTGAGGGCCAAAAAAACCTGCCCACCCGCCTCTGGATTGCCCCGGCCACCCGGATGGATGCGCAGCAGCTCAAAAAAGAGGGGCTCTACAGTATCCTGGGGGCGGCCGGCGCCCGGGTGGAAACCCCGGGGTGTTCCCTCTGCATGGGCAACCAGGCACGGGTGGCCGATGGCACCACGGTTGTTTCCACATCCACCCGCAATTTTCCGAACCGCCTGGGAAACGACACCGCCGTCTACCTTGGTTCCGCCCCCCTGGCCGCGGTTTGCGCCATCCTCGGCCGAATCCCCACCCCGGATGAATATTTCGACCAAATCGCGGGGAAAACCGATTGAATCCTTCCGCTGCCATTCCCAAATCCGCATTCATGCAGCAGGTCCTCCCGCTTTTCGCCTCCCGCTACACCCTCCGCTATGCGGCGGAAGGCGATTGCATCGAATATTTTCTGGAAGACAACGCCACCCGGGAAGAAATTTCCCAGAACCTGATGCTGTCCCTGAACCGTTTTGCCGGGCGGATGGAAATCATCCGCTTCTACCCGGAACTCAACAAACAGCCGGACAGCAAATATTTTTCTGCCGCCTGCTTCTACCTGCTGGTGCATCATTTCGGCCGGTTTTTTGGTCTGAACAGCCGGCACCGGATATTTGTCCGCACCCAGCCCGAAGTCTACACCCGCTTCTACCAAGCCTTAAAAGATTTCAGCTTCCGGCCGCAGTTCCAGATAGCCAACACGATTGACCTGGTGTCCCCGTATGTGAAAACGGATGTGGACACTTCACGGATCCGGAAAAAAACAACCGCCCCGGTTGCGGTGGATGAAGCAGGCTTTTTAATTGCCTAACCGGCTGCTGTTCCGCTTCCCGACCGCCTGAGCCAAACTGCCGGCAGGAGTCGCGACCCGGCAGGGATGCTTTCAAACCCCCTGTAAGCACGTGTGACAAAAGCAGGCGGGGGGTCCCGGATTGTCAAAACCCGATTTACGATATATAATATTATTAAAAACGATTGCCGGAAAATTTTTTCTGCCGGCAAACAGCTGATTGCCCGAACCAAAAAAAAGAGGAAAACTTATGCGAACGCCCCTGGAGATTACGTATCGCAATGTCTCAAAAAGCGATACAATCGATTCGATCATTCGGGAAAAAGCCGAAAAACTCAGCCAATTGCATGAGAGCATCATCAGTTGCCGGGTTTCCGTTGAGCAGCCCCAGGAATCGCAGCGAAGCGGCAACAAATACAGGGTGCGCATCGACCTCCGGCTGCCGCCGGGCAAGGAACTGGTTGTCCGCCGGGAATCCGGAAAGGGGGACATGCACGAAGGCCTCCGCAAGGTGATTACCGATGCCTTTCACGCCATGGAGCGGCAGCTCAAAAAAATAAAAGGGAAACAGGAGAATCACGTCAAAACACAGTACGCCGGCGGCGATCTGGAGGAAAACGGCATCGTGGTCCGCCTGTTCCCTGAAGAGGGCTACGGGTTCATCAAAACCTTGAGCGGTACCGAAGTCTACTTTCACCGCAACAGTGTGCTCAATCATGATTTTGAACGACTGGAAATCGGCACCGGCGTCCGCCTGGTCCAGGCTGAGGGCGAAAAAGGGCCGCAGGCCAGTACCGTCCAAATAATCGACAAACCCGGCAGCCGGCTGTCCCAAAAAGAACAATCCGACGTTGACGTTCCCGAAGGCTGGCAGCCCTGAGCCCGGCGGTTTTCCGCGAAGGCGCTGCCTGAACCTCCCGCGGGCCGTGGAAACATTCCATTTGGCCCGCATTCCAAAACTATAAGGAGGCCGTTTTTGCCAATTGGCGTTCTTGCCGGGTTTGCTTTCCTTCCCATACTGGTCGCCCTGGCGCTCATGGTGGGGTTCCGCTGGCCGGCCACCCGCGCCATGCCCCTGGCCTGGCTGGTAGCCGCCGCCGCAGCGGTGCTTGTCTGGCAAATGGAGATTATCGCGGTGGCCGCCGCCACGCTCCAGGGCTTCGGCAGTGCGATAACGGTGCTTTTGATTGTCTTCGGCGCCCTGCTGATTCTCTACACCCTTTCGGAGAGCGGGGGCATGGAAACGATCAACCACGGCCTCCACAGCCTTTCCAGCGACAGGCGGGTGCAGGTGATCATCATTGCTTTTATTTTCCAGGCCTTCCTGGAAGGAGCGGCCGGCTTCGGTGCACCGGCCGCCATCGCCGCACCGCTGCTTTTGAGCCTCGGATTTCCGGCCCTTGCCGCCGTGCTGGTCGCCCTTGTTTTAAACACGGTTCCGGTCACTTTCGGGGCTGTGGGCACCCCCATATGGTTCGGCCTTAAAAACCTGGAAGCCAAAATTGAGGCGGCGGTGGCCGCCTCCGGAGGGGAACTCGGATTTTCCTCAATGGACGGCTTCAACATGCTGGTGGGTAAATGGGCGGTGATTCTGCAAACTCCCATGGCCTATATCCTGCCGATTTTCGTGGTCTGTTTCATGACCCGGCTTTTCGGGGAAAACCGGTCATGGAAAGAAGGCCTGGCCGTTTGGAAATTCTCCGTATTTGCCTCAACCGTGTTTGTGATTGCCTTTATCAGCTCGGCCTTTTTGATCGGCGAGGAATTCCCGGCCCTTATCGGGGGCCTGGCAGGACTGGCCGCCATTTTATTTGCAGCCCGGAAAGGCTGGTTCCTGCCTGCCGCCGCCTGGGATTTCGGGCCGCAGTCCGGCTGGGAAAAACAATGGACAGGCACCATCGCAACAGCCGAAACCATTCACTTTGAGCCCCGAATGAGCCAGCTTCGGGCATGGCTTCCCTATTTGCTGATTGGCTTCATCCTGGTGCTCACAAGGGTCAAGTTCCTCCCCTTCAGCCAATGGGTGACCGGATGGGAAATCGGGGTGCGCCGCATCCTCGGCCAGGAAGGCGTCAACTATGCCTTGCAGCCCCTTTACAATCCGGGCATTATCCCCTTTGTCCTGGTGGCCGGGCTCACCGCCGGGCTCCACCGGATGCCGGCGGCAAAAATAAAAAAAGCCTGGGCCGATGCCTTCAGGCAGCTAAAAAACCCCGCCATTGCCCTGGTCTTTGCCGTTGCCCTGGTCCAGATTTTTAAAAACTCCGCTGCCAATCCCATGGGCTATGACTCCATGCCGCTTTCCATGGCCGGCGCGGCGGCTTCGGTCTCCGGCGGCTCCTGGCCGTTTCTGGCGCCCTTCATCGGCGCCCTGGGCTCTTTTATCACCGGCAGCAACACGGTTTCCGATTTGCTGTTTGCCCAGTTCCAATACGGGATCGCAACTGCACTCGAGCTTCCGCGCCAGATAATCGTCTCGCTGCAAGCGGTGGGCGGGGCCATGGGCAACATGGTCTGCATTCACAATATTGTAGCCGCCTCCGCCACTGTCGGCCTGGTGGGCATGGAAGGAGTGATACTCAAAAGAACCGTCATCCCCCTGGTCCTCTACGGGACAATTGTGGGACTGCTCGGGCTGGTTTTCACCTACCTGCTCTTCCCGGGGGTGTTCTAGGCCGATGCCCGGGGCGGACGATTCATCGCGCTGGCCAATCCGGAAAAAATCTGGTAAAAATCAGGGAATGCCTCTTGATGCCCCGCCTCAATCCGCCATGAGCGTGGCGGGCGGAAAAGCAAAAAAAAATAAGGATGTGTTATGGGCAACTTTTCTCAGCATAACGCCCCGGTAAAGATCAGCTGCGGCCTGAGTTTCCTGTCAGCTGTCTGTTGCGCCCTGCTTGTTCTCACCGGGTGCGACTCCGGCAGCGGCGGCGGCGACCAGACCCCGCCGACGGTTTCCATCACCCAGCCGACCGGGTCTGGAACCTATACCACATCCCGGACATCCATCACGATAAAGGGGACCGCAACGGACAACCAGTCCGTGGAACAGGTAAGCTGGAAAAACAGCCGCGGCGGCTCGGGTACGGCAAGGGGCACCAGTTCCTGGGAAGCCGAGGTCCCATTAAGCGCCGGGGAAAACGTCATTACCGTCACGGCCACGGATCCGGCCGGCAACACGGGGAGCGACACGCTGACAGCGATCTCCACCGAGGAAACATACACGCTTTCCGGCACGATCACCCCGTCTGCCAACGCCGCCATTGACAGTGACGTCAATGACCCCAATGCAACCTACAAAAGCAATGACACGATGGTGGAAGCCCAGGAACTGCCGGCACCGGTAACCCTGGGCGGGTATGTCAACCAGCCGGGGACCGGTGAGAAGGGGCGCTCTTATTCCGCGGGTGATGTCGACGATGTTTTCCTGGTGGATCTTCCGGCCGGGGAACACATCGTGCTCAACATTGCCAACCCGGCAGCAGAGGCGGATCTGGACCTTTATCTGTACGATCACGCCAATCCCTCGGAACCGATTGACGCCTCGGTAAATGTAGCCCGACGCACCGAATCCCTTACCGTCCCGCAGGCCGGAAAATATTTTATCCATGTTTACGCCTATGAGGGCGCTTCCAATTATAACCTGACCATCGGACAATCCGACGCTGTCAATGCGCGTACCGGTCTTCGCCTGAGCCGCGATTTTGTGCCCGGCGAAGCCATCGTCGAGTTGGGGCGAACTTCCCGCAGCCGGGCCAAGGCGGCAGACACCCTTTCTGCGCTCGGGATTTCCCGAAAAGCCGGGGCGCCGGGCCGGGCCGGATTGTTTTCGACCCTGCAGACCGGGGACGGGGATTTTTTCATTCAATCAGAAAAGCAAAAACCTTTTAGCAACCCCCTGCTCTCTGCTGCTTCCATGCCGTGGCGGACCAGGGAAAAACTGGAAACCCTTTACGCCTTAAAATCCCTGCGCAGCCGCCCGGATGTGGCCCGGGCCGAGCCCAACCATATCCGCAAAGCCTTTAAAACCCCGAATGACCCCAAATTTTGGCTCCAATGGCACTACCCGCTGATCAACCTGCCGGAGGCCTGGGAGATCGCCACCGGCAGCCGGGATGTCCGGGTGGCGGTTTTTGATACGGGCATCCTCATGGAGCATCCGGATCTGCGCGCCAATATCAGCGACATGAGCTATGACTTCATCAGCGACCCCCGGCGGGCCATGGACGGGGACGGGATTGACGCCGACGCCGGCGACCCCGGGGATCAAAGCCCGGGCGGCAGCACCTTTCACGGCTCCCACGTGGCCGGGACCATTGCCGCTGTAACCGACAACAATACCGGCGCTGCCGGCGTCACCTGGAACAGCCGGATCATGGCCATCCGGGTGCTGGGCAGGCATACGTCCGGCACCAGCTACGATATCATACAGGGGGTCCGCTATGCGGCCGGGCTTGAAAACGATTCCGGCACCATCCCGGACAAGCCGGCGGATATCATCAATCTTAGCCTCGGCGGCAGCAGCTACTCCGCTGCGGAGCAGGAGATTTACACCCGGGCACGCAACCGGGGGATCATTATCATTGCCGCTGCCGGCAATTCCGGTGAAAACGCCCCCTCCTACCCCGCCGCATATGACGGGGTCATCTCCGTCAGCGCGGTGGGGATCAATGCCAGGATCGCCCCCTACTCCAACTTTGGCGACACCGTTGATGTGGCCGCACCCGGTGGGGACGCTTCCACGGATTTAAACGGCGACGGCTATACAGACGGTATTTTGAGCACCAGCGGCGATGATTCCTCGGGCGCGATTGAGCATGTTTATCGATTCGAGCAGGGGACCTCCATGGCCGCCCCCCACATGGCCGGGGTGGCGGCGCTCATGAAGTCGCTTCGCCCGGGGATGACACCGGATGAGCTTGACGCCTGGCTCCTGGACGGCTCCATTGTCCGGGACATCGGCGAACCCGGCAGGGATGACCTCTACGGCCACGGCCTGATTGACGCCTATAAAGCGGTTCGAACGGCCCAGAACGGATCCAGTCCAACGGTTTTGAATGTCAACCCGGCCTCCCTGAACTTTGGCAGCACCACCAGCGCCGCCTACCTGACCGCCTCCCGTCTCGGCGAGGACAGCCTCCATATAACCAGCGTATCCGCCAATGCCGACTGGCTTTCGGTTAATGCCTCCGGAACGGATGCCAACGGTCTGGGCACCTACACGGTGACGGTTAACCGCGAAGGGCTTCCTGACGGAACCTACAGCGCACTTATAACTTTTGTCTCCACCTCAAACACCATCGAGGTTCCCGTCAACATGCGAATCCGGGAATTGTCCGATCTTGCCCCGGACGCGGGGCTGCAGTATATTCTGCTGGTGGATCACAGCATCGACGAAACCGTGGACCAGTTTATGGCGCCCACAAGAAATGGCGCCTACGAGTTCCGGTTTACGGACGTCGATCCCGGAAGGTACCGGATCTATTCCGGCACCGACCTGGACAATGATTTTTCCATCGGCGATGCCGGCGAGGCCATCGGCGCCTACCGGTCCACGAACCAGCCGGTGGTCCTGGATATTGACAGCGACCGCTCCGGGCTCGACTTTGTCACCGAATTCAACGTGGACATCAGGGAAAATGAAACCAGCCAATCCCTTCGGAGACTGCCGGCTGACAAGCAGACGCCCTTGAAGGAGGTGACCCGGTAATGAAAAAAAGAATTCTCCGGATGATTATTTGCCTTGCCGCAATCGGTTTGCTTTCCTGCGCCCGCCAGCACCCGGGACCCGACTTTCAGCCGATGGATGTCGAGCAGCTCCACCAAAGCAGCAACTGCGGGGGGACCGCCGATACTCCCATGGCTCTCTGGATCGATGATCACAGGCGCCTGCAAACCACTCTCAATCAACTGAACCGGGGCCGGATGAAAAAAGACATGCCCGAATGGGCCGGGGATTTTGATTTTTCCGGCCACGCCATACTGTTCGTACATATGGGGCAGCGGCCCACGGCCGGCTTTTCCCTGGAATTAATCCCCGACCGGGCTTTTGTGTCCGGGCGCAGCGCCACGGTGGTGCTGAAATGGATAAGGCCCGCAGCCGATGCCACGGTCGCCCAGGTGATCACCTCCCCCTGTATCTGGCTTAAAATGCCCAAAAAATCCTTCTCAACCATAAAAATTCTGGATCAGGCCGGCAGATTGAAAGCAGAGGTCCGCTTTGCCAGGGACAGCGGCTGAAGAACGAACGCCTGCTGCTTCCGCCGGCCGGCAGGCGATATTGAAGGAACCGCCATGAGGCTGAATACCAAAAATCTGTTGCGCTCAAAAACCTTTGCCCACCTGGTTTACGGCTTGATCCGTCTTTATTCCGCGACGCTGCGCCTAAAGGTGGTCAACGAAAAACCCTGGCAAAATCACCTGGAAAACGGGGGAAAGGTATTGATCTGCACCTGGCATCAGCAGTTTTTTTCTTTGATCCGGCACTTCAAGAATTACCAGCCATACCGGCCCAGCCTGATGATCAGTCAAAGTGCGGACGGTGACTTGATCGCCGCTGTCGCCAACTATTCCGGCTGGCACACCGCCAGGGGCTCTTCCTCCCGGGGCGGCCGGACAGCGCTTTCCCAGATGATTGAATGCATCAACAGAACCGGTCTTGCGGCCCATATCCTGGACGGCCCCCGCGGCCCCGCGGGGATTGTCAAAGGCGGAGTGATAAAGATGGCCATGGCTACCGGGGCGCGCCTTGTCCCCGTTTATACGGAAGCCGATAAATACTGGACATTTAACAGCTGGGACCGGTTTATGATTCCCAAACCCTTCACCCGGGTCACGATCCGCTACGGGGAGATGCTGCCGCCGGTTCCGCCAGGCAAGGACCCTGAAGAACTGGAGCGGCACCGGAAAAACCTGGAAGAACTCATGCGGCCGGCGCTTATCGCCTGAAGGCGGGCGATGCTACCATTTGGTATGATGTTCCGTGTCTTTGCCGGCATCAGGAAGGATGTCGCCGAGTTGAAAGGAAAAATTTCCGCGCCGGCGGTCATCAAAATAATGCACAAGCGAGGTGTGAATGACCTTGAAAGCCAGATCCTCCCATGGAATCCCGGATTCCGGGAAAAGCGCCACCGCCTGGCTTTCCGGGCCCGCGGAGAAACCGTCGTCCGCCAACTCCCCGCGAAAAATAAGGTAGATCTGGTTGACATGCCGGATATTAAACAGCCGGTAGGGAAAAAGCGCCTTGTAACGGGCCCGGGCTTCTTCGAAAGACTCCCGGCAGGCCCCCTCTGTCACGGTCTCGCCGTTTTCGAGATACCCCGCCGGAAGGGTCCATTTTCCCCGGCGCGGCTCAATGGAGCGCCTGCAGAGAAGAATCCGGTCGCCGTACTCCGGGATGCAGCCAACCACCATCCGGGGATTTCGGTAATGGACCATACCGCAGGAATCGCAGACATGGCGGGGGCGCTCATCGCCCTTTGGAATTTTCAGCGTCAATGAAGCGCCGCAACTGGTGCAAAAATTCATGGGTCGAATGATTCCGCTCCTGATATAATAAGTTTTTTCTTACTGTGACATAAAAAAACCGCCATGCCAAGCCCCGACCAGAAAAGCGGTCAGGAAACGGCCTGGCCGACCCGAGTTTAACCTTTAATGAAATCCGGCTCTTTTGTGATGAAAAAACACCACCGCAGCGTTGCCTGGCTGGCACTGATCCTGCCCTGCCTCATTTTCATGCCCCACCGGGCATGGGCCGAACCCGTCGCCCTGCCGATACGCATCGACTATCCACTCCTGCAATCCCTGGTGCTGGCGGATTTTTTCACGGAACCCGGCCCCTCCCTGATTCTAAGGGACCCGGCCGATAACTGCCGGCACATCCGAATGGCCGATCCCCGCCTGTCCCTGGACAACAGCCGGCTCCGGCTGGAAATGGCGGTCCATATGACGGGCGGCAAATCGGTTGGCGACAGGTGCCTGTTGCCGGTGCAATGGGAGGGATATGCCCGGGTCTACGCCAAACCCCGGCTTGACCGGAAAAACTGGCGGCTGAAGTTGGACTGGCAGGACTCTGAATTGCTGACTCCGGAAAAGCAGCCGGCACCGGTCATGAACAAGTTGTGGCAATTATTTGAAGGCCGGGTGTTCGCGCAGCTCAACGGCCTCACCCTGGACCTCGCCCCGCCGGTTAAAGAACTCAGGCCCGTTTTGCTTTCCATGGCCCCTGGGGCTGAACGTTCGCGGCTCCGAGAGTTTCTGGACAGCCTGGAACCCGGTGGCATTACAATGGACCCGGAAGGCCTGACGATAAAACTTTCCGGCAAGATGGCAATGCCCGCCGAAGTACCCCGGGAAAGGCCTCCTGAAACACTTTCCCCTGAAGAGCTGACCGCTTTTACCAAAACCTGGGAAACCTGGGACGCTTTCCTCGTCACCACCATACTGGCTCTGACAGACGGTCCTTTGAACCCGCAGGAACGGCAGACACTGCTCCATGTCCTGCTGGAGACACGCTACCGGTTTGTTGAGGCCCTTTCCCGAAAGACCGACGGCCAGGATTTCGTCAGGCAGCAATTTATCCGGGCATGGAAACAGCTGGCCCCGATTTTTCGGGCGCACTTGAGCCGATCCGACCCGGCAGAAGCCGACCCCTGGGCCTACCTGGCTTACTTCACCGCATCCGACGCGCTTGCAGCGCTGGATCAACTGGGGCCCGCCCTGAACATCGACATCAGCAGGGACGGCCTGGTCCGGCTGGCCCGGATGCTGTCCTCGAATAAGCAGCTGATGCTGGAATATGCGCCCGAGGTCAATCCGCTGCTAAGAGAGCTTTTGGGCCTGGGGCCGCCCATCGAAACCTCCGGACCGGTGCGAGACACGGGTGCACCGATATCCCATCATAAGCCGGGCGCTGGTTTCTCCCCGGCCCGGTCCCTGGTCTCGTGCATCAGCGGCGTATTCTCGCCAAAACCCTGCCGGGCGGCCACGCCCGGCGCCCTGCCCGATCTTCAGGAAATGCGGGAGTGGCTGGTTTCCAGGGAGAACCTGGACGTCCATTGCAGCCGGGTAAAGGCCCTTCTGAAAACAGCGGTGCAAAAAAACCGGCAAAAGGGTCAAATTCCCGGGAAATACCAGGACCTGTTCGAAGACCTGGTGTACGCCACGGCCTGGCAGGAGAGCTGCTTTCGCCAGTTTATCGTGAAAAATCAGAAAATCACCTTTCTTCAGTCCTACAACAACACCTCAGTGGGTCTCATGCAGATCAACGAGCGGGTCTGGCGGGGGATGTACAGCCTGCAGCACCTGCGCTGGGACGTGGGCTACAACGCAGAGGCCGGCGTTGAAATCCTGGGGCACTACCTCAGCCGTTATGCCCTGCCCAAAAAAGATACGATCAAAGCCCTGGGCCGGGAAGGACTGGCCGCCTGCCTGTATGCCATGTACAACGGGGGGCCCAGCCAGATCCGCAAATTTCCCGAACGCCAAAAATCCGGTGACCTCTACATCTCCGACACGCATTTCAAGGAAAAATATCAATGGGTCAAAAATGGGGAGTGGGATCGCCTGAAAATATGCCTTTTCGGCGGATGAGCAGCCGTCCACACCCCGAACCCCGGAAGGAGATCCCCATTTGCGGCTCCTATGTTTATCCCCTCCCCGATTGCCCCGCTAACCCGGGCTCAGGCTGTAAATGCCGATGGGCTGGCGCCTGCCCTTTATCCGGGGAGGCGCCAGGGGCTGAAATGAAAATGTATCCCGCACCCGCTTGCAGGTGGCTTCACTGATTATGATGTCGGTCCCATATTGCTTGTTCAGCCCCTGCAATCGCGAAGCCAGGTTGACCGTGTCCCCGACCAGGGCATAGGACAATCGGTTCGGACTGCCGATGCTGGCTGCCAGGGCCTCGCCCGTGTGGATGCCGATGCCATGGGCCAGTGGCGGATAACCTGTTTCCGCGAGTTCTATATTCAGGGCCTCTAGGTTTTCCCGCATGGCAAGGGCCGCCTGAACCGCGAGCCGCGGATGATTGGCGACAGGCAAGGGGGCCCCGAAAACCGCCTCTATTTCATCGCCGATGTATTGCAGCACCAGGCCCTGGTGGGCATGAATGGCGGACTCCATCCGCTCGAAATACTGATTGATGATCCCCACCACCTCCCGGGGGGGCGTGCGCTCCACCATGGGGGTAAAATTTCTCAGATCGGCAAACAGTACGGTGACCTCCTTCACCTCCCCCTCCAGATTCACGCGGCCGGACAGGATCTCGTCCCGGATCGCGGATGAAACGTATTTTCCGAAGGTTTCCTTGACAAAATCCCGCTCCTTCAGACCCGCGTTCATGGCATTGATCATATCCCCCGTATAACCCAGCTCATCGCTGGAAGTCACTTCCACCCGGGAGTCAAAATTTCCCCGGCGCACCTCCCCTAACACCCGTATGATCTCTCTCAGCGGTTTGGTGAGGTTGCTGCTGACCAGGAAGGTCAACCAGATCCCGGCGCCCATGAAAAGCACGGACATGATAAACAGGGATGTTCTCAGTTCCGACAGGCCCCCCGCATCTGCGCCGCTGTTTTGCAGGGAAAGGATGACAGAGAAAAAGGGCACCAGGTTGCAGGCATAAACCATGGCCATCAGCCTTTTGCGGATGCTGAGGCGAATGGTGCCCGGAACCAGGGAAAGGTTGCCCTCCGGGAAAAAATGCACCGCAAGCCGGCGCTGAAGGATGAATTCAAGAAGGAAAAATTCAATGCAGACAGTGATCAGGCCCGTGTGCAGACTCAAAAAAAACGCACTTTTCACCACGTCCGGCCCGGCTGCAAGCACCCGGAACATCGTTGCGTGCAGCAGCGCCGCAAATATCCAGATGGAAAGAGATATGACGATCTGGAAGAAGGGCTCATTGAGAAGCCGCTGCTTAACCAGCAAGGGCGGCTCGCTTTTCAATGCCCCGTTTTCGAAGCAAAGGTTCAGGAACTGCCGGAACGGTTTTTCATAAACGAGAGTCAGGACCAGGGGGATCAAAAAGGCGAAGGGAACAAACCAGATATGTGTTTTTTGAAACAGGACCGAAGTCCGCAGAAGCTCCATGGGCATCTTGAGGGAACTTAAAAAAAGAACCACGCAAACGCCCACAAGATTGGAAAACAAGGCTGCCAGGAGAATGGCATTCTTTATCCGGAAAAGCCCGTGCTTTCCCATGCCCCGCCGGCGCTTCACTTCCCCGCTTCCCCATCCTTCCGGCGAAGGAGCGCACAGTGCTCATGGAAAACTTTCGGCCGCTCGCAGACAATCAGGCCGGCGGAATGGCAAAGATCGATTTCCGCTGCAAACCTGTCGGCCCGGACGTGTCCCGCCGGCTCCATGATGTAGAAGCAGCAGCCCGGTTTGAGAAGTGCGGCGATTTGCCGGAGGAGCCCGGGCAAATCGGTCATTTCATGCAGGACATTGGCGGCCAGGGCAAAATCAACCGGTTCTGTCAACTTCAGATCCGCAGCCCCGGCCAGATGCGGCCGGACAATATGAGAAAGCCCATTCTTTTCTGCCCTGGCCATTGTTTTCTCAAGCATCTTCTCCTGGACATCCAGGGCGATGACCCGACCGGCATCCTTGACCCGCCTGGCCATTCCAATGGTGAAATGCCCGAAGCCACAGCCGATATCCAGGGCCGTCATTCCTTCCGAAACATACGGTCCAAGAATCTTCTCCGCCGGATGGATCATCCGCCGCAGCGGGTTGTCAAATGTATATGCCAGCCACCAGGGGCAGACATGTGCCGCACGGGGCCCGAAAACCTCCTTCACACCAACCTCCCGAAAAGATAAAGTAATCCACATGGAGCGGGAAACGTTCCCCCAAAAAGCATCAGATGTCCCCTGGGGCATTCCCGCAAATGATATCGGCGGCCTCCTCTATCCCGGCCGCAATCAGGGCCTCCTCCCAAAGTTCCCGGCGGTGTTTCATCCCATGGCCGCTCAGGACGTAAATCCCGCGTGCACCGGCATTTTCCGCAAAGGCTACGTCATGGGGATGGTCCCCTACCGCAAACGACCGGGAAAGATCAATCCCGTGCTCCCTTTCCGCCTTTCTGAGAAAATACGGCTTCGGTTTGATGCATTCGCAGCCGTCCAGGGAATCATGGGGACAGACGTAGGTAGCGACGATCCGGATACCGCATTCGGCCAGGTAAGACACGACATGCTCATTGACGCGCCCGACATCCTGAAGCGTCAGGATCCCCCTGGCAACACCGGACTGATTGGTAACGATAAACAGCTCGAAACGCTCTTGTAAACGGCGCAGGGCGGAAACGGTTCCCTCAAAAAAAGTCACCTGCGAAGGCCGGGAGAGGTGACCCCGGTCCTCGATAAGGGTACCGTCCCGGTCCAGAAAAACGGCCGGACGCCTGGTGCCGTGCTGAATGCCCATATAATCCATCACCTCACTATTTACACTTGTCTGCGGATGCGCGTTTTTCCGGGCCGCCTGACCTTTCAAGCAGGAATTTCCAGCGTCGCTGGCGATGACGGTAAAAAACGTGCGCGAAGAGCCAGATAGCCGGCGTGGCGGCCGAATTGGAAAGTCCCCGCGCTAATCCGTTATATCCCGCGCCCAGCTCATGGCAGCGGCAACCGAGGGAAAACCCATGGTGGAAGTCAGCACCAGCAGGGCGTGATGGATTTCCTCCCGGCTTGCCCCTGCTTTTAAGGCCCGGCGGGCATGGCTGTGAACGGCCCCTTCAAGTCTGAGGGCCGCAGCAGCCGCCATCTGTATCAATTCCACCGTTTTTTCCTCCAGGGGGCCTTCCGCACGGGCCGCCTGCCCAAGCTCAGAAACCGCCTTCATCAATCTGGGGTGTTCAGACTCCATTACCTGGTAGTTTTTGGGCTTTTCTTTTTCAGGCATTTTCCTGCTCCTTTTTAAAATCAGGGGTGTTGCGTGAGCGGATGAGGGTCAGGAGGAACGGTTTGCTCTGTCTCGTTCTCTTCCTTCCCGAATGATGTCCACGATTTCCTGAGTCGAAATATCGGCTTCAACGGACGCTACATTTAATGGGGATGAGGTCGAATTTTCCGGAACCAGGGAGTAGGTTCTGCCGTTTTTCCTGCGAATAAGGACTTTGCCTGTCGAGTCAGCCTGTTCCAGGACCTCGGCTAATTTTTGTCTTGCTTCGGAATAAGTAAACACTTGCATTTTATACCTCCAAAACCGGGACATTGGACGCCCTGGCAGTTTTCATCAATTGACGATCCAGGCTCAGCAAAGGTGCTTTATGCCTGATGGCGCAATCGAGGATATAAGCATCATAAGCATATATATGATTTTTATGAGACAGTGTGAGGACATTGGTAAAATCAGGGCTTATGTACCGGATCGGTATGCCTTGAAAAATCGCAAGCCCTTCCTGTACTTCTTCAAGATTTAATCGCCCCCGTTTAAACATTGCCGAAAACGCATTGCCCATTTCCCAGGGAATGGAACCGGGGCCGATAAGTGTATGTCCGTATGTCAAGCGGACAATTTGATCTTTTTCCGGCTCACCGAGAATTGTGGCAACCAGTGCTGATGTATCAATAACAACGTCCATAAGTTCTCCCTGATGAGCAATATAGACAATTGTACAATATAAATTGGATTTGTCAAGAAAATGTCTGAACCGGGAGTTGGGGTACCGGGGGCCCCCGAATAAAAGCGGGCCAACCGGATGGCCGGTTTTGCTTGATAATTCGTTGAAAATGCCCTATAAATCTCTGCCCATGGGATCGTTGAAGCTGAGCATCCATCGCCCCCGGCTTATATCAGAACTGAGCCGGAAGTTGAGTCGTTATGGCGTCGTTTTTATCAACGCCCCGGCAGGGTTTGGAAAATCCACCCTTATTGACCAGTTTCTAAATTCCGGATTCCATGGGTATTTCCGGTATACTGTGACAAGTGCGGACCGGGACCCGGGTGTCATGCTCACATCCCTGTCGCGCAGGATTCCTTACACATCTCCGAACGCCCGTCAACGCATCGGCCATACCTGCAGCAGCAATGATTCCGCCATTACCTGGCAGTCCGAATGTGCAGACATCCTTACCGCAATAAGCAGCGAATGCCGCAACACCTTTGTCCTGGCCCTTGATGACTGTCATGCGGCACGGCACTCCATTGAATTTTCAAACCTTCTGGCTTTTTTGATACAAAAGCGGCCTTCAAACGTCTTTCTGCTTCTGTCCGGCAGGAATCATCCGGGATCTGGTTTATCCCGGCATCTTCTGCACGATGAAATAGGGCTCATAAAACACACTGAACTTCAATTTACAGCAGAAGAGATCCGGCAGTTGTTCAGCGAGCGTTATTTCGCGGATATTTCCCGGCAGCAGACCCGGGAAATCAAAAATATGTGCGGAGGGTGGCCCCTGGGCGTCCATTTGATGGCGCAGTATTTAAGCTGGCAAAATCTGTATGCGGATGCCGGCAATATGGAACTGCCGGCAAATCATGATTTCATGAATTATCTGGCAACTGAAGTGATTAAAGAGCTGCCTGCGGATGAAAAGCATTTTTTAATGCATACCGCTATTTTTGAGAAATTCGATGAGGAAATGTGCGGAGAAATCCTTGAAGAAAAAAACGCCGGCCAGAAAATGGAAAACCTCTTTGAAAAGGGCCTGCTCCTGCACATAAAGGAATCTTCTGATTTTTGCTACAGCCATAATGGCATGTTTCGCGGTTTTTTCCGCAACCTGTTGAAAGAAAGCATACCGCCTGAGGAATTGTCCAAACTCCATGAAGTGGCCGGACTTTATTTTGCATCCCGGTGCCTGCCGCTTGAAGCAATTGATCATTACCTGAGGGGGCATATCTATGACAAGGCGGCTTCCGTTCTTGAACAGAATCTCAAACACTTGGTTTCCGGCACCACGGCCCTGCGCATGAACCAGGTTATTGATTCCTTTCCTTGCGATTACACCAATGATACGCCCATACTTTTTCTGGTCCAGGGCTGGGCATTGTTTCTGCTCGGGGACTGGCGCCATTCCATGAGCTGCTTGCAAAAGGCGCTGAGCCTGGCTGAAAAAGAGGGCTATCCTCATATACTGGTCCCGGGCATACGGCTGATTGCGGGCATTTATTACGCTTTGGGGGAATGCGGAAACCTGGAGTCGTTTTATAAAAAATGGGAACGAAAAATTCCCGCAGACCATCTGGCCCGGCCGGAAATCCTGTGTCTGCTCGCCCTTGCCATAAGCCAGGCGGGCCGCATGGAGCAGGCCTCGGTTGTATGGAAACAGCTCCAGAACCTTCGAATCGTGCGGGAAGATTCCCGGGCAGCTGTAAACATCCATACGGTCAGAATCATTAATAACGCGCTTTTGCACGGCCGCATCCGGGAAATGGATCAGACTGTGCAAAACGCCCTGAATGACATGAAAAAAAGCGCCCCGGGCCTTCATGCACGCACGTCGGGCTACCTGGCGGCAATAAAATACATACAAGGCTTTTTTGGTCAGTGCAGCGACGCTGTTTCCACAGCTGTTTCAGACTGCAAAGAAACCAATCAGATTTTTGGCGTAAACCCCCTTTTACTGCTTAAAGCTGTTAATTCGATCGATTCAGGCCGGCTGGACACAGCAAAACAGGCCCTGGAAATGTCCTGCAAAAATATTGCAAAACAGCCCATACCGCCGGTCCGCGCAAGGGCCGGTATCTGGAAGGAATATCTTTTTTACCTCGCCAGGGCGGGACTTGCCATAGAGGACGGAAATACCCCCCGATTTCTGCATTACGCGGATACAGCCATTAAAAAGGTTCGCCGGGAAGAAAAATTTCCTGATATTTATGTTGTTTATACATTTCTTGCGCCGCGGCTTGCCAGGGTCGGAGAACCTGAAACCGCAAAACAATTGCTGGAAGATCTGGATGCCCTTCTCAAACCCATTGACACCCCTTATTTCAAGGCTCATACCCGGCTTTTGCTCGCCTTTTTGCATAACGAGCAGGACCGGAAG
This sequence comes from uncultured Desulfobacteraceae bacterium, assembly GCA_964575805.1. Lineage (GTDB taxonomy): Bacteria > Desulfobacterota > Desulfobacteria > Desulfobacterales > Desulfosalsimonadaceae > M55B175. Next base: position 41,785 of record CAZNSO010000021.1, read on the forward strand.
ACAAAGGCTGCCACATGGCTGGAAAAAGCGGTTGATACAGCCAAAGAACATTATTATGACTTCCTCTTTCTTTACAAAGAGCCGGAAGCTGCAGCAAAACTTTGTCCTGTTTTATTAAACCAGGAAAAAAATTTTGATTTTATAGCCAATATCCTGATCCGCCTGGCCCCAAAGGGCTGTGATGCTCTCTGTGAGCTTTTAAAAACCGCACGACCCGAAAAGAAAGTCTGTATCCTCAATGCCCTGGCCGGAAATGCATGCCGCAGTGCGGAAAAAAAAATTCTTCCAAGCACCCGGGACAAAAATCCGGAGGTCCGCAGGAGCGCCAAAGCAGCAGTAAATATACTCCGCAGTCTTCCCCCCCTTCCTTTGACAGTGCAAACCCTTGGGACCTTCATGCTGAAAATCGGTGAACGGCAGGTGCAGCCCGGGGACTGGAAAAGAAAGATGGCAATCAGCATTTTTCTTTATTTTCTTATACATAAAGACAAACCGGTAACCCTGGAAAAATTAATTGATGTGTTTATGCCAGACCGTGATCCTGAACGCGCCGCCGCACACATCCAGACCCTGGTATCCAGCCTTCGCCGCATCCTTGAACCCGGGATCCCGCCGAAAAGGATGTCAAAATACATCAAGTCTGAAAAAGGGATATATGTGTTTATGCTTCCCGGCAATTCGCATGTGGATGCATTTGAATTTGACAGGCTGCTGAGCGCGGGCCGGTATTATAAAAAAAAGGGAGATCACTACAAAGCCTTCAATACCTGTAAGGACGCATACGATCTATATAACGGCGATTTTCTTTCAGGATTTCCCTATTATGAATGGGCCGAATCCTACAGACGGCGCTATTCGGAGCAGTATGACAAACTCCTTTTCGAACTGGCCGGTCAGTATTTGCTTCGCCGGCAATATACGGGCTGCGAAAACCTGCTGCAAACGCTTCTTTCCCGGGATCCCCTGGAGGAACAAGCATACCTTCTTTTAATGCAATGCCGTGCAGCCCGCGGCAACCGGCCCAAAGCAGTGAAAACGTATCTTCAGTGCCGGGACATCCTGCAAAAAGAACTCAATATAAGCCCGGGCAATGACCTGTATCAATTATACCGAAATCTGCTGTCAACTCCTTGAATTGCCTCATAATAATCCTGAACAACAGTTTCAGATAAAAAACCCGCCTTTTTCTTTTCTGTCAGTGAATTGTCAGGCCCCATCTGTATAGAAACTGAGACATCCATTATCAAAACCAATTAAAAGAAGGAGAAAGTATGTCAGCAAAGGTTAAAATATTTTTTATGATTCTGCTTGTAACAGTTACCGGCCTGCTTTTTTTACCGCATATCGCTTTGGCAGCCACCGAAATGGAATGTGAGGTTGAATTGAGCAAGGTAGCGGTTGCCAGCGCTGAAGAATATCAAGCCCAAAAGGAAAGGCTACCCCAGCATGCTGAGCATATCAATAAATACATAGAAGCGGCAAACCGCGGATATGACTATGTGTTTGAGGCTTGGATCTGGGCAGAACCAGAGGGCAAAGCGTTTAATTCCATAACATTGACCACGCCCACTGGCAAGAATTTCAATTTTGTGCCGGGTGATGGTGAATGGGAGACCCAGGAATTCGTCTACTATGATATCAATGAATTGCAGCGGGATTTTTCCTCCGGCACCTATAGCCTGCGTGTAAGATGGACAGATGGTTCAACTGATACATTTAATTACACCCTTGAAAATTATACAGAAAATTATTTTCCTGAATTTACTCCGCTTACAGTTGACGCATCCTCTCAGCCGGCAACATTGACTTGGTATACTGTGCCGGATGTCCGGGAATATGAGTTTTGGCTCTGGGCGGATTGGAGCACGAGCAATATTTACGAAACAAATCCCGGCCCCCATAGAATTGACATAAATTTTGATTTTGAACCCGAAATCTATTTATTAAGTGTGCAGGCCGAAGGTGAAGATTACCCGCATGAAGATGAAAATGAACTGCGGTTTGAATTTTCCAGCCTGAATACGATTGCTATTAATTTGGCCTCAGGGGAAGATGATGATAATAACGGCGGCGGTTCCAGCGGTGAAGAAGGGCTTCCTGCCGATATTTCAATGGATTTTGCCTATATTCAATACCAGAATTATAGCCCGGAATCCGGTCAGGATCGTTATGCCGGGTGGTTTGAGTTTTCTCAAGACGGCCACCCCCTGACATCTGATTGCATCGAGCAGATCTCCCTGCTCGATAGTAACGGTGATGCATTGGAAATTGGTGTGAGATCGTGGGAGGACGCGTATTTGTTTGGCAGATGGAATGAATCGAATAACCGAGTCGAATACGACGACGGCCTTTATCATTATATGGGCTACGAAATAACCTTTCCTCGGGATACTTATCTGCCCCAGGGGAATTACACCTTCAATGCTACAACCAGTGAAGGAGAAAATATAAGTTATCCCTTATATTTTCCAGGCGAAGTGCACCTGCCAACTGTGTCCAAAGAGACTATTAATCACCTGTGGAACCAGGATGGCAGCCTGAACCTCTCATGGACGATTCCCGATGGCGATTTTGAAGAATTTATGTTTTGGTTTATGGATGGTGATAACTATGAGGATCTGCTTTTTGTCGAACAGCCGAATTCAAGCCGCTCATTGACGATACCGGCGGATATCGTGTCCAGGCTCAAAGATATGACGTCAAGCACTTCACTGTATTTACGGCTTGAGACCCGGGCCTATAGTTATGCCGGCATGAACTATGCCCGCGGAATTACCTATTACAGAATCCCGATGGATTCAGAATCGACTGGTTCATCTGGTTCATCCATTGTCGGGGCCTGGGATGCTTTTTCTGACACTAATGAATACGGCTGCGCGGTTTTTTATGAAAACGGGCAGTACCTCGTTTATGACAGCTCTGAAGTTGAAGGTGTTGAGTATGGAACTTATACACACGACAATTCAACCGGAGAATTGACTCTTAATGTTGTCAAAGATGAAAACGGTGCTGCCGGACTTGCTGACAACGGAGTCCCCATGGGGGATACCATCTATGTTGACGAAGACACATTGATGTTTATCGAATATGACGGAGAGAGATATTCGCATCCCCGCCTTTGCAGTGCAAACTCTCCCATCGTCGGGGCCTGGGATCATTTTCCCAATGAATTCGGTGCCTGTGTTTTTTATGAAAACGGCAAATATGTCGTTTATGACAGTTCCGAGGTTGAAGGGGTTGAGTATGGAACGTACACCCATGACAATTCAACCGGAGCGTTCAGCGTCAGCGTGGTAAAGGATGAAAACTGGGATGCCGGGTTTGCTGAGGACGGGGTTCCGTTTGGTGATGACCATGTTGTTATTGAAAACGATAAAATGTATGTCAATGACAATCCCGGAGCACCGCGGGTCGGTGCCTGTGATTCGAACGGTTCAGGCGGCGATTCGGATGATGACGGCGGCGGTTCAGGCGGCGGATGTTTTGTTGGTATTTTAAAATAATCCATATGAGAAGGAAAAGGGGTCAGGTCTCCTCATTGCTCTTATTGATGAGGGATTTCCTGCGTGAAAAGACTTTCAGTTATAAGGCAGACTGCCGTATTTGTTGTTGATTGAAAGT
>CAZNSO010000022.1:0-39816 GCA_964575805.1 uncultured Desulfobacteraceae bacterium
TTTATGCCGCCGGTGCGGTATTCTTGCAGAAAGTAACTTGTATCCATCTAACTCTTACTCTTAATCTTACTCTTACTCTTACTCTTAATCTTACTCATACTCCAGAACGGTTTGATTTCCTTAACCTAAAACTTCAGCCCTGGAGTTCCTTGGAATTCCAATATCTGCGTTGCGCTTCCGTCCCAACGGAATTTCACGTACTCTATGTTGAATACAACCTGTTTTCAACAATAGAGCGCGGCACGCCCTCCTGTCAAACCCAAACACAGCATTGCCAATTTTTGTTTTTTTTATTACCTTGGACCCGCTAACCCATTTTTCGTATTAAAATCAGAAAACGGAGTCTTTATGGATGAATTTTCTCTTGCCGATCAATCCCGCATGGCGATCCGGACGTTTAAAACCATCGCGGATGCCGCGCTGCTTCGCGGTTACTACCGCATGGGCGGCCGCACCGGCAATACGCTGGAGACAGCCCTTCGCTCCCTGAGCCCGGAAATCTATGGCGCCATGAATGACAACCGCAGCATCGAGCTAAAGGGTCTGGAGTATATCATCGATCGACTGCCCAAAGGCATTGAAGCCTGCCACAGGATTGTGATGACGGCGCGTGAAGATTACCAGGGAGCTTCCTTTGAAAAGATCCAGCCCCTCAAACGCCGCCGGGTCTCCTACCGGATCAGCGACACGGAGATGAGCTTCGTCATCACCCGGGGGCACAGTGAAATCTATGACATTCTGACCCATATGACGTTTCTCTATATCGAAGCCAAAAAAATACACAACAAAATGCGCGACGACTACGGGAAAATCACCACTGAATGGGAGCGGCTGGAAAACCAGCTGGACTGCCTCGACGACCTTTGCAGCGGGGAACTGGACCAGGCCCTCTGGAACCTGAGCCTGCTGCTTGGCCGAACCTTTGACGACACCAAAAAAACCTATGAAGTCCTTGAGGAAAGCCGCCGCTCCCATGACAGCAACAACGGACTTTTCAATATTATCCATAGCCTGGGAAGATGCGTGGACGGGGAATGCGAAATCGCCAACGCCATCGCCATCCATTTCACCCCATCGCTTAACAACTGGATCCTAAACCGCACGCATGCCAGGCAGTGGGCGGCCAAGATCAAGGAGACCATCTGCTCCCTGGGCCTCCAGGACCGCCCCCTCCACATTATCAGCGCCAACCTGCACAGCATGATAAACCTGATTTACGGATACGCCGCATTCAAGGAGGAATCGGATCCGCCGGCTGAGCGCAGCCTCTATGAAATGATCCAGGAAATCAGGGACAAGGGCGATTCCCTCAAGGCCTTTGCCGCCAGGCACGGATGCCACATGATTCCCGACACCAGCGGTTCCCAGATCGATTGTCAACTGATTGATACCCGCGAGATCCAATCCATTGCCATGCACCCGGACATCGCGCTCCGAACGTCTCCCGAAGAATCCGAGAAACCGGTTATTCTGGTAATGGATTATGCCTTCGGGGAACAGGCGTTTGAGCTCATGGATGAGCTGCTGTATCCATGGAAGGGAAACGGCGGCACCCTTATGTTAAACACCCGATCCATCTCCATTATCGGCAAAGCCGGCATACTTCCCGGCGACAAGGGCGATATCATGCTGGCCAATGCCCATGTCCTGGAGGGGACGCCTCACAATTACATAATTGACAACGATCTTGAGGCATCCAAGTTCGATGAATCGGTCAACGTGTATACCGGCCCGATCATTACCGTACTCGGGACATCCCTGCAGAACCGCTATGTGCTGAAGAAATTCCAGGATTCGAGCTGGAGGGCGGTGGGGCTTGAGATGGAAGGCGGCCATTATCAGCGCGCCATCAACGCGGCCATCATCCGGGGGCATGTTTCAAAAAACATCAAAATCCGGTATGCCTACTATGCTTCGGATAACCCCTTGAAAAGCGGTCAGACACTGGCCTCCGGAAGCATGGGGGCGGAAGGGATCAAGCCGACCTATATGATCAGCAAGATTATCCTCCAAAAAATCCTGATGGCTCCGTAAAAAGCGGTTTATGCCGCCGGCGCGCTACTCTTTCAGAAAACAACGCGCATCCATCTTAATCTTACTCTTAATCTTACTCTTAATCCACAACGGTTTGATTTCCTTAACCAAAAACCTAACCCCCAAAACTTAAGCCCTGATGTTACTTACTAATATTTTCAAAATCAAGTATACATCAAAGCAAGGTGTACACGCCATTTTGAAGGCGGACACGCTGCGCTTGGTCCGCCCTACGATAGTTACGAGAGCCTTACTCAGCCCTGCGAGCGGGGTCCGCCAAGGAGATTGAAAACATGTCCACAGAATTATGCAAAAATTGATGGCTTCGTAAAAAGCCAATATCTGCGTTGCGCTGCATCCCATCGGAATTTCACGTACTTTATTTACGCTGCATTCCTCGGGATTGGCGACGCCCCCGGATCTTAAATGGGCTTGAACTTTTTACTTTGCCATCTCAAATCGACTTTTTTCGAGACCATCATTCCTCTCGACCTGAAAATATGAAGGGCGCATTCCGCTGAATCGCCCTTCTCCGCCGTACCAATCTTCGCGATTGGTGCCTGGACGATGAATCATCCTTTCCTTGAATCCATGGCCCTTTTCCGCGAGGGAAGCCGCCAGGAGGTCACAATGGGGGAGAAGGCATAGAGGATCATCTGGAAAAGCACAAGATATCCGAAATAGGGAGTGAAGACAAAAATCAGCATCAAGCCCAGGTTAACCCAGGTGAACCAGGGGTTGCGATCCATGAAACGGCCGATGTGAAGGTATTTCACCGGGTACAGATTCATCAGCAAGGCGGTGAAAAACATCAGGCCGAATGAAAAAATCGTCATCATGCCGCCCCATTCGGTTCCGGCAACAGGTGTTCGGGTTAATATGAGCAAAGGGGCGGTTACCAGCAAAGCAGCCGCGGGGGTGGGCATGCCCTTGAAAAACCCGGGGACGGGATTGCGGTCCAGGGTGAAATAAAACAGCCGGGCAAAACCGGCCCCGGCATAAACCAAAGCGGGTAGCGCCGGGGACATGCCGATCAGTCCCGAGTCCGGATAGCGGACCAGGCAGATATAGAAAATCCAGGCCGGGGCGATGCAGAAACTGACACCGTCGGCAATATCGTCAAGAATGCCGCCCAGGGTCACATGCCGCATGTGCGAGGTTCCTGGAAGCGGTTCGGTCAGCCCCAGCTTCCGGGCCATGGCACCATCGAGCTTGTCAAAAATCGCGGCCCCGATAAGCAGCAGATACGATTCCGTCACTTTTCCCTGATGGGCGAAAAAGACCGCCAGCATGCCCATCATGGCATTCATCACGGTCAGGGCATTGGGAAATATCGCAAGAACCCGGCGCCTGAGCCGCTCATCGTCCCCGCACAGCTCGTCCAGGCAGTAATTGCCGTATTTCCGGCAGTAGCCGGCGATGGAGCCGAAATTGATGATAAGAAAAAGGATCTCGATCACGAACAGGTGGCGCACCGGCAGGGTGCCCAGCCAGGTGAAGGTCTCGTAGAAAATAAAGTCCGCATCCACAGCGGGAAGATAGAAGGCATGAACATATAGCAAGAGGCCCAATGGCGCGGCAACAATGGTTCGCAGGCGGTTAAGTTCCTGCAGCGCGGGCTCCTGGCCAAATCGCAAGGCAAAATCCCGCATAAACCGGGCAAAATTATCCCTTACCAGAACCGTGATGCACACGATCATGACAAATATGGCGTGGAGCAGCTCAAGCCGGCTATAGTCCGGCACCTCATATACCAGCCGCCACATCATGCCGGCCGCCACCAGGGGAAAAACAATGGAATAAACAATCCGGTCCATGATCCGGTCGGCCAGCTGGGCGAAATTGGTGTCATGGCTGAAGCGGGCGGCAAACCACCCGTCAACCAGATCAAACATCATGGAAGTGAACAAAAGCAGGGCGCCGGCCGTGTACAGCAGCGGGTGGCGCGTGAGCATGACGCCGATCCCGCATATCATGGCGGCAAATACCAAAGGCGGCCGGCCGTATACCAGAATCATGGTAATCCGCTTGGGGATTTTTGGATTTTTCAGCATGGCCACAATCTAACGGCAAAGCCGCTTTTCTGTAAAGTTAAAAACGGATGGGACCCGGCACAGTCTATTCCGGCACTTTTTCCCAGGCCGCCGGCACCCTCAGCTCCCCGCCAGGGCCAGGGGGTCTTCAAAACCGAACCCGAACAAAGCCGGGTTTTGACCGATAACCGCGGCTGAAAAAATATAGAAAACATAGTCGTAAGTCTGCCCGGGGATTTTCTCGCGATTGTTTTTCAAAAGGTTCCAGAAATTTCGCTCTTCCGGGCGCTCCGGCATTTTTTGGATCAGCCGGTTGACCCGGGTTTGCCCCCAGTTGTAAGAGGCGACCACGAGAAGCGCGGAGGCCTGGGCTTCGGTGTCATAAATGTGCCGGAGATAGCTGGCCGCCGCCTTGGTGGACTTTTCAAAATCATGGCGCTCATCCAGGCGGTCCGGCTCGGGGGCATTTACCAGGGGGCCGAGATTAAGGCCGTATTCCCGGGCCGTGGCGGGTATAAACTGCCACATGCCCTTGGCAATGCCGAAGCGGGTTGGAGGGCCGCAGGCATTGACATCAAAGTTGCTTTCCTGGAGTCCGAGATAAAAGAATTCGGGCGGCAGATCATAGCGCTTCATGGCCCCTACAATGGTCGGGACATACCCGTGTTTCTGCGCGCGAAGGACAGCGTTTGCCAAACGCGGCGTGGTCTGCCATTTCCGGATATAATTGAGGACCTCTTTTTTAAACTCGCCGGGCATGTTGATTTCACATTCACCAAAGGCCCTTGCCATCTGAAGTATCAGTTTTTCTTTCTCGCTCACGGATTTGCCATAGATATTCAGGGAATCGACGAAGCGATCATAATTCTCTTCCAGGGACTGGTACTTGGCTTTAAACCGGGCAACTGTCTGCTTTACCTGCTGGTCCCTGCTCTGCCGGGCCAGCGCCAATACCTCGGCAAATTCCAGCTCAAGGGATTTCATTGTATAGAAAATCTCCTTTGCCAGTTTTTTCTGCTGCTGCAGCTGAAGATGCTTGACAACTGCATAAGTCCCGCTCAAAAGGCAAATGCAGGCGGAAACGGCAATTACCCAAAAAAAGGTGCGTCTCTGCTTTCGCCGGATGCCGTCAAAAGCCTGCCGCACCATCCGGGTGCGCTCGCCAATGCCCTGTTCTTCGGCATCACCAAAATAATGACGGGCGTAGTGTGCCACCGATTCCGGCTGCTTCGGGGCGTCAGCCTGCCTGGCGGGTGTTTCGGGCAGGCGGAAACAAATCGCCGAACCCTCCGGGCTGAACGCGATTTCCGAGTTGTCCGCAATCACCTGGTCTGCAACCTGCCGGCCATTGATCCAGATGCCATTGCTGCTGCCGAGATCGTGTATCCACCATTGCCCGTCCTTAAAATCCACGCGGGCGTGTTTTCTGCTGACATCCTCTTCAAGTATCTGAATGTCGCAGGCTTCGGCCCGGCCGATTGTAAAGGACCGGGTAAACCGGTAATTACGGCTGCCGGCACGGCCCTTTCGAACGATGGCTTCGATGACAGCTGGCACTTGTTCTACCTTATCCGGGTTACATCCACATGACAGGTGCATTACCTGTTATTTACGGTTCCGGTGTTTATGCGCCGGTGTTTATGCTCCGGTGTTTAAGGTTCCGGTGTTTACGGTTTCGGCGGAACCGGGTGCGAGGGCAGTGGTTCGGGCATTCGCAGGTCAGGCAAGTTTTCTTTCTTTCCTGATACCCTTCTAAGTGCTGAATTGTCAAGAAAATTCACCAAAAATGCAATAAATCAAGAATGATAGGCCCATCTGCGGCATACAGATTTTTATTGACACCAAGTGGGTTTGGCAATAGCGTAAAGGGAATTCTGAATATAATTTCATTTGAGGGCCGTTTGCTTAAAATTACAGCAGGAAAGGGAGCTTACCATGGATAAAAAAGTTACGGTCATCGGAGCGGGAAATGTCGGGGCCACAACCGCCCAGCGGCTTGCGGAAAAAGAACTCTGCGATGTGGTCTTGATTGATATCGCCGAGGGCCTGCCGCAGGGAAAAGCGCTGGATCTCAGGGAAGCCGCGCCGATCGAGAAACATGACGCAAGCGTGGAGGGCAGCAATACCTACGAGGCCTCGGCCGGATCGGATATCGTGATCATCACCGCGGGCATCCCCCGAAAGCCGGGAATGAGCCGGGACGACCTCTTAAAGACCAACACCAACATCATGAAATCCGTTTCCGCCGAGGCGGCCCGGCATTCCCCGGAAAGCATCCTGATCATTGTCAGCAATCCCCTGGATGCCATGTGCCATGTGGCCATGGAAACAAGCGGTTTCCCCAAAGAGCGTGTCATCGGGATGGCGGGGGTTCTTGATTCAGCACGGTTCCGGACCTTTATCGCAATGGAGCTCAACGTCTCCGTGGAAAACACGCATGCCTTCGTTTTAGGCGGTCACGGGGACACCATGGTTCCCCTGCCGCGTTTTTCAACCGTTGCCGGTATCCCCATAACAGAGCTGCTTTCAGAAGAGCGGATCGAGGCCCTGGTGGACCGGACCCGCAAAGGCGGCGGCGAAATCGTCAGCCTGCTAAAAACCGGCAGCGCTTTTTACGCCCCGGCCTCGGCGGCAGCTGAAATGGCAGAGGCGATCCTCAAGGACAAAAAGAAAATCCTTCCCTGCGCGGCCTATCTTAAGGGGGAGTATGACATTTCGGACATTTTCATGGGTGTGCCGGTCAAGCTCGGCGCCAGGGGCATTGAGGATATCATTGAAATCGAACTGAGCGATACGGAAAGAACCCATCTCAACGCTTCAGCGGATGCCGTAAAGAACCTGATGGAAGAGATCCGGCAGCTGATGTAAGGCTTCCATACCTGAAAAACCGGCCTGCCTTTCGGTCTCAAAGCCGGGAGGCAGGCCGGCCGCCACCACGGATGCGGGAGGTTTTTCCCGCTTCGGAACCAACCCTGTCATTCATCGGCATTGAGCATCTTCCGCACGTTCTCGGCGGCCCGCCGATTCATGCCGGGCAGCCCGGCAAGTTCCTCGACAGACGCCTCCTTGATTTTCTGTATACTTTTAAAGTGCTTGAGCAATTCGGTTCGGCGCTTTTCGCCAATCCCCCGGACACCATCCAGCCGGGAGCGCAGGGCGGTTTTTGTCCGTTTCTGCCGATGATAGCTGATGACATGGCGGTGGGCTTCATCCCGAATGCGTTCAATAAAATGGCGCACCTCCTTGTGGGCGCCCAGGTTTAAGGGATTCCGCCGGCCCGGCGTGTAAATCTTGTCCTCTGTTTCTCCTCTTTCCGTATCGGCCTTGGCAATCCCGACCACATTGAACTCCCCTTTCAGCCCTGCTTTATCAAGGACCGAAACAGCGATGTTTAACTGCCCCTTCCCCCCGTCCACGACCAGGAGATCCGGCAGCGGGCCGGAGTCCCGCTTCCGTTGATGGAACCGGCGCCCCAGCGCCTCGGCCATGCAGGCGTAATCATCGGCCAGATCCACATTCCGGATAATGTAGCGGCGGTATTCGGATTTATTCGGGACGCCGTCCTCGTATACCACCATGCCGGCCACCAACTCTTGCCCGGATATCCCGGAATTGTCAAAACACTCGATGCGCTTTGGCAGCCGATCCAGTCCGAGCCTCTGCCGGACAGCCTCCAGCAGGGACTGATTGGCCATTTCAGCCTCGACCCGGCCGGCAAGACGGGTCCGGGCGTTTTCATCAGCCATGTGGATCAGGCGGCGCTTGTCCCCCCGTTTCGGGTTAAGCACACGTACTTTTTTGCCTTTCCGGTGGGTCAGCCATTGGGCATAGAGTTCATCATCCGCATGAACCCGGGGAATTAAAATTTCTTCCGGGATATCGGGCGCAGATTCATAGTGCTGTTTGATAAAAGCCGCAATGATCTCGGTTTCGGTGGCTGTTTCATCGTTGACGTGGAACTCCTTGGCCCCCTGCATGAATCCATTGCGCACGAACATAACCCACAGCTGGGAATACGGAGGTTCACTGGCCACGCCGATGACGTCGCGATCGACAAAATCGGTGGTAACCACAACCTGCTTTTCAACCGTCTTTTCTATGGCATACAGCTTGTCGCGCAGCATCGCCGCTTTTTCAAATTCCTGGCGCCCGGCCGCCGCGCTCATCTCATTTTTGATTTTCCCGGTCAGCTCGGTCGTGCGGCCGTTTAAAAACAGGCGGACCTCATTGACGATATCATTGTAATCCGCCCGGTTGACCGGTTTGCAGCAGGGGCCCGGGCACAGGTCCATCTGGTGGTAAAGGCAGGGCCGGGACCGGGTCTTGACCCGGGAGGAAACACATTTTCTCAGCTTGAAGGTTTTGTGGATCAGCTTCAGGGTCTGGCGAACGGCCCCGGGAGAGGAAAACGGACCAAAGTAAACCGCCCCGTCATTTCGAATTTTACGGACAACCTGCAGGCAGGGAAAGTCGCTTTTCATGTCCAGCCGCAGAGAAGGGTAACGCTTGTCATCCTTTAGTATGACATTATAACGGGGCCGATGCTTCTTGATGAGATTGGATTCCAGAATCAAGGCCTCTTTCTCAGAGCTTGTCTGAATGGTTTCAAAAGAAGCAATGTGGGCCACCAGGACACCGGTTTTGATGTCCATCTGGTTGCGGCTGCCGAAATAAGAGGCCAGGCGGTTTTTGAGGTTGGCCGCTTTTCCCACATAGATGATGCGCTGCCGGGAGTTTTTCATGATATAGACACCCGGCCCGGAAGGGGCGGCAGCGGCTTTTTCTTTCAGATTCACGCTCATGCCGAGGGATTGCCCATGGATGTCAGGAACTGGCTTCGAAATCAAAAACCATCAGTTTTTTGAGCTCATTGATCCGGTCCCTTAGTTTGGCCGCTTTTTCAAAGGCCAGGTCATTTGCGGCCTGGTTCATTTCTTTTTCCAACACGCGGATTTTTTCATTCAAGCTCTCAAGGGAGGCATAATCGGCCAGGGGTTCTTCAACCGGGGTTTCACCCGAATCCGCGGCGGGGTAGACATGCTCGAATCCGGAGCCGATCTTTTTGGCAATGGTCATCGGCGTAATGGTGTGCGTTTTATTATAGGCGGCCTGTATCTCCCGGCGGCGGGTGGTTTCATCCGCCGCCCGGCGCATGGAATCCGTAACCCGGTCCCCGTACATAAGGACCGTGCCGTTTACATTGCGCGCCGCCCGCCCGCAGGTTTGAATCAGGGAGCGGGTGGACCTTAAAAACCCCTCCTTGTCCGCATCCAGAATGGCCACCATGGCCACTTCCGGAATATCGAGCCCTTCGCGCAGGAGGTTGATCCCCACCAGCACATCAAATTCGCCCATCCGGAGGTCCTGGATAATGTCAATGCGCTCCAGGGTCTTGATATCCGAATGCAGGTACCTGACACGGATTCCCAGATCCGCATAGTATTCGGTCAGATCCTCCGCCATCCGCTTGGTGAGGGTGGTGACCAGCACGCGCTCATTGCGCTCGATGCGGAGACGGATCTCATTTAACAAGTCATCCACCTGGTTTTCAGCCGGCCGGAATTCAATGGCCGGATCAATCAGGCCGGTGGGGCGGACGATCTGCTCGACCACCGCCTCGCCGCTGTTCTCCATCTCGTAATGGGCGGGGGTCGCAGACACATACACCACCTGGGGGACGCGGGCTTCAAATTCATCAAAACGCAGCGGCCGGTTGTCCAGGGCCGAAGGCAGGCGGAACCCGTATTCCACGAGCGTCTGCTTGCGCGAACGGTCTCCGTTGTACATCCCGCTCAATTGCGGCACCGTAATGTGACTCTCGTCAATAAAGACCAGGAAATCCTCCGGAAAATAATCCAGCAGTGTCGGCGGGGGTTCGCCGGGTGCCCGGGCGGTGAGGTGGCGCGAATAATTCTCGATCCCGTTGCAGTAACCGATCTCATGGATCATCTCGATATCAAACTGGGTCCGCTCCTCGATGCGCTGGGCCTCAACATGCTTGCCGGCATCCAGAAACGCCCGGATCCGATCTTTCAATTCGGTCTTGATGGCCTCGATCACCCGTTTTCGTGTTCGCTGGCGGGTGACATAATGACTGGCCGGGTAAATGGTCACCCGATCCAGGGGGAGCAGGGTGTTGCCGGTCAGCGGATCGATCTCCGCGATCGCATCAATCTCGTCGCCGAAAAATTCAATCCGGATGGCCGCATCCTCTTCATAGGCAGGAAATATTTCAACCCGGTCGCCCCGCACCCGGAACACCCCCCGGTGGAAATCCGTGTCATTTCTTTCGTACTGGATTCCCACCAGGTCCGAGAGCAGCCTGTCCCTTGCCATTTCCATGCCGGCCTGCAGCTGCAGGCGCATGGCGAGATAATCTTCAGGCGCCCCCAGGCCATATATGCAGGAGACGCTGGCGACCACGATCACATCATTTCTGGACAAAACCGATCGCGTGGCGGAATGGCGCATTTTATCGATCATCTCATTGATCGAGGAATCCTTTTGGATATAGGTGTCGCTGACAGGGATATAGGCTTCCGGCTGGTAATAGTCGTAATAGCTGACAAAATACTCGACCGCATTGTCGGGGAAAAGTCCCCGGAATTCATTGTAGAGCTGGGCGGCCAGGGTTTTGTTGGGGGCGATCACCAGGGTGGGCTTGCCAAGCTTTTCAACGACATTGGCCATGGTGAAGGTTTTTCCCGAGCCCGTCACGCCCAGCATCACCTGGTGCCGTCTGCCGGCCCTGACGCCTTCTGCCAGTGTTTCAATAGCCTTTGGCTGATCGCCTTTCGGGATCATTTCAGTTTGCAGTTTAAATGGTGTCATACAAAACCAATATAAATCATCATACGCGTTTGAAAAGCGCGGGGGCAAAAAAGACTTACGGGCGGATTGGCGGCTTAGCGGGCATACCGCCAGATGGTGCCGTCAGAGCGGTCTTCCAGCTGGATATGCATTTCCTTGAGTTGATCCCGGATCCGGTCGGCTTTCTTGAAATCCTTTGCCTTGCGGGCATCTTCACGTTCCTTGACCAGCTTCTCGATGGTTTCGGTATCCAGGGAGGCTTTTTCCAGGACACTGCGCCGCTGTTTTTCAAAATACGCGGCCGGCGCATCCGCCAGGATTCCCAAAACATTACCGATAGCCAGAATTTCCCGGCAGCGCTCGGATATTTCTTCTTCCTCCGGCCCGTCTTCCGGCCGGGCATCCAGGCGGCGGTTTAAATCGCGCACCGCGTCAAAGAGCACGCCTATGCCCTGGGCGGTATTGAAATCATCGTCCATGGCCTTGCAGAAACCCTGCCAGCTGCCGCTGCCGGAAAAATCCGGCCCCTCCGGATCCGGCAAATGGCCAAGCACGGATACGACCCGCTCAAGCAGGGTGTAGAGCTTATCCAGGCCGCTTGCCGCCTCCCGCATGGCCTGGTCGGTAAAATCCACCGGTGAGCGGTAATGACTGGAAAGCAGAAACAGACGCACCGCTTCGGGATGATAATTTTTTAAAATATCTTTAATGATCAAAAAATTGCCCAGGGACTTGGACATTTTCTCGTGATTGATATTAACGAATCCATTGTGAACCCAGTATTTGACAAACGGCTTCCCAAATGCTGCCTCTGACTGGGCAATCTCATTTTCATGATGGGGGAAAATCAGATCCTTTCCCCCGCCATGGATATCAAAGCTTTCGCCGAGGTAATCCGCGCTCATGGCGGTGCATTCGATATGCCAGCCGGGCCGGCCTTTACCCCAGGGGCTGTCCCAGGCCGGTTCATTGGGTTTGGAGGCTTTCCAGAGGACAAAATCCATGGGGTTTCGCTTTTGCCTGTCAATCTCAACCCTGGCGCCGGCCTCCATTTCGGAGAGTTTGCGGCCGGACAGTTTCCCGTAGCCGGCAAACTTGTCAACTGAAAAGAACACATTGCCGCCGGCCTCATATGCATAGCCCTTTTCGATCAAGCGGCCGACAACCGCAATAATGGGCTCGATATGCGCTGTTGCCCGCGGCTCCAGGTCCGGCCGCAGCACGTTTAAAGCATCCATGTCAGCATAGAATTCATCGATGTATTTCTCCGCCAGTGCATTGGTCGAAATGCCCAATTCTCCCGCCCGTTGGATGATTTTATCGTCCACATCAGTGAAGTTCCGGGCATAGGTCACGCTATACCCGCGAAGCTTGAGATAGCGGTAGATAACGTCAAAGACCACGATGGAGCGGGCATGCCCGATATGACAGGAATCGTATACGGTGGGGCCGCATACGTACATTCGCACCCGGCCGGGCGTCATGGGTTCGAATGCTTCCTTTTGGCGGCTCAGTGTATTATAAACGCGGATGGTCATAAAAAATTTAAACTCCTTTGGCTCCCTCATTCTCTGATGCCGCAGCTCCCGCTGGCGACGATGGCAAAATTCTTCCTGATTTGTTTGGGGCAGACTCCATAAACAAAAAAAGGGGATTACCCCTGATTATCCGGAATTGTCAAGCAATCAGAACGACGCACATGGCAGCCATGCCGCTGCCGGTGCCGATAAATCCAAGTCCTTCCATGGTGGTGGCCTTGATATTAATACAGGCCGGAGCCACGCAAAGGGCCTCTGCTAATTTTTCCCGCATGGCCGCCTTGTATGGGCCAAGTTTCGGGGCCTCGGCAAAAACAGTGGCGTCCAGGTTCTGGATTGACGGATACTCTTGGCTGACCATCTCCCAGGTCTTTTTCAGCAGCCCGACGCTGTCGGCATCCTTATAACGGGGGTCCTGATCCGGAAAGTGCTCGCCGATGTCCCCCATTGCGGCCGCACCCAGCAAGGCATCACAAACTGCATGAACGAGAACGTCCGCATCGGAATGCCCCTGAAGGCCCTTTTCAAAAGGAATCGCGATTCCGCCCAGAATCAGGGGCCGGCCGGGAACCAGTGCGTGGACATCATAACCTAGGCCGATTTTCATGTTTCCTTGACCCAATGGCTTTAAACAAATTCCAAATGGTTACCAACATTGCCCGCGCCCGAATCAAATCAGGTAAAAACGCGGGTCGTTGGGAGCCGCCGCCGGGACATGCGCATGGTGCTTCAGGTGCGCGATATATTCAATGACCACGGCCACCGCGTGTTCGCACGGGGAGGCCACAGGATTGCACGTGCATTGGGCAAGCAGCTTATTTTCAGGCATTTCAACCAGCACGGCAAAGGGTTCCTCCAGCTCCACCCAGGCCAGCAGGCCAAGGCCTTCGCTGGTGGTCATCAGCGAGTGGACGGCCCCTTTCTGCTGAATGCGGAGCCCCTCACCAACAGCGGATTGACTGGCCCATGCGGCAAGCTGACCCCATGTCAGTTCCCTGCAAGTACCTGCAAGTGAGCTCATTCGCCCGAAAACCTGGACGGGCCTGACTGAAAAACCGGGATTCCGCATTCAGTCCCCTGCTAATTATAGTCAGTGCCCGAACGAAAACCAGGATTTTTTGTCAAGATCAAGGAAGGCGAAAATTTTAACCGCAGGCATACGCGAAGTATTCTGAGGATTAAAATTTGAGCCTGACACAGATATTGGCGAAAAAGACGGTTTTCGTTCTGGCACTAGTTACCGGGACAGTCCGTTCAACAAAGCCGCAACATTTTTACCCAGTACGGAGTGATTATATCCGCCTTCAAGGAGGGCAAAACAGCCCCCCTGGTTTGCTTCCGCGGTCTGCCGCACCATGCGCCCGATATGCTGATAGTCCGCGGTTGTCAAAAGCCCGCCCCAGTCTTCCCGGTGGTTGTCAAATCCGGCGGAAATCCCGATGATATCCGCATCCACCGCGGCCAGTGCATCCTCGATGGACTGGATGTAAGCGGACCTTTTGCTGCTGGCAGGATTAAAGATCCCGACCCAGTCTGAGTCCCCTAAAATATTGACCGTGCCATCCCCGTAATGCAGATCAAAATCGAGCACAAAAGCGGTCTCTATCAGCCCTTCAGCTTTCAGCGCCAGCAGGGCAATGGCCATGTTGTTGAAAAAACAAAACCCCCAGGCCGTATCTGCCGAGGCATGGTGGCCGGGGGGGCGCAGCAGGCCGAAGGCGGGTTCCGCAAGCCCCGTCCTCGCGGTTTGAATCCCGGCCCCGGCAGCCAGGGCTGCTATATCATAAAGCCCTTCAGCCTCAACCGCCTTGATATGCATTTTCGAATGGGCCCGGTGGATCTGCTCAAAATCCGCCGGCCGGGGCTCAACAATGGTGACAAATTCAGGCAGCGCATGGACTATGGCCTCCATGCGGCCGGCTTCAGACGCCGGATCTCTTGTGTAAACGGAGTAAAAGGCCTTGTCAAAGACGACTTTCATACCCACCTCCCTTGCTCCGTGTGCCGATTCAGTGCTTCAAAACTGGTAAAAAATGCCAAACTCGGTAATCCATCCGCCGATATCGGTTTGGTTGTCTCCAAACCGGTCAATGACGGAATAACCGGTTTCCAAAAGCGCTCCCGTCCCTTCATAGCGTTCATCGGTATTATAAAACATCACCCCGATTTTTCCGTGATAACCGCCCACCCACTCACTGACTCCGGTTTTTTGGGCACTGCCGGACGGGTCTTCACTTACATACCAGTAGTCAGGCCCCAGTCCAAAATAGCCGGAGATGTAATCCGCCACCGGAAAGTTCACTTTCAGGGACAGGGAGGCCGGCACCACTTCAATCTCTGATCCTATGCCGGTCTGATTGCCGGATACGGTCAGCAGATTCCCCGAATCCTTCCAGTATCCGGCCTTGATTTCCATTGAAACCCATTTGCCCAGCAGGCGGTCAAAAAAAAGGGATACCGGAAAGGAATCATCCCCGTAGAAGTGATCATATTGAGAATCCTGGGGCACATAATAGCCGACTGTCAAACCCGTTGTATGGAGGCCCGGCCTCTCCCAGGACTCCGCCCGCGAGGGAGCGGCAAAACCTACCAGCAACACCAGCGCAAGCAGAAACAAGCCGGGCAGCCGCCGTTTCCTGAGCATCCACCCGAATCCGAGCATAACCCCCCCCAGGCCGGCAGCAGCAGCCGCGGCGGGATAAGGGGCGGCATCGCCGCCTGCGGCCCTGATGAAGCAGCCGCCGTCAAAATCCCCCGTATCATCCAGAAACAACTGCACGTCCTCTATTTCAACCGATATTTCATCCGTTTCCGAGCTTTCATTGCCCGATTCATCATAGGCGGATGCGGTAAAAAACCAGGTTGCCTGGTCCTCCGGCAGCGTCTGGAACGTCACCTCACCGGCATCGCCGATATCCCGCTGATAATCATAGACCCCGGACTCGGTACCATAATAGACAATATTGCCGGCAAAATCCACCATTTGTTCATTGCCCGAGTCAATCGTCACTTTCAACTCGCCGGCGCCTGCCAGGGCTCCGGATATGGCCTCCGGCGGATTGGGCGCCAGGCTGTCCGGCAGGGTATCCACAATCAGTTCATCGGCTTTTTCCGATTCATTGCCGGATGCGTCAAGGGCGGCAATCGTAAAAAAATACCGGGTGGCCCGGGACAGGCCGGTTACCGTCTTGGCGGTGCTGTCGGCATCAGCGGTGACCTCATCGGAGTATTCGCCGGACAGGGTGCCGTAATAGATGAGGTAATTCTCCAGATCCGCTTCGCTGCTCTCATCCCATTTAAACCGGACCGAGGTTTCCGAGATTCCCGAAAGAGAAGTGATATCGAAACCCGTGGGAGTTGCCGGGGGTTCCTCATCGGATTCGGTGGTGATCGATTCCACGGCGGAACGGTTGCTTTCAGCCCCGTTTTCAACAGATGTAACCGCAATGAAATACTCGGTGCCGGCCTCGAGGTTGCTGATGGTATACTCCGTGGTCGGATGCTGGACGGTTGCACTTTGGTTGAGACTGCTCTCGGATGTGCCCCAGTAGATATTATAGGAATCCGCGTCGCTCTCCCTGTCCCACTGGACGGTGATGGATGCTTCAGTTGATGAGAGGGCGACACCGGACGGAACGTCAGCCGCATGAACGGTAAACGACAGAATCCCTGACAGTATCAGCATCACAATACCTGCTCCCGCATACTTACCCATAAACTCACCCTCCTTGGCTCTCACCCGTTCGGATTAAAATATACTCCCCGGTCCGGCATCCGCGATGGACACCTATATACATTTTTCCGGTCTTAAACAGCGGCAGATTTTACCGGGGTCATCGGTCATGATCACATCCACCCCGATATCGGATGCCCACCGGGCCTGCTTGACCGTGTTGCAGGAGTAGGTCATCGCAAGCAGCCCCCACTCATGGCAGCGATCAACGAAACGGCGGGTCATTTTGCGAAGCGGCAGACTCAGCGCCCGGAGATACCCCGGCCGATCCCCCGGGGGCATCCGCTCCGTTTTCAAATTCCACCCGTATTGAAGCTGCGGCGCATATTCGGCTGCCCGGCCAATAAGCCCGGGATTAAATGAAACAATCATGGCCAGAGACCGCCATGGATCCGGAACCAGCTCCTGAAGCCGCGCCGGCACCATCTCCGCCAGGATGGCTTCCGAAGGGGGCAGTTCATCCCAGCCCCTGGATTTGACCTCAACCAGCAGCTGCGTCCTTGAGCCGTACTGCGAAAGCACCTCATCCAGGGTCAGCACGGGCTCCCCCTTGAAACGGCCGGAAAACCAAGCCCCCCAATCCATCCGGCAAAGCTCTGGATAACTGTAGGCGGAAACGGGCTTTTTGCTCTGGTTTATTTTTTTCAGGGTGGCATCATGAAAAATAACAGGGACCCCGTCCCGGCTCAACTGAACATCAAATTCAATTCCGTCTATGGGATAATCCAGGGCCCGGCGAAAAGCGGCAGCGGTGTTTTCCGGCGCCTC
Source organism: uncultured Desulfobacteraceae bacterium (assembly GCA_964575805.1). Taxonomy (GTDB): domain Bacteria; phylum Desulfobacterota; class Desulfobacteria; order Desulfobacterales; family Desulfosalsimonadaceae; genus M55B175. The sequence continues at coordinate 16,917 of CAZNSO010000022.1, forward strand.
GGCCATGGCCCCGCGATGGGCGACAATACGGGGGATCACCCTGACTCCTCAAAATGGCTGGTGAAAAAAAAATCAGCGAAAATTGTCGATATCCTGAACATAGCCGGAAAAATCTTTTTCATCAAGAAAACGACTGATCATTTCCCCCAGCTTTTCATAGGTGTCGACCTGATAGGCGCCTTTGTCATTTTTTCCCGCCAGCTGCCTGGCATTCTCCACCACCGCCCTTATGGCGGCCGCCGGAATATCCAGGGTTGCATTAATCCGGATCATATCATCTGAATTCATTAAAACCCACCCTCTCCTTCCAGGGCACGGAAGCTTCACGGCATCATTGCGGCAACCGCTGCAGCGCCGCCCCCAAGAGTCAACTTTTCAGCACAATGCCGCTCGGCAGCGATTCACCAAAAATGGTGGTTTCCTCGTGTTTCTCCAGTTCCAGCACCTGCGTGACATAAGCGATGGCATCCGTCATCTCCTGATCCCGGAGGTAATCGACCACCTGCTGCCGCCTGCCGGCTTCGATATCGCGCATGCGGTCGCCGGTTTTTCGTGCCAGCTGGGAAAGCGCCAATCCGACCGGTTTTGGATTTTTCCATTCCACGGCCAACAGGGACTCGATCCATCGGGAAATCTCTTCCGGGCCGATCACGCGATCCAGGGGGCCATATAAGGGCTCCCGGGCCCCGATCCGGGACAGCGCCCAAAACAACTGCGGCTTGCTCTTTTTCGGATGCAAGCCCCCCAGCAACTGCCGCCCCAGCTCGATCTTATCCTTTACCATCAGGCGCTCCAGGTTTGCCGCCGCCATCCACACTTCCAGGTACTCCTGGCTCTCCAGGCGGACCCTGGCATTTTTTTTGGGCAGCAGCAGGGGGCGGATATCCTGAAAAATCTGCCGCTGCTGGCCGGCACTCAAACCGGCAGCCACCCGGCGCCACAGGATCCACCATTCCGCTTTGGCCTGGGCATTTTTTTTAAATATCACCCCCTGCCGGTAAATTTTCCACAAATTCTTGATCCGCTGGCTGTCCATCCCGTCTCCGACTCCCGGCCGCAGACAGAAGCCGGTGAGGTTGAGCCACCGGACCTCGTGTTCAGCGCAATATCGCCGCGAGTCCGCCAGATCGAGGAGCGCATCCGCCAGTTCCCGGATGAACCCCAGGGGCCATTTCTCCTTTGGCCGCTTCACCGTCCGGGAGATGGCCTTCATTACGCCGGGCAGACGCGAGCGCCCGGCTTCATCGGCAAAGGCCTGATGAATGACCGCCTTGGCCGCTTCCACCACTTCGGACTCAAAAACTTCCATATCCCCCACAGGGGCCGTCCCGTCCGACCCCCGCAACTGAAACTGAAGCCGCCATCGATGACTGCTGGAAAGCGAGCGGCACCAGAGGGCAAGAACCCCCATTTCCGTGTATTCAGCCTCAATGGCCACCGGGATGGCGGTTTTTTTGCCTTTTTGACCGAACTGGACGACTGTCTGCAGCGGGGGCAAAGGCGTCAGGGTGTCATCGATCGCCACGATATCGCCACACCGGTCGCCGGATCGATAACTGGAACTGTATAAATCAAAACTCACCGGCTGATTGGTCAACACTTCAAAATTGCGGTCCTCCGGCAAAGAAAGGCGGGTGCCCTCGTCCACACCGCGCTCCACCAGGCATATGGCAGCCTTTTGCTCCGCACCGGCCTCATCCTTGCGGGTAAACCCCAGGTAATAAGAACGGGGACTGCCGGAGCCCACCCGAACGCCCAGGCCGCTTTTGACCAAACCATAATACGAGGCCCCCAGGGCCACTGCCAGGTCGGGGTCCGGGTTTTCAAGAATGCGCGGCTGGTCCGTCTGCTCCACGCCGAACCAGTAACGGATGGCCTCGCGGATCCGCTCCTGCACCAGCGGGGCTTTCAGCGTGCCGCCATTGAAAAGGATCAGGTCCGGAAAGGCCATGCGATCGCCCAGGTACTGGCGGATTTCATTTTGATGCTTCTCCAGGAAAGCGCCGATGTGCCGGGTGATGGCGGGCTCGGATTCATAGGGAAGACCGAATTCGGAAATGCCCTTGCGCGGCGTCTGGCGCGTTTCCCTGTCCGGCTCCACCAGGGCAAAAAATCCCTCCACGACAATGCGTTCAAGGGTTTCCCGGTCAAGACGGGCGGTGAGCGTCCCGCCGATCAGGCTGCTTCCCTCCCCCATCATGGTGATTGTTTCGGTATCCGTTCCCTGGTTTAAAATATTTTCCTTTGCCTGCCGGCAAAGGTGACAGAGCGTTTTCCACCGGTCTCCGCTCAAAGGCTGGGTATTGTTGAATTGCTGCTCGATATGACGGGCCAGGGCCAGATCGATGTTATCCCCGCCAAGGATAAGATGATCGCCCACCGCAATCCGCTCAAAACGGGGGGAACCCTCTGTTTCCCGCAGGGTGATCAGGGTAAAATCAGTGGTGCCCCCACCCACGTCACAAACCAGGACCAGTTCCCCGGGACGGATAAACTCCCGCCAGCTTTTTTCATGCCGGGTCAACCAGCTGTAAAATGCCGCCAAGGGCTCCTCAAGCAAGGTCAGATGCTTTAGCCCGGCAATGCTGGCCGCTTCAAGAGTGAGATCCCTTGCCACTTCATCAAAAGAGGCCGGTACCGTAAGAATAACCATCTGGTTTTCCAGGTAGCGGTCATCGTCTTCGCCCTGCCGGCTGTTCCAGGCTAGCCGGATGTGCCTGAGGAAAGCCGCGGTTGCCTCCACCGGCGAAATTCGGGGTATCTCCTCCCCGGCCCCCCAAGGCAGAATCCTGGCGCGGCGGTCGGCCTGGCTGTGGCACAGCCAGCTTTTGGCCGAGGAGACAAGGCGCGAAGGGACTTTTGAGCCATGATCCCGGGCCAGAACGCCCACAAAATTGCTTTCGCGGGTCCGCCACGGAAGTTCAATGGCATCTGCGGCAATGTCATACTTGCCCGGGATGTAGCAGAAAGACGGCAGCACGGGCATGGCGCTGACTTCCCCGGGGCCGGTGAGCTGAGGAACCGGGAAAAGTTTGATTCCGCGATTTCGCGAATCTTCAGCCAACAGGTCCACGTAAGAGACGGCCGAATTGGTCGTACCCAGGTCTATACCCACTATATAGCGATAGTCATCGCCGGCCATTGGCTTATTCCTGCTCCCGGACATTAAATTCCAGTTTCCAGCGCTGCTCGTCCTCCAGTGAGGCACACCACAGTTCCAGGGTGCCGATCTCTGTTGCCTTTACTTCGAGGTTTACCCGCACCGGGGTTCCATGAGGCCCGTCCAGCGTGGTTTCAATCGTGGTGATTTCCTCAATCTCGCCCTGCCAGTCTTCAATAACGGCGCCCGCTGTATCCGACTGCCTTACCGTGGAGCCCAGAAAATCAAATCGAACCGGCTCCCCCACCAGAAGGGTAAAGGCCTGGCCGGCAATTTTCACTTCGCTGCCCTCCTCCATTCCAAAGGGGGCCACGCAGAGGGCCTTGACCGGAGTGGGCATTCCCGGTACCGCCGGCATGGCGGCGGCAATGCCAACGTAATAGGATTTGTTCAGCCCGCCCCGAATGCGGATGCCGCCCCTATTTCGGGCCATGCCATAATAAGCTGCGCCGCGTGCGACTGCCAGATCAAAGGATTCGGCATCAATGGTGCGCACTTGAGACGCGTTCTCCGGATCATGCCAGGAAGAGAGCACTTCCATGATTCGATCCCTTACGGGGCGGGGTTTCATAACGCCGCCATTAAACAACAGGGCGGTGGGCAGCGCAGGGGCATCCCGGGCGCCGCTCTGCTGCCGGCTGAGAAACTTCGCCAGGTGCCGGGTCACTGCAGGATCGGATTCATAGGACAAGCCGACCTCCTGCAGACCGACCTGCTGCTGCCGCTTCGGCAATTCGTTCAGGCCGCAGGAGGGGAAAAAACCGTCCACAATGACGGCTTCAAGTTCCTGGCGGGTAAGGCTGGTGCGCATGGTGCCGCCGATCAGGCTGCTCCCCCGGCCCAGGACCGTCACGGGATATTCATGGGTTTCTTCAAATGAAAGGATCTGCTCTTTGGCATTGCGGCAGCTATGCACCAGTCCCCGTATCTGCCAGGAATCGAGCTTGCTGCCGGACTGGGCCATTTTCCCGGCAACGCTATAGGCCAGCGCCAGGTCCATGTTATCGCCGCCCACCAGCAGATGTTCACCCACTGCGACGCGCTCCAGGAGCAATTCCCCCTCAGCCTCGGAGATGTGTATCAGGCTGAAATCCGTGGTTCCGCCGCCGATGTCGCACACCAGCACCTGGTCCCCCTTTTCCACCTTCCGCCGCCAGTGATCCCCGGAGGCTTCGATCCATGAATAAAAAGCGGCCTGCGGCTCTTCAAGCAAAGTGATATGGGGAATTCCCGCCGCTTCCGCGGCCTGAACCGTCAATTCCCTGGCAACCGCATCAAAGGAGGCGGGTACGGTCAGGAAAACCTCCTGGTACTCCATTCGCAGCCGCTCATCCGTTTCGGCCATGGCATTGTCCCAGGCTTCCCGGATATGGCGGAGCAGAAGAGAGGACGCCGCAACGGGGGAAATCCGGCTGACGTCGTCAGGGGCATCCCAGGGCAGGATCGGCTTGTTGCGATCCACCAGGGTATTGCACAACCAGGATTTGCTGGATGCAATCAGCCGATCGGGCACTTCCGCCCCCCGCTGCCGCGCAAACTCCCCGACAATTACCTGATTGTCCGCATCCCACGGCAAGGCAAGACCCTCGTTTCGAATTTCGTGGGCGGCCGGCATATATATGAAGGAGGGCAGAATCTCCCTTGTTTCCACCACGCCTGCATCCACCAGCTGCGGTATGCGGAATATCCGAATATCCGCGGCCGATTCCGAATCGGCCGCGGTGTAGGCGACAATGCTGTTGGTTGTCCCCAGGTCAATGCCAATAATATATTTGGAATCTGTCAATGCAAACACTCCTGAAAGCGCGGATCAGTTCTTTTTTCGATCATGTGATCTCCACTTCCGCAGGCGCGATAATCCGGGGGTCCTGCTCCGCCGAAAGGCTCGGCAGCTCCAGCCGGGCCGCGCGCCACCCCCGATGCCTTAGAATTCCCTTAAACGGCGGTTCTCCGCTGACATTGCCGGTCAGCTTAATCGCCGATGGGTCAAAATCAGCGGGAACGGTCACGGCGTCGCCCTCCGCCTTTTCAATCACCGGCGCGGGCGAGAGGGCTTTGTTGACGGTTTTTTTACAATTGTCCTGAATGCTGCGCACCGCCGCCCCGATCTGCTCATCCGCATACTGGTTCAAATCCTCCTCAAAAAAATCCAGCAGCCGCCCCTGGCGCTGCAGGACGGACAAAAGATGCAGGTAGTAGCGATGGGTCATCTGTGTCCGGGCCTTTTTTTCGGCCTGCGCCTGCGTTTTGTCCTCGACAGCTCCGGTCGATGTTTCAGGCGCCTTTGCTCCGCCAGCTTTTCTGCTCTTCTTTTTTTTCGTTTTTTCCCCTTTATCAAGAGACTTTTTATCATCAAGATACCCGGCTCTGCGCAGCTGCCGGACCAGGCTGCGGCGCAGCAGCAGCCATAGAATAAGACCGAGGAGCAGAAAAGTCCCGAAAACAATGGGCAGAAAATACAATTCCCCGAATGAGAGCCAGGGGCGCAGGGTTTCAAGTCCGGCCCTGAATTCAGCTGAATGCGCTGCCGCTTCCTCAATTGCCGAAGCGGGCAAAACCTGTGCTGCTCTCTGCCAAAGCCAGCAGCCGGCCAGGTAGAATAAAGCCGTCATAAACAGCACAAAAAAAACAATCCATCCCAGGCACCGGCGGGAAAAGGATTTAATCACCATGTTCATGCCAAAGACTCCTTTTTTAAACGCCCTTGCAAAGGCATCCGTCCATCATTGCCATTCGTTTGAAAACCAGCCTCCATGATACCGAAACCGTATGATTAAACGTAATTACTTAAATACAAGTGCCTGGACTGTCAAGCAACTTTTATTCTTGCCAGCCGAGGGGAAAGTGATGTATCCTTATGGTTATTATGAAGGAATATGAAATGCCGTTGAAACGCGACAGGTTTGATTTTGAAATCGGGTATCTGCTCGAAAGCCCCTGCAGACAATGCCCTTCCCGGAAAAATCTGCCCGATTGCTCGGATGAGTGCCATTTGATGGACCATGTACGCCTTGTTCTGGCCAGGGGGATATCCTGCGCCGGTCCCTTTTCCGTTCAATCATAGGCCCTTCAATCCTAGGCCCTCCTGAGCCATCCCGGAAAAGGCGTTCTTCCTCAACCACAACGAGAAACGCCCCTGCGGCAACCGCAGGGGCGTTTCTGATATATGCAGGGCAAGGGGCTGCCGGAAAACAGCCGGTTCCCCCCCGGGCCCGGGCATTATTCACTTGCCGGGTGCAGGATTATTTTGTCCATATTTTTTTCAAGCGTTTTGGGCCCGATCCCCTTTACGTTCTTAAGGTCATTCAGGCTCTTGAACCCCCCGTGGGCTTCCCGGTATACCACGATACGCTCGGCATAAGCCCGCCCGATACCTTCAAGCTGCGTTAATTCCGCAACAGTGGCTGTATTGATGTTGATCCGCCCGCTATCCTCGGCCCCCGCCGAACTCAAGCCAAAACCGGCAACCATCCCCAACAGCGCAAAGACGAACAGAATTGAAATAATTTTTTGTTTCATGCAATCACTCCTTTCTCAACTTAAATGTATTATAAAATATAGGCCGGCAAAAAAACTTTTCGCTACCCCACGGTTGATTTGAAATTACGTATATTGCGCAAATTTGAACATCTGTCAAGAAAAAAGACATTGATCAGATTATGAATCTTTTTCCCTGGAATCAACCCGGCCGGTGATTGTCCGGACGGATGCTAAACGGGCCCGCCGCTGGATGAAATAAGCGCGGCCGCATTATCGAAAAACACGCTTTGATAAAATCGCCCGGAAAGCTCCATTTCCAGCAGACAGTCAATCTCCCGGCGTCTTGGAAAAATCAGGTTGGGAAAATCCGAGCCATACAGGATTCTTTCTTTGCAGCGCTCCAGGCATTGCCTGCCCAGAGGGAACATGAGGTCGGTTTCCGGAAGAAAGGAAAATGCCGTGTCAAAATAGAGGTTGGGACAGGCATCCAGAAGATCGAAAAAGGCCTGATATTCAAAGCCCCCCATATGCGCGACATTCACCGGGAGATCCGGGTAACGGCGCATGATCTCCCTGAAATACGTCACGCCAACATAGGGGCTGGGCGTGGGCCCTGTGCCCACGTGCAGAAGCAGGCGCTTGTTTTTTTCAATAATCATTTCGTAGAGCGGAAACAGGCGGGAATCATGGGGATAAAAGTTCTGGACCAGAAACTGGAGCTTAAACCCGAGTATTTTCGGATGCCCCAGGAGACGCTCGGCCATCTCCAGCGCATCTTCGTCGTCCGGATGATAGGCGGCAAAACAATATACACCCTCAAGTTCATCAAGCACTTCCAGGTTCCACTGGTTCAAGGCCTTTGCGATTCCTTTTTTGTGGGCGTAGTTTGAATAAACGATGGAGCTCACGCCCCGGTTTCGCAGGTAGGCGATGCAGTCCCGGTAATAAAGCCGGTGAAGGACCTGCCAATCATACAATTGCCTGAAGGATTGCCATATGGCGTCAAACAGCCTGTCCGGGAACAAATGGACATGAAAATCGATAATGGAAGCCGGCATGCGGGTCATGGGCGCGTGCGATCCTTTTGTTTGAATGAATGCCTGCAATCAGAAAGGGACGGCTGAAACACCCGAAAACGCTTCGGGTCCATTAAACGGCCGGGCTCCCCGCGGATGGGCGGAATCGCCTAAACTTTCCGCCCCAGGCATATGAAATGGAAAGGCAATGGATCCGGCGCGGGCAGAGGGAAAAAGCCGGCGCTTTTTAATTGCTCAGTGACCACAGCCGGCGGTATCCGGATTGCCAGAGGCGGCCCTTCCGGTGTCTCTTCAGGCTTCCAGTCCACAATCAAAAGCCGGCCGCCGGCTCTCAGCAGCCGCCGGCTCTCAGCAAGCAAAAGATCCGGATTTTCCAGTTCATGATGAAGATTGATCATGTAAACCAGGTCGGCCAGACCGGACGGCAGGGGAATCCGGGTTTCTTCGGATTGAACCGGGACAATCCGCGAGTTATGGGAATCCCCGATGTGCTCCTGCATATAGGCAACCATCTCAGGTGCCGTATCACAGGCATAAATTTTACCCTTGCGCATTTTCCCTGCAAAGCAAAGGGCAAAAAAACCGGTGCCCGCTCCCACATCCACCAGCACCTCCGGGTCCTTGATCTCCAGAAGTTCCCAGAGCAGGTCCGGTTTAAGGGTTTGCAGACGCTGCGGATCATTCAATTTTTGCAAATGCCGGGGATCAAATTTTCTTTCGCTCATCGATTGCGCTCCCTATCATTTACCAGTCTTTGTAGGAATATATGGCCATCATCGGCCTTGCTCCCGGCCGGACATGCCCAGGCAGCCGCCAGGGACCCGGAAATCACCAGCCGCAATGGCCCTTCCACTGCCCCTTTCCGCCAGGCTTGCGGATGGGCCTGCAAAATTGATATATATCCGGAAGCTGAATGTCAATCATTGGCTGCATTGCCTGCAGGGACAACCCAAGCCTGCCGGCCGGGAATTTAATCTGGATTTTTCTCCTGCTTTAGGATAAAAAGCCTGCGACATTGCATTCTTTTTCAAACCATGGATGGACCCTTTTCTGGAGGCGAGGATGCCGAATCAACATGAGAGCCGGAATCAGAAACATTCAAGCAGCAACCTGCTTGGCGAAGCGCTGGTAAGCCACAATCTGATAAACCATGAACAGCTGGAGCAGGCATTAAAACGCCGGTCCCAGGTGGATATGCCGCTGGGTTCCATTTTAATCGAAATGGGATTTATCACCGTTGACAAAATGCTGGCTTTTTTATCCAAAAAATTCAGCGTTCCCTCCATCAACCTTTTCAAGACCGATATCAAACCCGAGGTGCTGCAGCTCCTGGACCAGGAGAAAATGAAAAAATATCGCATCCTTCCGGTATCACTTGAAGGCAACACCCTGACGCTGGCCATGGTGAGCCCCCAGGACTTTATGACCATAAGCGACCTTGAATTCACCCTCGGGAAAAAAATCAAACCGGTGATTGTGCCTTTTTTCATGATGGAAGCGGCCCTTAACCTGCTTTCCGATAATTACGAAGGCGGCATACAGGGGGCGGACATTGAAAACATCTCGCTTCATTCCGGTCAGGACAGCCTGAAACCGCCGCCGATTGAAAAACTTTTCAACTACCTGATTAAATCCGGGGGCAGTGATATGCTGCTGACCGCCGGCGTCCCGCCATCGATCAAACTTGGCAGCATTTTAAAGCGCCTTGCCACGGTTTCCTTGACCCCGGCCCATCTTGAAGCCTATGCCAGGCAAATCCTGAGCAATGAACAGTGGGAAGCCTTCCAGCACCAGCAGGAACTGGAGACCGGTTTTACTTTCCAGGACAAGGCGCGCTTCCGCGTAACCTTCTATCTCCAGCGAAGCTCCATTTCCATCGCCATCCGCCATCTGCCGGAGAAAATTCCCTCGCTGAAACAGCTGCACCTGCCGGAATGGCTCAAAGACTACGCCCTCTCACCGCAAGGGCTGATTCTGATATCCGGGCCCGCCGGCAACGGCAAGTCCACCACGCTCTCGGCCATGCTCGATATCATCAACACCAACCGGCGCTGCAATATCATCAGCCTGGAAGAGCCGGTCGAGTTTCTCCACAAGCACAAAAAGAGCAATGTCAATCAACGGGAAGTGGGAAGGGATACGCAGAGCTTTGAAGAAGGGCTGAGGGGGATCTTCCGGCAGGCCCCGGATGTGATCGTAATCGGTGAGATGCGCGACCGGATAACCTTTGAAATCGCCATTCGGGCGGCCCGCACCGGCCACCTGGTGTTGAGCACGATCAACTCATTTGACTCCACTGCGGTGATCCAAACGATTATCAATATGTTCCCGGTGGAGCAGCAGCACCTTATTCAGTTAATGCTGGCCGACTCCCTGCTCCTGTCCCTGGCCCAGCGGCTGGTCAAAAAAAAGGACGGCTCCGGCATGCTGCTTGCCACAGAAAAACTGACCAACTCGCACCGGGTGAAAAAATTCATCCGGGAAAACCGGATCCACCATATTCGCTCCCAGATGGAAGCGGGAGCGGATGAGTTCATTCCACTGGATGTGGCGCTGGCCCAATACATCAACAACAACCAGATCCAATATGAAGAAGGCCTGCTGCATGCCACCAACCCGTCTCATTTCCGGGAGTTGACCAATCAGCGGCAGATGCCCTAGCCGGCCGCAGCCGGGCTGTCCGCCAAAAAAGGGGGGGATGGGGGGGGAACGGACTTGACATGATGGCGGCCAAAAGAGGATAAAGAAGGCGGATCCGAGCCGGGGGGCTGCCAAGGCCATCAACCAAACAAATGAAGAGACACCTCGAAAACCATGCGAATCGCAATAATATCAGATATTCATGGCAATGCCACGGCGTTTGAAGCGGTACTGGCCGATATTGATACATACGCAGCCGTTGAAGCGCTATATTGCCTGGGGGACAATGTCGGCTACGGCCCGGAGCCCGAAAAAGTAATGTCCATGATCCGCGAACACCGCATCCCTTCTGTCCTCGGCAACCATGAACTTGCCATCAACCAGCCGGAAGCCCTCTCCTGGTTCAATCCGGTGGCCCGCAAGTCCCTTGAAAAAACAATGGCCCTCCTGTCTCCCGCCGCAAAGGGGGTGATCGCCGAATTGCCCACCCATCTGAATGCCGGGGATAAACGGTTCGTTCACGGGTTCCCCCCGGATTCGCCGACGACCTACCTTTTTGAGGTCACACCGGAGCGCCTGGCGCAGACCTTCCATCAGCTCGAGCAGCGGCTCACTTTCATTGGCCATACCCATGAGCTGATGCTTGTCGACTACGACGGCACGGAGGCAAGGACCGATCCCCTGCACGAGGGGTGCATCCGGCTGGAGCCCCGCAACAAATACATCATTAATGTTGGCAGCGTGGGACAGCCCCGGGACGGCAGCAAAGCCGCCAAATACGTAATATGGGATGACGCCGCCAATGAGTTGACCGTCCGGTTTGTGGAATATGATGTCAACGATACCGTTCAGAAAATCTATCAGGCCGGGCTGCCGGAGCAGCATGCCTGGCGGCTCCTCTAAGCGCGCCCCTAATCGGCGGGGATTTTCAGTTCCTGGCCCGGCTTGATCACCGAATCTTCCTTGAGCCCGTTCATTTTTAGGAACCGGTCCAGATCAACCCCATTGTTCCGGGCGATCCTGTAAAGGTTGTCCCCCTTTTTCACCCGGTAAACCGCCGTTGCGGAACCTGCCTGACTTTCAGCCGATTTTTCCGCCGCACGCGTGGACACGGCCTGGATCTTGTTTTCCATGCGGTTGAAGCGTTTTTCCAAAAGATTCAGCCGTTCCGATAATTTTTGGATGGTTCCGGTAGCTTCCTGAAGTTCATCCCGGTTTGCCTCCAGTTGATCGACAAGGCGGGTATCCGGGGAACTTGCCTGCTGATCCCCGCCTATGGTCTTTTCAAGCTGATTCACCTGAACCTGAACCGTGTCAAGCCACTGCTGCAGATCTTCAAGTTCTGCCAGCCGGCCTTCAATCCGGTCCAGACGCCTGGAGTTGTCCGCTGCGGCATCTTTAGCGGGGTCCTCCGCGCCGGGGAAAAAAACCAAAAACAACACCAGCAGCAGCAACAACCCGGCGCCCACCAGAATAAAAGGAAATTCCGTCCTGGCCATAAACCGCCGGGGAGCGCCTCCGGAAAGCGTGGAATAGGGCCGGTCGCTGTATTCTTCGTTTTCTGAACCTGACTGCCAAACCATGGTAAACCTCTCCCTTAATTTTGTATGGCTGTTTGTACAAAGTTGTCAAATTCGCTCCAGAATGCCTGCCGCATGGGCTCAGCTTCCTTTAATATCTCATGCCGGGCATGGTTTATCACCACGCATCGGCAATTCGCCAGCCGGCGGCCAAACGCCTGCATGGCAGGAACCGATACCACCCGCTCATCCCCGCCGCCAACGATCAGCACCGGCGCCTTCATTTCCTCAAGGTGCGCCGAAGACAAAAGGCCATCAATGGATTCCAGGGCGGCGCACAACCACCCATAAGTCACGCCGCCTATTGCCAGGTCCGGGTTCTCCGCAATTTTCCTGCCTTCTTCCGCAAACCGCTGCCAATCACTGGTCAACGGATTGTTCTTAAATGGCTTCCTGTTCGGATCATAAGGGCCGGCCCCCATGATGAAACGCGTTGCACAGCCGGCACGAACAGCCAGGCAGGCCAGGCGCCGAGCCACGCCGTGGGGCAGCGGATGGGTCCGGATACGGATCATCGGGGAAACCAAAACAGCGGGGGCCGCCTTCACATCTTTCTCGATCAGATATCGAAGCGCGATATGGCCGCCCATGGAATGGGCCAGGAAAAGGACAGGGGAAACCGCATTCGGCCAAACGATGGTATCCATGAAAATGCCGAGATCCTCGATATATTGGTTGAAGGTGAGGATGTGCCCCTTCTGCCGGTCCCTGAGCAAGCGACTGGAAAGCCCCTGGCCCCGCCAGTCCATTGCATAAACCAGAAAGTGGCGGCGGTTAAGCTCTGCGATGGTCTCTTCATGCTTTTCAATAAACTCGGCGCGCCCGCCAAGCAACACCACTGTGCCGGCACAGGCATCCGAGGCCGGAGCAAGGCGGGCATAACGCAGGAAGGAACCATCAGGCACATGGAAATAACCGCTCTCACTAACCATTATAAGCCGGGTTGACCTTGAATTATTTTTTATTTATGGTATAAATTTTTTAACTCGCTTCTGAAGCGTGAATGCATCATTATGCCGCCTACAATGAATCATAACGATGCGACTGTCAATGAATTATCCCGATCAACAGGATTGGAAGGCGTGCATGACCCGCTATACGCACAATTTCATCGAAACCCATGAGGGCCTTAAAGGATTTGGCTGGGACCGGGAGACCGACGAGAATACGGTGATCTGTTATTTGCAGATGTTCTCCGATGACGAATTGATGCAAAAACTCAGGCACCGCTTAACAGATGCGGAACTCGAAGAAATCTATTTTCTGATTAATCGCCTGCTGAGAGCCTACTTGAATGACGGGGAATATCATCGTCTGTTCCTTAAGGAAGCGCACCCCTAAATGGTTACGCCACTCGAATCGGCAGGAGATGCCATGCTCACGGAAAAACAGATTCAACGATATGCGGATGTATTGATCTGGGGGTTGCAAACCGCCCGTGCCGGAAAAGTCAAAAAGGGTGATGTGGTAATGATCCGCTATGAACTGGCGGCTATCCATCTGGCCGAAGCGCTGTTCGCGAAACTGCTGGATCTGGATCTTCATCCGATGCAGCGGCTGCTGCCGACCCCGGCCATGGAAACCCACTTTTACTCCCGCTCCAACACCCGCCAGTTGACATTCATTCCGCCGGGCGAAGAAGCCTTGTATCGCAGGCTGAACGGCAGCATTGCCCTTCTGGGCCCCCAATCCCTGACCCACCTTAGCGGTGTTGATCCTTCCAGGATTGCCAAGCCGGCAAAAGCCCGGAAATTTTTACGCGACATACTGGATCAGCGGGAGGAGGAAGGCCATTTCAGCTGGACCTTGGCCGTTTATCCCACCGAAGAACTGGCCGCGCATGCCGGTATTTCCGGGGAGGAATACGCCAGGCAGATTATTAAGGCCTGCTTTTTAAACCGGCGGGACCCGATTGCCCACTGGAACGAAGTCTTTCGGAAAGCCCGGTCGCTAAAAAACTGGCTGAACCGCCTGGCCGTTGAAAAATACCACATGGAATCCGCCAATGTGGACCTGATCGTCACCCCCGGCCAAAAACGCCGCTGGATCGGCCTTTCCGGCCACAATATCCCCAGTTTTGAATTATTCACATCTCCGGACTGGCGGGGCACCACGGGTGTGTATTATGCGGATCAGCCCTCCTATCGCAGCGGCAATTACGTGCAGGGCATCCGCCTGGAATTCAAAAACGGAAAAGTTGTCCGTGCCAGCGCCGAAGAAGGCGAAGCCTTTTTGAAAAAGCAAATTGCCATGGACAACGGCGCGGACAAAATCGGCGAGTTCTCCCTCACAGACCGGACATTTTCAAAAATTGACCGATTCATGGCGAACACCCTGTTCGACGAAAACTACGGCGGCAGATACGGAAACTCCCATATCGCCCTGGGCGCATCCTATTCCGACACTTACAGCGGCAAGCCCGCCGAACTGACCAAAGAGATCAAGGCCCATCTGGGCTTTAATGATTCCGCGCTGCACTGGGATATCGTGAATACGGAAAAAAAAAGGGTTACCGCCATCCTTCAATCCGGTCAGAAAAAAGTGATCTATGAGAATGGACGGTTCTTAAATTAATCAGAGAAAACAGGATAAAAAATGGAGACGAAGCCGCTTTGGTTGAAAAATGAAATCCAGGATTACGCCTGGGGATCCTATACTTTCATCCAGAATCTTATGGGTGAGGCGCACACGGAGACGCCATGGGCGGAACTATGGATGGGCGATCATCCAAAAGCCCCGTCCAAGGTATGGATTAACGGGCAGTGGCAGGACCTGGACCAATTGATCGCCGAACAGCCGGAAATGATTCTGGGCCCCGAGACCGCCCGGCGGTTCAATAACAGCCTCCCCTACCTGTTCAAGGTTCTGGCCGCCCAGCAGCCCCTTTCCCTTCAGGCCCACCCCAACGCGGAACAGGCCAAAAACGGATTTGACAGGGAAGTCCATGAGGGGATTTCCTTGACCGCGGAGAATCGCAACTTCAAGGATGACCGCCACAAGCCGGAATGCATTTGCGCTCTGACCCCGTTTTGGGCAATGAAGGGATTCCGCCCGATATCCGAGATGGTATCGCTTTTATCCATCGCCTGCCCGGAGTGCCTGGCCGATGCCATTGAATATTTAAACCAGAATCCGCATGCCAATGGCCTTCAGCGCTTTTTCGAGGCCCTGATGACACTTCCGGAAAAAAAAATCCAGAAAGTGATCGATGAAACCGCTGTCAACGCAATTGTCAACCAGGAAACAAAAGATGAGTTCCGGTGGATCAAAATCCTTCATGAGCTCTACCCCCGGGATATCGGCATCCTTTCGCCCATCCTGCTCAACCTGGTCTGCCTGCAGCCCGGAGAGGCGCTTTTTCTGAACTCCGGCGACATGCATGCGTATCTTGACGGGGCCGGCATTGAAATAATGGCCAATTCAGACAATGTCCTGCGCGGCGGGCTTACCACCAAACACGTGGAAGTCGAAGAACTGATGCGGGTATTGAATTTTCAACCCCAGAGCCTGGAGATTCTGAAACCAAAAGCGCATGTTGCCTGTGAAATGGGATACCCGACCCCTGCAGCCGAGTTTTGCCTTTTCGTTATCCGGGTCGACAATAATTGCACTTACAGCTCCCCCCGCGTCAACGGCCCTGAAATTCTGCTTTGCACAGAAGGCGAGGCTGAAATCCGATGGGATTCATTGGAACAGGCCCTTGCAATCGGCCGGGGCCAATCCCTGTTGATACCCGCTGCCATCGACAGCTACCGGGTTTCCGGGCACGCCTGCATCTACAAGGCCGCTGTGGGCCCGCTGGATGCGGGTGCGCCGTCCCCATGACGCTCTTTGTCAACGAAATTTTTTACAGCATTCAGGGAGAATCCCTTTATGCGGGGCTGCCCTGCGCCTTCCTCCGGCTTTCCGGATGCAACCTGCGCTGCCGGTATTGCGACACGGCCTACGCATTTGCGGAAGGAACACCCATGCGCCTGGCCGAGATAATCCGTCGGATTGAAGCCTTTCAATGCCCGGTGGTTGAAATAACCGGCGGCGAACCCCTGTTGCAGGAAAACACCCCCAGCCTGATCCGGGACCTGCTCGGGCGCGGGTATACGGTCTTGCTCGAGACCAACGGCAGCCTGGATATCCGATACGTGGATCCCCGCTGCGTCAAAATTGTGGACATTAAATGCCCGGGAAGCGGGGAAAGCCAAAAAAATGAACCGGCCAACCTGGATTATCTGGCCGGCCATGACCAGCTAAAATTTGTGCTCACGGATCGCGATGATTATAGCTATGCAAAAGACCTGCTGCGCGGCAAATGGGGCGATAAGCCGCCTGTTCCCGTTTTGTTCTCCCCGGCAGCCGGGATGCTGGAGCCGGCCCGGCTGGCTGCATGGATATTAAAGGATCGTCTGCAGGTCCGGCTCCAGCTGCAGCTGCACAAACTCATCTGGCCGGCCGACACCCGCGGCGTATGACCCGATTCTCCGTTATGGGCTGATCCCTGTAAATCGGGGCTGAGCCATGCAACCGGTTCAATCTTGAAACGCTCGGTTTCAGCCTTATTTTAATTATCAAAAATAAATCGGAGGCAATGGATTGAGACGCCTGACACCCTTTCTGGGACTGGCATTGTTGCTTGCCGCCCTGCTGCCCTTGCCGACAGGGGCGGAAATCTATAAATATCAGGATTCAGAAGGGAACTGGCATTTCAGCGACACGCCTCCAGAAAATGAGACCCTTGAGGCCGAGACGCTGAAAGGGACGGCCCCCCCCGCGGGGGCTGCAAAAAATCTCAAAAACAGGCTTGATGAACGCTACAATCCGGCCAACCCGGTGGCAGCCGCAGCCG
Organism: uncultured Desulfobacteraceae bacterium; assembly: GCA_964575805.1. GTDB lineage: Bacteria > Desulfobacterota > Desulfobacteria > Desulfobacterales > Desulfosalsimonadaceae > M55B175. The sequence goes on from CAZNSO010000022.1 coordinate 33,654, forward strand.
TGGCCACCGTCACGGTGGAGGCCAGTATCGGCTCCGGCTCCGGTTTTTTCATCAGCGCCAATGGCCACATTATCACCAACAGGCATGTCGTCCGGGGAGACAGGGAGCGCTTAAAAACCGCCGACAAAGCCCTGGACTCCATCGATGACCGGATTGAGGCGGCGGACAAGCAATTTCAGGCGGAAAAAAACCGCCTGCGAAATTTCAAAGCGTACCTGGACCAATACCGACAGAACATTGCCGCCATGCCCGAAGGCGCATCCAAATCAAGGGAAGCGCACCGATATGCCGCGGAACAGGCGCGTTATGAATCCCGGAAAGCGGATTTCCAAAAAAAGAAAGCCAGGTATGAGGCCCGGAAAAAGGAATACGCGGCAAAGAAAAGGGCCTACCGCTACAAAACCAGCACAGCCGCGCTGACGCGCAATTTTAAGGTTATCTGCAAGGACGGCAGTGAACTGCCGGCCTACCTGGTGACCATCAGCAGGGCGCATGACCTGGCGCTGCTAAAAATTGACGGCGCTCAAACCCCCTTTATTCAACCGGGCAGTGCCGGCAGTCTTTCCCAGGGAGACCCGGTTTATGCGATCGGCAGCCCCATGGGACTCCACGATTCGGTCAGCAAGGGCGTCTTTTCCGGGTTTGAGGACAATTTTATCAAAACAGACGCCCGAATTTATCCCGGAAACAGCGGGGGACCGCTTGTGGCGGAAAACGGCCGGGTCATCGGGGTCAATTCCTTCAAAAAACTGACCCGGCGGTTTGAAGGGCTGGGCTTTGCCATCCCCATTGATGTCGCCATCAATGAATTTCAATCCCAGATCAAGTAAACAAAAAAATTATGAGTGAACCAATGAATGAACCCGAAAAAGCAGTGGTGCTTGTCAGCGGCGGTCTGGATTCCGCGACAGCCCTGGCGGTTGCCGCCCACCAGGGATTTGACTGCTTTGCCATGAGTTTCGATTATGGTCAGCGCCACCGATTCGAGCTCTCGGCAGCCGAACGAATTGCCGAAGCATTGGCCTGCCGGGAACACCGAATTGTCAAAATCGATCTGGCCGGCATCGGCGGGTCCGCCCTCACCACGGATGCCGAGGTGCCGAAATACCGATCCCGGGCGGAAATGGCGGAACATATCCCCGCCACCTACGTGCCGGCCCGGAACACGATTTTTCTCTCCTTGGCCCTGGCCTGGGCCGAGGTTTTAGGCGCTTCCGATATTTTTATCGGGGTCAATGCCGTTGACTACAGCGGCTATCCGGACTGCCGACCGGAATACATTCAGGCTTTCGAACACATGGCCAACCTGGCGACAAAATCCGCTGTTGAAGGCAGCACCCGCGTTTGCATCCAGGCCCCGCTCCTGTATTGGAGCAAACCCGAAATTATCCGGAAGGGCCTGGCGCTGGGGCTGGATTATTCCCTGACCCACAGCTGCTACGACCCCTTGCCGGATGGAGTGGCCTGCGGGGCCTGCGACAGCTGCCGGATCCGTAAAAAGGGATTTTTCGAAGCCGGCATACAGGACCCGATCCCATACATTGCCGAATAACGGGCTATGAAAATCGCTTTCCTCCATTATCATTTAAACCCCGGCGGCGTGACCACGGTCATTCGCCAGCAGATGGCAGCCCTGGAAGGTAAAGCGGACATGCTCCTGTTAACCGGCGTGCCGGCGCCCGACCCGGTACCGGTATCCACCCGGGTGATTGCCGGAATCGGCTATGACCCGCCCGGGCCGCGCCCCCCAGCCCAGGAGGCGTCACCGGAGCAAATTGCTGACCAAGTTGTTCAGGCGATTCGCACAAAATGGCCGGACGGCTGCGACCTCCTCCATGTCCACAACCCGCTGCTGGCCAAGAACCAACGGTTTTTAAGCATCCTCTCCCGCCTGCAGCAGCGGGGGACCCGCCTTCTCCTGCAAATCCATGATTTTGCCGAGGACGGCCGGCCGGGAGCCTATTATTCGGGCACCGCTTACCCGCAAGATTGTCATTACTGTGTGATCAACAGCCGTGACAAGTCCATTCTGCTGCGCTCCGGTCTTGAACCGGCGGGGCTGCATCTTCTCTCCAACATGATCAACCCCTTAAATCCGGAGCCGGAAAAGCGGCTTTCGGAAAAATTCGTGCTCTACCCGGTAAGGGCCATTCGCCGGAAAAATCTCGGGGAAGCCATTTTGCTGTCCCTTTTTTTTCCCACCGCCGCCCGGCTTGCCATCACCCTGCCGCCCAACACCCGCCATGACCGGGTTCCCTATGACAATTGGCGCGCATTTGTGAAAACCAACCGTCTGGGGGTAATCTTCGAGGCCGGCAGCCAGTATCCTTTCAATGAACTGGTAAAATCAGCGGAATGCCTGCTGACGACCAGCATTAACGAGGGATTCGGATTTGCTTTTTTAGAATCCTGGACCGCCGGACAGCTTCTGTCAGGGCGCAAACTGCCCGCTATCTGCCGCGACTTCGAGGAAAACGGGGTGCGCCTGGACCACCTGTACGAAAGGCTTGCGGTACCGCTTACCGCTTTTGATGAAAGTTTGTTTTTTAAGCAATGGCAGGCCTGTCTAAAAAAAAATGCCCGTCAATTCGGGATTGAAATGGACGCCGCGTGGTTGTCCACCCGATACCGGGAGATGACCCGGGACGGGAGCATTGATTTCGGTCTTCTCAATGAAGCCTTTCAGCAGCAGGTGATTTCCCGGGTCCTTGCCGATTCTTGCCTCCGGCGGGCGATCAGGGGCAGCAACCCGGCCCTGGCACATCTCACGAACGTGCCGGATCAGGCGGATCGGATCGCCACCAACCGTGAGGCCGTCCTCTCCGCTTATCATCAGTCGACCTACCGCGACCGCCTGCTGACAATATACCGGAAAGTGACAGAGACCCGGATCTGCCAACGTATTGATAAAACCCGGCTCGCAGCTGAATTTTTGCGGCCCGAGACTTTCAGCCTGCTGCAATGGGGCGGGGAGCAACTGTGAGCGAGACATACACGGATATCATATCCCGCTATATATCCCCCATATTCCCCATTCCTTCGGGGGCCGAGCCGGGGGGCCGGCTGCACCGGCCGGTCCGGGCCGTTTTGTTCGACATCTACGGCACCCTGCTGGTCAGCCATGCCGGCGATATCCACGGGGTTGCCGATAACCGGGAAACAACGGCCAGACTTGACACCCTGCTGAAATCCTATCATTTCAAAGGGTCTGCCGGGGATCTGGTGGCCCGTTTTTTTCGTACCATCGCCGCCGCCCGCGAATCCATGCGCCGCCAGGGGGTTGCCCACCCGGAAGTGGCCATCGATCGGATCTGGAAGCAGGTGCTGGAACTTGACGACATGGATACGGTCCGCCGGTTTGCCATTGAGTTTGAAATGATCGTCAATCCGTGTTATCCCATGCCCAGTCTGACCGATGTATTCGCCCGGCTCCGCGAATTTGGCGTAAAGATGGGAATCATCTCAAACGCCCAGTTTTTCACACCGCTCACGCTTCAGGTTTTATTGGGCGCCCTGCCGGAAAACATGGGGTTTTGCGGGGAGCTGATTTTTTATTCATACCGCCACGGGGTGGCCAAGCCCTCGCGCCTGCTGTTTCAGCTTGCCGCCAGGGAACTGGAAAGAATGGGTCATAAAACGGAAACAACACTTTACGTGGGCAATGACATGTTAAATGATATCCTGCCAGCCCGCACGGAAGGGTTTCAAACCGCTCTTTTTGCCGGCGACAAACGCTCCCTGCGGCAGCGCGCCGATGATTCCCGGTGCATCGGCGTCAAGCCCGACCTTGTCATTACCGATTGGCGCCAGGCAATGGAATGGATACGGCCGCACCCAAACAGCGACAATCCTTGCGAGATACAGCCATGACGGAACAACTCAGCAGCCGGGACCGTGATTTTTTTTCACTGGTCAGCCATGCCGGTTTTATCAACCCTTTTAGTGACGAACGCCACGAGCTGGAGCTCCAAATCAGCGGCCTGGCTTCAAATGCCTCCCGGAAAAAACGCACCGAGGGGTTCATTTCCGTGTTGAGCTCCCGGATTGCGGAACTTGAGGCCAAAGACAGGGCCACCATCACGGTTTATTCCGGCGAAGACCGAAAAATAATGGAAAAGGTTTTCCTGATTGAACTCTTCTACCGGTACAAGGACAAATTCGATGAGTTGATCCAGAATCAAATTGCCGCCGGCGGTGTCCCGGCCAAGATCCCCTTTTACAATGAAACCCTGGCCGCCATGACCCATCGCGGGTTTGAAGAGGAATCCTTCAGACGCTACTTTGCCCTTGCTTTCCAGGTAAGACGGGCTTTTTACTTTATCGATCGCAGCCTTGTGGGAAACAGCCCCTGCATGCGCCAGTTGCGGTGGAATCTCTGGAACAATGTGTTTACACACAACATAGATCTGTATGACAAGTACTTGCGCAGTCGCATGGAAGACTTCTCCACGCTTTTGATCGGAGAGACCGGCACCGGAAAGGGAACGGCCGCCCAGGCCATCGGCCGCTCCGGTTTCATCCCGCTGGACCGGCGGCGAAAAATTTTCCTTGAAAGCTTTACGCAATCCTTTATTTCGCTTAACCTGTCCCAATTCCCGGAAACATTGATCGAATCCGCTTTGTTCGGTCATCGCAAAGGCGCTTTTACCGGTGCCATGGAGGATTATCAGGGGGTTTTTGACCGGTGCAGCCCTTATGGCGCCATCCTGTTAGACGAAATCGGGGAAGTTTCCTACCCCATTCAGATTAAACTGCTTCAGGTCCTGCAGGAAAGGGTTTTCAGCCCGGTGGGCAGCCAAAAACAAAGCCGTTTCCAGGGGCGCGTCATCGCCGCCACCAACCGTTCCCAGGAAGAAATCAGCGGTCAGAACGTTTTCCGGAGCGACTTCTATTACCGGCTCTGCTCGGATATTATCGTCGTTCCCCCGCTGCGCCAGCGCATCCAGGAAAACCCGGCGGAATTGAATCTCCTGCTGGCCACCACCATTGAACGATTAATCGGAAAACCCTCACCCGAACTTGTCGAGATGATTCGCGGGGTTATTGACACTCAATTGACGCCGGACTATTCCTGGCCGGGAAACGTGCGCGAACTGGAACAATGCGCCCGGCGGGTGCTGCTTAAGGGAAGTTACGCCGGGGAGATGGATCTGCAGGAAATCGACCTGGACCGGAAGCTGATCAACGGCATTGAAACAGGGACTCTCGATGCGGCGTCCCTGGTCTCCGGCTACTGTTACCTGCTCTACCAGCGGCATCCCACCTTTGAAGAGGTCGGTCGCCGGACCGGCCTTGACCGTCGGACGGTAAAAAAATATATCCAGGAATGGGCGCCTGAGCAGAACGGCATGAACGGGGAGGACTGATGACAGGGCGCAGATACGCCCCCCAACCCTCCCCTGCCCCCTTTTTCTCAAGAGCGCGTCCGCAAAAATCCAAACACGAGGTCAATTATGACAGACAATTACGAAAAAATCACCCATTCCAACCTTCACACACTCTACAGCAACCTCCCGGCCGACATGGCCGAGCGGCTGCCAGCCGAAAAAGAGGGCGATCGTTTCACATTTGAAGCCTTCGGCGAAAGCTGCACGATCGCTCCCAATGGCATTAAACTGGGGGACGGCCGCCGCCCCTCGGTTCTCAATCTCTTGATATCCCTGTATGCCCTGCACGCCGTGGTCGATCAACCGGTACTGGAGCCTTTCAATTCGTACAAGGACTTTCCCGGCAGCGGGCCTTACGCGGCTGCCTTCACCAGCCATGCGGAGCAGATTCTTGTTCCCGAAGTCCCCGCAATAAAGGATTCCCGGGAACTTATCAAGCGCCGGCTGAAAGGCCGCGAAGCGCCGGCGTCACTTAGCGGCGACTTCTCCCTGCTGGTTTTTCCCCTCCCCAAAATTGCCCTCGGCTATATATTCTACGAGGCGGACGAGGAATTCCCGGCTTCGGCGACCTGCCTTTTCTCCGGCAACGCCAGACTGTTTCTCCCCGTGGACGCACTGGCCGATGTCGGCGAATATACATCCAGAAAAATCCTTGAAATTATAACAGATTAATTTCCAACAGGGAGGGAACGGCCAATCAGCCGGGCCAACAGACTGTCGTTTACCCGGAACCATTACCCGGAACCACTAATCGGATCCACCCTTGCATCCTGACT
>CAZNSO010000022.1:39916-43338 GCA_964575805.1 uncultured Desulfobacteraceae bacterium
TTACCCGGAACCATTACCCGGAACCACTAATCGGATCCACCCTTGCATCCTGACTGATGATGTTTTATTATTAATTATTATTGATAAATACATGCAAACCCGCTGACTATCCCTGCACAGATTGATTTTCGGCTTTTCCGGACACCTCGCCTCTTTTCACCCGGCATTGGCATTACAGGTCTGCGCGGTTTTGTTCTTTCAGGAAAGAGCGGACATCCAGGCGGGGGTGGTTATGCATGCAATTCTGATTTCCGGGCCGGCACTGACACCACCGGCACCGGTGCTTTCAACCATTTAAGCAAAAGGAGTTTTTTCTTATGCCAGAAGCCAAACAAGGAGACACGGTAAAAATTCATTATACAGGCAAATTCAATGACGGGACAGTTTTTGACGCTTCCAGTGAAGATGAACCCCTGGAATTTGTTATCGGCGAGGGCCAGGTAATTCCCGGCGTGGAAGAAGCAGTTATCGGGATGAACCCGGAAGAAAGCAAGGAAGCCGTCATTCCCCCCGAGAAAGGCTATGGCCAGTACCACGACGACATGGTCGTGGAGGTTGAAAAAGACAAATTCCCCGAGCACATTCAGCCGGAACCCGGCCTGGAACTCGAACTCCAGCAGGAGGACGGGGAAAGCGTTTTTGTGGTGGTCACCAATGTTTCAGACGAAGAGGTGACGCTGGATGCCAACCATCCGTTGGCTGGAAAAGACCTGACTTTTGACATCCGCCTGGTGGAGATCGCCTGAAGCCGGGCACACTATCGGGCATTCCGGCCCGCAGCCTCTCGAAAGGCGGGCTTCGGGCCGGTTTATTTAACACCCCCGCAGAAAACTGCCGGCATGGCCTGTTCGTTGACATTCAGGGGATTTTGTATTAGTGTAAGATGTTTTTCTGATACGCCACACAAATCCGGAAAGGTGATGGAAACCCCCTATGCCTGCCAACAAGTCGTCTTTAGCCATCCGGCCCGCCCTTTTCCTTGCCTTTAAAAAACTTCGCACCGCTTTTGCCGACCTGCTGCCCATTATCCTGGTCATCAGCGCTTTTCAGCTCCTGGTGGTCCGCCAGCCCCTGCCGAACCTGGGCTCGGTAATCCTCGGCGGCCTCCTTGTGGTTCTCGGCCTGGCCCTTTTTGTCCAGGGTCTTGAGATGGGGCTTTTTCCCATCGGGGAGACCATGGCGTATGCACTGGCGCGAAAAGGGAGCCTTTTCTGGCTGCTCAGCTTTGCCTTTTCCCTGGGATTTGCCACTACCGTCGCGGAACCGGCGCTTATCGCCGTGGCAAATGAAGCCGCCGAAATCGCAAAACAGGGAGGCCTCCTTGATGAAGGACCTTCCAAAGAGGGTTACGCGCTGGGCCTGCGCCTCTCGGTTGCTTTCTCCGTGGGATTTGCCATCCTCCTTGGCGTGATCCGGATTTTAAAGGGCTGGCCCCTGCACTACCTGATCCTGGCGGGCTACGGCCTGGTCATGCTGATCACCATGGCCGCCCCTGAAGAAATCATCGGTATTGCCTATGACGCGGGCGGGGTAACCACCTCCACGGTCACCGTGCCCCTGGTGGCGGCCCTGGGCGTTGGTCTGGCCTCGGTCATCAAAGGCCGCAACCCCATGATCGACGGGTTCGGCCTCATCGCTTTTGCCTCGCTGATGCCCATGATATTTGTCCTGGGCTACGGCATCATCATATTCCATTGAGAACCGGGGACGCCGATGTTTTTTTGGGGGGATTTCACAAAAATACTGCTGAACACATGCCGCGATGTGCTGCCGATCATCCTGTTGATCACCGGCTTTCAACTATTTGTGCTGCGCCAGCCCATTCCCCATCTAAGGCGCCTGATCGTGGGCGGCGTGTATGTGGTCCTGGGGCTTGCCCTGTTTCTGGCCGGCCTGGAAATGTCACTTTTCCCCCTGGGCAAAATCATGGCCTCCCAGCTCTCCGATCCGGAGTTTCTATTCGGAGCCGGGCAGACAGCCGCGCAGGCGGACTGGACCGCCTACACCTGGATTTACCTCTTCGCCGCCCTTTTGGGCTTTTCCACCACCATCGCCGAACCCTCCCTGATTGCCGTGGCGTATAAAGCCAGCGAAGCATCCCGGGGCACAGTCAAACAATGGGGCCTGCGGCTCACTGTCGCGGTCGGCGTGGCTGTCGGCGTTACTTTAGGCACCTTTCGCATTGTCACGGGAACCCCGCTTTACCTGTTTATTCTGGCCGGCTACCTGATTGTTATGCTCCAGACCATCTTTGCTCCCAGAAGCATCATTGCACTGGCCTATGATTCCGGCGGAGTCACTTCATCAACCGTCACCGTGCCCCTGGTGACAGCTCTGGGCCTGGGCCTTTGCGATACCATTCCCGGCTGCAACGCGGCACTGGATGGCTTCGGCATGATCGCCTTTGCATGCCTTTTCCCCATCATCGCGGTGCTGGGATATGCCCAGGCCGCCCATTGGTACGCCAGCCGCCCCCAAAAACCGGTCAAGGAGGAGAAAAATGAAATTTAAAGTCATCCTGGCATCCGTCAAAAACGAAATAACCGACATGGTGGTCGATGCCGCCAAACAGGCCGGGGCCACCGGTGCCACCGTGATTCCGGCCCGGGGGACCGGAATACGCGAGGCAAAAACCTTTTTCGGCCTCACCCTGGAAGCCCAGACGGATATTATCATGTTTTTGCTGGAAGAGCACACGGTCCATGAGATTTTAAGCGCCATCAACAAGGCCGGCAAATTCGACAAACCCGGTACCGGCATCGCCTTTGTGCTGCCGGTGGAGCAGGTCATCGGGCTGGAGAGCCAGATCAGTTATTTCAAGGAAGAAGTAAAAAAACAGTATTTTTAAAAAGCTGCTGAAACATTACTTCATGAGCGTCAAAAACAAGGAGAAAACTCATGTCTTCCCCCAAACAGTCGATTATCCGGGCACGCGATGTCATGTCCCCGTCATTGGTCACGATTGACGGCATGGCCACGGCAAAAGAGGCGGCAAACAAGATGCGGGCTGAACGCATTTCCGCCATTATCGTTGAAAAAAGGCATGAGGATGATGCCTGGGGTCTTATTGCCGTGCAGGACCTGATCCGGGAGGTGATCATACCCGGCCGATCTTTCGAGGACGTGCATGTCTATGAAATCATGACAAAGCCTGTCATTGCGGTTCCGGCTGAAATGGACATCCGTTACGTGGCCAGGCTGCTGCATCGTGCCGGCATCCGCCGGGCACCGGTGGAGGAGAACAGGGAAATCGTCGGCATGATTGCCCTGCGCTCACTCATCCTGGACCATGATATTTTCTGACAAAACCTTTGCCTTCTGACTACTCTTCGTGGGCTCTGGGGTCGCCCGCCCGCGACCCAGTCAATATCATGCAGAGTTCCGGCTTGCATTGATATTGCCGTACAAAGACCGGTGAATCA
>CAZNSO010000023.1:0-41407 GCA_964575805.1 uncultured Desulfobacteraceae bacterium
CTGATGGCTTCGTAAAAAGCGATTTATTCCGCCACGGCGGTATTTTTGCAGAAAGTAACTTGTATTCATCTTACTCTTAATCTTACTCTTACTCTTAATCCAGAACGGTTTGATTTCCTTAACCTAAAACCTAAGCCCTGAAGTTACTTAGAAGCCGGGGCTTTCTCCGGCATGATGACGGTGAATCGCGAGCCCTGGCCCGGGATTGAGCTCACCTGGATTTCTCCCCCATGCTGGGTGACGACCTGGTGGGCGATGAACAGGCCCAGGCCGGTCCCCTTGTTTCCCTTGGTGGAATAAAATTTGCTGAAAATCTGCTGCTTCTGGGTATCTTCCATGCCCGCCCCATTGTCAATGACGTCAAAGCGAACCTGATCCCCGCCGACCGAGACGCCTAGCCGGACGGCATACGCCCGGTCCGAATGGGGGTCCATGCAGGCTTCCATGGCGTTTTCCAAAAGGTTTAAGAGAATGGAGCGGAATATTTCCCGGTCCGCCTCGAATTCGCCGGCCGGTCCGTCTATCCGGTAATCAAAGGCAATATCGCGGGCGCCCATTTTGGGCTGTATCTGGCGGGCCACATCGATCACCAGTTCCCGGATATCCACGCTTTCCACCTGCAGCTCCCGGGGTTTGGCGTAGTAGAGCACATCGAGGATCATTTTCCGGATGCGCTCCTTCATCAGGGTGGCCACTTCCATGCCTTCTTCAATTTCGCCTGGAATATCCTTGTAAAATCCGCGGTCTATGTGATACAGGCCGGCATCCAGGCCGGTGAGGATGTTTTTGATGTTGTGGGAGACCACGCTGAACATGAGGCCCAGGGTGGAGAGGTGGTCTTCCAGCCGTCGTTTTTCTGTTATGTCCTTGAAAATGACGATGACCTGGAGGAGTTTTCCCGTCACCGTGGTGACCGGGGCGGTGGAGAGGATCGTGTTAAAGCGCCTGCCGTCCCGGGTGATCATTTCGGTTTCAATGGAGTGGGGCTCGCCGTCCTTAAGGGTCTGGGACGGCGGGAAGTCGGTTTCCGAAAAGGTGCGCCGGGTGAAAATATCAAAAATGCCGGAGCCGGTCTGATCGCCGAATTCCTCCTTGAAACGCCGGTTGGCGGCTGTCACATGGAGATTCCGGTCCAGTACGGCAATATAATCAGGGACTTCATCAAAAAGTTTCTGGTATTTCTGCTGGGTGCTGCGCAGCTCTTTGCGGAGCTGGTTGATTTCGCGGCTGCCGGCCATGACCTCCAGGATAAAGGTGATCTGCCCATGGTTGTTATAGATCGGCGCGGTGTGAACGATCACGGGTGCTTTTTCCCCGCCGGGGTAATGGACCCAGGCATTCATGCGCTGAACCATGCCGGTCTGCATGGTTTTTCCCACCGGGCAGCGGGCGGAATCGGCGGTTTTGTCTGCATAAACCGCCCAGGAGTCGTCCCCCACGCGGTTGCCGAAGTATTGCTGATAGCGCTCGTCATTGGCCACTACCTTGAGATCACAGTTATGGATGGAGACAAAATAGGGGGTTTCCTGGTAATATTTGACGCCGTCTTCCACGTCCCTTGCAATCCGGCCGATAAAATAGGAGAGCTTGTCCACCACCTGTTTGATAATGATAAAGCGTTCGGTTTCCAGGAGTTCATTCACATCCGGCCCGCCAATATGCTCGGCCGCGGATTCGAGCTGCCGGAGACGCGCATTGAGGGCAATCCTGTCCGTCAAACGGGCGAGCGCGAGTTCCAGGGCGGTCTCATCAAGGGGCTTTTGCAGGAATTCCCGGATGGGTCCTTTGAACCGGGAGATGAGCGAAGGGATTTGTTCCGGCTGTGCCAAAAGCAGAATCTCGGCATCCTCGCAGCGCTCCCGGATAACCTCGACAAGGCGGGCCTGTCCCTGCCCGGACGTCCCGGAGAGATCCAGGATCACCATATCCGGCCGGTATACCGGCAGTTCGCCGATGTCATTGATATCCACGCGGGCTGCATGAAAACGGTGTCCCGTTTGTTCGGCAAGGCGGGCAACAGCGGCCTGCTCAACCGGCGATGTGTTCAGTGAGAGAATGGCAAAGTTCATGAAATGCCGTAAAGCATCCCTGTTAGGTTGAGGGGATAATAAGCATTTGATTATAATATTGAAGTTAACCCATTCAACTCAGAATAGACCAGTTCGGCCAAATCTGTCAATGGCTTTTCCCGGGGTTGCGCCGCCCCAGCGTCCTGAAGGAGCCGGAAAGCAGAAAAAAGGATTGTATCCGTAAAAGCGTCATGGCATATAGGACAGGCAGTTTAATCCGAAAAAGGTAAGGATGGCCTTTTTGCAGTCGGGGGGGGAGACAGCCAATGATTGCCGAAATCCTGTCAACCGGGGATGAAATATGCTCCGGTGTGATTGTTGACAGCAATTCCGCGCATATTGCGGAAAAATTGATGGATCTCGACATTGAGGTCACACGCCATACCTGTGTGGCCGATGATCTGGACGCCCTGTCGGCGGTTCTTGGAGAAATCGGCGCCCGCGCCGATATGGCACTTGTTACCGGCGGGCTGGGGCCCACCAGGGACGACCTGTCCGCTGAAGCCGCAGCCGCAGCATCAGGCACCCGCCTTGAAAAAAACCGGCAGGCCGTTGCGTATCTCGAAGGCTTTTTCGAAAAATTCAACCGCCAGCCATCGGCATCCGATTACAAGCAGGCGCTTTTGCCGGAGAATGCCGAGCCCCTGTTCAATGCCCGGGGGACGGCTCCCGGTTTTTGCATCACAATCGGGAAATGCCGTTTTTATTTCATGCCCGGAATCCCCGCTGAAATGGACGCCATGCTCTCCGAGCAGGTTATCCCGGAAATTCGATCCCGGCTGCAGCCCCCGGATCAATTCCGCCGGATGCGCACCCTCTCGACTTTCGGTCTGCCGGAAGCACGGGTTAACGATAGCTTGTCCGGGCTGTCCTACCACTGTCCGGGCCTTCGCTACGGCTTGCTGGCCAGGTTTCCGGTTATTTATATCAAACTGAGTGCCTCGGGGAAAGATCCGGAACAGTTGGCTGCCGACCTGGAAAAAGGCGTTTCGTGGGTCGGGGAAAGACTCGGGGATAATCTGTTCTCCACCACCGGCCGATCCATGGAGGCCGAGGTGGCGGGATCCCTGCACGCGCAATCGGCAACGGTGGCTGTTGCCGAAAGCTGTACCGGCGGGCTGGTGGCTCACATGCTGACCAATGTAAGCGGCAGTTCGGATTATTTTTTATTGTCCGCTGTGACCTATGCCAATGCGGCAAAAACCGATATTCTCGGGGTGCCGGCCGGGGTTATCGATCAGAAGGGCGCCGTTCATGAAGAAACCGCCAAGTTGATGGCCGAAGGGATCCGGCGGGTCTCCGGCGCGGATTATGCCCTGTCCACAAGCGGGATTGCCGGGCCGACAGGCGGGAGCGAGGAGAAGCCGGTGGGTACCGTTTGTATCGGCTTTGCAGGCCCTGGCGGCGCTTCCGGCCTGCGCTTTCATTCCCCATTCCGGGAACGGCTGGCAAACAAGCAGGTATTTGCGGTGTTGGCCTTGAATGTGTTAAGAAAAAATCTGGCAGCCGTATAGAATTTGGGCGGCTGGCAGAAGGAGGAGTTTGTTTTTATGGGTTGGTTGGGAAAGGCCATCGGCGGCACCATCGGATTTGCAATGGGCGGTCCTTTGGGAGCGGTTGCCGGGGCGGTTTTCGGACACATGTTTGACGGCCCGGATGAAAGGCCCTCGCTGATCGGTTACCGATCCGGGAGCGCGACCGGGGAACAGGCGCAGATGGCCTTTTTTATCGCCTCGTTTTCCATGCTGGCCAAACTGGCAAAGGCTGACGGCCAGGTAAGCGAGGCGGAGCTCGCGTCCGTCCGCCAGTTCATGGCCCGGGATTTGAATTTGAATGCCCGGAGCCAGCAGGCGGCGGAGCAGATATTCCAGGCAGCGCTGAAAAGCCCGCAGAGTTTCGACGCTTTTGCCGAACAGTTTTATCAGCATTTTGCCCGGCAGCCGCAGTTGCTGGAGCTGATGATCGATATTTTGCTAAGGGTTTCGATTGCAGACAGCACGCTCCATGAATCCGAGGAGCAGCTCATCCTTTCGGCTGTAAGGATTTTCAGGCTCAGCGATGCGGATTACCAGAAAATAAAGTCGCGCTACATCAAAGACACGGAGCGGTTCTACGCCACTCTCGGGTGCAGCAGCAGCGATTCCGATGAAACGATTAAAAAGCAGTACCGCCGGCTGGTACGGGATTATCACCCGGATGCCATTGCCGCCAAGGGGCTGCCGGAGGAATTCGTCAAATTCTCCAATGACAAGTTCAGGGAAATTCAGGAAGCCTATGAGGCGATCAGTAAAGAACGCCGGCTGTAAAGGATAAAAGGAGGCTGGTTTGCTTGAGATAAAAAGCGGGGACATCCAAACCCTTTCCGCCGGGTTGCTCTTGGTTCCCGTAACCGAGGAGGAACAAGAGAAACAGGGGGAAACCTCCCGGCAATTGATTGCTGCCGCACGGAGTTACAAGGAATTCCGGGGCAGGCAGGGGGATGAACTCCTGCTGTATCGCCCGGATGCTGCAGCGGCCGAGCGGGTGCTGTTTGCGGGGCTTGGCAAAATCGCGGACGTCACGCCCGAAACGCTTCGGAAGGCCGCCGGAAAAGCGGTAAAAAAGGCGATACAGCTTGAAGTCAGTGAAATCCTCATCATGCCCCCCTGCGCCGGGGGGCTCGCCTTCGATTTTCCTGCTGCCGTCGCCGCCCTTTTTGAAGGCGCCTATCTCGGCAATCACATTTTCGACCATTACAAGAAAAAGAAAAAGCAGACGCCGCTTCAATCCATAGCGGTTTTGACGGATGCACAGAGCGCCGGCGATTGCCGCAATATCGCGCATCGGGTGGAAACCATAGGCAAAAGCACCCTCCTGGCCCGGGAATGGGTGAGCATGCCGCCCAATGAGAAACGGCCGGACCGCTTTGTCCGTTCCATCACCAAGGCGGCGGACAAGGAAGGCCTGGCCATAACCGTGGTTGACGAGCCGGAGCTGAAGAAGAACAAAATGGGCGGCATCCTTGCCGTGGGTGCGGGCAGCCGGAGCCGGTCCAAAATGGTGCTGCTGGATTACCATCCCAAAAAATCGAAAAGGACCTATTGCCTCATTGGAAAAGGCGTTACCTTTGATTCCGGCGGTATCAATATCAAGTCCGGGGCCACCCTGGAGGACATGAAGATGGACATGGCCGGTGCCGCCTCGGTCGCGGCCGCGCTTATCGCGATAGGGCGCCTGAAGCCGAATTACCGCGTGGTGGGCGTGATTCCGGTGGTGGAAAACATGCCTTCCGGTGATGCGGCACGGCCGGGAGACATTATTCGCACCTATGCCGGTAAAACAGTTGAAATCGGCAACACCGACGCGGAAGGCCGGCTGATACTGATCGACGCCATGGCCTATGCGGAAAGGCTCTTCAAGCCGGAGGTGATGATCGATATGGCCACATTGACCGGGGCCTGCATCATGGCGCTCGGTGAAAAGATCGCCGGGGTGTTTGCAAATGACCGGCCCCTTTCCGAAGCCATCGTTGCCGCCGGGGAAAAGGTCCACGAACGCTGCTGGCCCCTGCCGCTGCCGGAGGATTACCGGGAACAGCTGAAAAGCGATTTTGCCGATCTGCGCAATATCGGCAGCTCCCGCTGGGGCGGCGCCATTGCGGCGGCCCTTTTCCTGTCCGAATTTGTTGAAACGGCCCGCTGGGCCCATATTGACATTGCCGGCCCCGCCTATGCCAAAAAAGGGTCCGATTACTGCGGGGCCGGCGGCACGGGGTTCGGTGTAAGGCTTTTCATCGAAGCCCTGGAGCAATTGGAACGCACGCAATAAATACGAATCTTTGCATTGTTCGATGGCTCCGGGACGGAAACCGTTAAACTGCATCTTTGCAGGGCTGGGATCTCAAGCTTATGGAACGGGAATTTAAGAATGTAGTGGTTACCGGCGCGGCCGGCTTTATCGGGTTTCACCTGGCGGAGCGCCTCCTGAAGGAGGGGTGCCGGGTTGTGGGCATTGACAATCTTAATCCCTATTATGATGTCAATTTAAAAAAGGATCGGCTGAAACAGCTGGAGCCGCAGCCGGGGTTTTCATTCCATGAAATCGACCTCGGCCACCTGGATGCCTTGAAAGCGGTTTTCGAGGCCGGCCCCGTCGACGCAGTCGTCAATCTCGCCGCCCAGGCGGGTGTGCGCTACTCCCTGGAAAACCCCCACGCCTACGTGGATGCCAACCTGGTGGGCTTTGTCAATCTGCTCGAGTGCTGCCGCCATTATTCCGTCAGGCACCTGGTGTTCGCCTCTTCCAGCTCGGTGTACGGCGCAAACACGAAAATGCCCTTTTCCGTTCATGACAACGTGGATCACCCGGTGTCGCTCTATGCCGCCACCAAAAAGTCCAATGAGCTGCTGGCCCACACTTACAGCCATTTGTATGATCTGGCGGTCACCGGTCTTCGTTTTTTTACCGTCTACGGCCCCTGGGGCCGCCCGGACATGGCCCTGTTTCTGTTCACAGAGGCCATTCTCGCCGGAAAGCCCATCAAGGTGTTTAATTACGGGAATATGCGGCGGGATTTCACATATATCGATGACATCATCGAAGGGGTGATCCGGGTAATGAACCAGTTGCCGGCGCCCGATCCCGCATGGTCGGCAAACGCCCCGGATCCGGGATCTTCTTATGCTAGGTACCGGCTTTACAACATCGGCAACAATCAACCGGTGGAGCTCAACCGGTTTATCGAGACTCTGGAAAAAGAGCTGGGGATTGCCGCACAAAAGGATTTCCTGCCGATGCAGCCGGGAGATGTGCCGGCGACCTATGCCGATATCGATGGTCTTTATGCGGCAGTCGGGTTTAAGCCCGCCACAAGTATTGAAGAGGGCATCAGCCGGTTTGTGAAATGGTATAAAAGCTATTATCGCCTGAGCTGAGGGCTGCTCGCTTCCGGATGATGGCAAACCGGGAATGGCCCCCCGGAGGGTTGCGTCATGCAAAAAATTCTGCTGATCACAGGCATTTTGCTCCTAGCGGCCGGTCTTTTTTGGCCGCTGCTGGTCAAACTCCCCCTGGGCCGCCTGCCCGGCGATATCCTGATCGACCGGCCGGGATTCAAGGTCTATATTCCCCTCACCACCATGATCCTTGTAAGCATCGTCATTTCCGTGATCATGTGGATTATGAAAAAATGATCCCCGCCTGAACGGGCTTATCCTTCATTTGCGTCTTCATCGCCCCTGGCTTCGGTTCTTTTTTCCAGCCCGGGATCCATGGGCTTTCCCGTTTTACCGTCGGTGTAGCATTTCCTGGCGTACCAGTTGATCTGGCGGTAGATGCCGCGGATGATGGCAACCTCTTTCGCCCTGAGCGGCATCCGGGAGAAGGTCTGGCGGATTTTGTTGATCCAGTACCCGGGGTTGTCCGGGTGGATGTAGTCGATCCGTACCAGCAGGTCCTGCAGCTGACCGTACATGCCGTCGAGTTCATGCCGCGTGGCCAGTCGCGGGGTGAAACGCCGGGCCTCCGGCAGGCTCGCCTTGAACAGTTCATAGCATAGCAGCATCACCGATTGAGCCAGGTTGATGGAGGAAAACTCAGCGGTGGGGATGTTGACCAGGACGTGGCAGAGCCGGAGTTCGGCGTTGGTGAGGCCCCGGTCCTCGGGCCCGAAGATGACGGCGATGGGGTTGTTCGCAGAGATGGGGATGAGTTTTTGTGCCAGCTCCTCAGGACGCGTGATGCTCTGGCGCTGGCCGCCAAGCCGGGCGGTTGTGCCCACCACGTAACTGAATCCGGAAACCGCCCGGGACAGGTCGCTGCTGATGACCGAATGGTGGATGACATCGCTGGCCGCATGGGTGGCCAGGGTGAGCGCCCGGTTGACATCAAAGTTTTCCGGGTCCACCACAACCAGCCGATCGAGCCCCATGTTCCGCATGGCGCGGGCCGCAGAGCCGATGTTTTCGGGATACCGGGGTTTATTCAAGACGATGGTAATGTTTGCGAGATTGATTTTCTCCGGCATGGTTCCCGCTGAAATTCTGCCTGTTCCTGAAGAGGCGGTTGATGGTTCGGATTCAGGATGTCTTCTAACAAAAAAAAACAGATGCTGCAAAGGAAAGAATGGCGCCGGCAGACCGGGGAGGGCAGGGGCCTCCCCGGCACCGGTTAATTTTCCGATGAATCGGGGTCCGGATGGTTTTCATTGAGGAGCGTCTCAACCTCTTCCTTGTTGAGGGTCTCGCGATCCAGCAGGGCACGGGCCAGCGCATCGAGCTGCCGCTTGTGGGCCTCAAGGGTGTCCATGGCCTTTTTTTCGCACTCGGCAATTAATCCCCGGACTTCCTCATCGATTATTCTTGCCGTTTCTTCGCTGAAGTCCTTCTGAGAACCCAACTCCCGGCCCAGAAACGGATGCGATGAGCCATACTGAAAGGCCACCGAGCCAACCTTTTCGCTCATGCCCCACTGGGTTACCATCCGGCGGGCGATTTGGGTGGTTTTCTGGAGATCGTCGCCTGCCCCTGTCGTGGTATCGGAGAACTGAACCTTTTCGGCCGCCCGGCCGCCCAGCATAACGGTGATCCGGTCCAGCAGATAGTTCCGGGTCAGGTTGAAGCGGTCTTCCTCCGGGATCTGCTCTGTTGCGCCCAGGGCGCGGCCGCGCGGTATAATGGTGACCTTCTCCAAGGGGTCCGCCCCCGGCAGGAGCTTTGACATCAAGGCATGGCCGGATTCGTGGTAGGCGATCACTTCTTTTTCCTCTTCATTGATAAGGTCTTCGCGCTCGATGCCCATCAGGATTTTGTCCCGGGCCTGGTCGAAATCCTCTGCCTCCACCTTGTCCTTTTCTTTGCGGGCGGCAAGCAGCGCGGCTTCATTGACCAGGTTCTGCAGCTCCGCGCCGGAGAAGCCCACCGTTCGGTTGGCAACGGTTTCCAGGTTGACATCGTCGCCTGTGGCGACATTTTTGGTGTGAACCTTCAAAATGGCGATCCGGGCATTTTTCTGGGGCAGTTCCAGGCTTACCTGCCGGTCAAAGCGCCCCGGCCGGGTAAGCGCCGGATCGAGCACATCCGGCCGGTTGGTGGCGGCCATGACCACCACGGATTCCTGGGGGGAAAAGCCGTCCATTTCATTTAAAATCTGGTTCAGGGTCTGCTCCCGCTCGTCGTGGCCCCCGCCGACCCCGGTGCCGCGCACCCGGCCGATGGAATCGATTTCGTCTATGAAAATGATGGCCGGAGATTCCTTTTTGGCCCTGTCGAACATGTCCCGGACCCGGGAGGCCCCCACCCCGACAAACATTTCAATGAACTCCGAGCCGCTGATGGAGAAAAAGGGCACGTCCGCTTCGCCGGCAACAGCCCGGGCGATAAGTGTTTTCCCCGTACCCGGCGGGCCTATCAGCAAAACGCCCTTGGGCAGTTTGCCGCCCAGGGAGCGGTATCTTTCAGGATCCTTTAAAAAACCGATGATCTCCTGGAGTTCCTTTTTGGTGTTTTCAAGCCCGGCAACATCGTCAAACTGGACATCGCTCATGGATTTTTCAAACTGCTTGGCCTTGGATTTGCCGAAACCGAAAATGCCGCCGCCGGGGCCGCCGCCGGGGCCGCCCATTCGTTCCTGGAAACGTTTTGAAAAATAGAAAAATACACCGATAATAAGGACCCATGGCAAAATGGCGATTAACAAGTTGACAAACCAGGATTGTTTGGTGGATTTGACATTGATCGTAACATCTTGCTCTTCCAGCAGGTTCATCAGTTTCGGGTCTTCTACGCTGGGCACGACGGTTTCAAACTGCCTGGGAGCCGGCGGCGGGCCATTCTGACCCGAATCCCGGGACTCATCCGATTTGAATTTGCCGGTGAGCTGGCGCCCCTGAAGGGTGATTTCCGCCACTTCGCCCTGGCGCACCTTGTGCTTGAACTGGCTGTAAGGTATGGTGGTGTTACGGGGGCCCAGAAATGTCTGGCTGACAAGCAGGACAAGCATCAGCAAAACGGCGAACCACAAAATGCGGGTCCAGTTCTCCTGCGGGTTTTGTTGGTATATGGGCGGCTGATCCTGCGGGCCGCCCTGGGATCCGCCGGGCTGCTGCTGCTTTTGCTGCTGCTGCTGTTGTTGATAGGCCATGCCTGAAAGCTCCTTGGTTGCCCGTTTATGATTATGCTGCCTGGGACAGGAACAGAAACCCGGGGCCTGCTTTTTTTTGGTCTGCAAACTATAAAAATAATGGGTCCCGGGCGCTGTCTCAACTATTTTAGAAGATATTCAAGTTATAATTTAAAATCTAAACAGGTTTTTGATAAGAGCAATGGAGGAAAACCACCGTGCCGATTCCTGCCTCGCGCGCGCATCCCGATTTTCCCGGCCGGCGGCTGCCGCCGGAATTTGAGGAATTGAACCTGATGGAGCTGAGCGGTCTAATAATGGTGGCCGGCGGCCCGGATTCGGGGAAGACGACCCTGGTGCAGTATCTGGTGGACCGGCTGCTGGCGGTTCAGGGAAGTGCGGCCTGCCTGGATGCCGATCCGGGCCAGAGTCGATTGGGACCGCCCGCCACCTTTACACTTGAATGCATTCTGAATGCCGGCGGCCATGCAGAAAAAAAAAGCCGCTGGCAGCGCTTTGTCGGCTCGGTCACTCCGGCCGGTCATATGCTGCAGGTGCTTTCCGGATGCGGCCGCCTGGTGCAAAAGGCCCGGGAGACCGGGGTCGGGGTGATCGTCATGGATACCTCCGGCCTTGTGGATCCGCAAAAAGGCGGGGCTCGTTTGAAGCTGGCCAAAATCGACCTGCTGGAACCTTCGGTTTTGATTGTTTTGCAGCAGGCAGATGAACTGGCATCCTGGGTACGGCCTTTAAAACGGGCCCGGCGAACCCGGGTTCTCACCATGACCTGCCCCCCTGTTCTCCGGCGGCGGGATTTTCCAGAACGAAGGGCCTACCGGGAAGCGGCGTTCCGCCGGTATTTCCGTGATGCCGGCCTTCGAACATTCTATTGGCCGGACTACGGCGTTTTCCCGGACCTTTGTTTTTTCCGAAATCGCCTGGTGGCCTTTGAAGACCGGCAGGGCTTTGTGTTGGGCCTTGGGATTGTCAGGGAATATGACCGGTTCGCAAAGACCGTGTCCGCCTGGACCTGCCTGACGGACACCCAGAAGCGGCGGGTAGCCGCGATAAGCCTGGGGGATGTGGTGCTTGATCCTTCAAATTTCAGCCATTCCATAACGCATCCGGCCCCTGAAAAAAACCGGATCACATGTTGAAGCGGTTTTTGATAAACCGGATAAACGCCTCGCACAGGGGGGAAGGGGTGCGGTCCCGGTGTAGGGTCAGATAGAAATGGCGGGAAAGATCCAGTCCCTTTATTGTAAGGGCCTTTAACACACCGTCCCTGGTTTCCTCGGCAACGGCGAGCGGCGAGAGAATGGAGACGCCCACCCTGTTCTTTATTCCCTGGATAACCGAGGCCGTGCTCCCGAATTCGGCCACCACATTCAGATCCCGCGTGCTTTTTCCGATCGTGGCCAGGCTGTTTTCCAGCGATTTCAATGTGCCGGAGCCGGGCTCCCGGATGATGAAGGGCGCGTCGAATAAATGCGCCGGATCAATGCCGGACTCGCCTGCCCATTGATGATCCGGGGGCACGACAAGGCGCATTTCCTCCTGGAGCAGTGTCGTCTGTTCAATTCGCCGTTGGTCTGTCCGGGCGCCCACGATACCCAGCTCCAGCCGGTATTCCAGGATATCCCGGATAATCTGTTCCGTGTCGCCCGTGCTCAGGGCGATGCGTACGTCCTTGGTATCCGAAAGAAAGCCGCCGACAACGGCCGGCAGAATATAGCCGGCGGGGATAGTGCTGCCGCCAATGCTCAGGCGCCCCCGGATGTGGCCCAAATACTGGGCCATTGCGCCCTCTGTTTCTTCGTAGAGGCTTAACAGCTTGCTGGCGTAGCCATAGAGCCGTTCACCGGCTCCTGTGGGGAGGGTGGTCCTGCCGACCCGGTCCAGAAGGCGGCAGTTGAAATGGTTTTCAAGCTCCTTGATATGGCTGCTGACAGTCGGCTGCGTGAGATTGATCGCCCGGGCGGCACTGGAAAACCCCCGGGTGTCGACGACTTTTTTAAAAATGCGTAAATGCCACAAGTCCATGATGTCTCCCCATCGTTTGATTGCTGGCTGCGCTGCCTGCGTTCTGCCGGGAAGGCAAAGCGCTGATCGTTTTTTTCAATGGTTTGCCTGCCTCCTATAGAAAAAGGCGATTTGAATTATTGTGTTTAAGAATATATTATTTCTTTACACCTGATTTGAGCGGGTTTCAAGAAACTACGATGAAATGCGGAGGAATCGATGACTGACATAGATGCCAGGAAACTGGCCTGCCCGGCTCCGGTATTAATGACCCGGGAGGCTGTTGAAAACAAACAGCCGGATACCATCAGCGTGCTTGTGGACAGTGAGGCCTCGAAACAGAATGTTTTCCGCTTTCTTGAGTCCCGGGCCTATTCGGTGGCGGTGAGCGCGCAGGGAAATGAATTCCGGCTCATCGGCAGCCGGGAGGGCAGCGCGCCGGCTCCGGCGGTGGGAGAAGAAGCAGCCCCCGAAGCTGAGCGGAAGATAATGGTGATGATCGGCACGGATAAAATGGGTTCAGGCGATGAGGAGCTGGGCTTGAATCTCATGATCAATTTTTTAAAAACCCTGAATGAAATGGGAGCGGATCTGTGGCGGCTGGTATTTGTCAATAACGGCGTCAAGCTGGCGGTTACCGGCTCGCCAGTGCTGGATGTCTTGCAGCGGCTATCCGCGGAGGGGGTTCATATCCTGGTCTGCGGCACCTGCCTGAATCATTTTGACTTGTCAGCCCAAAAACAGGTGGGGGAAACCACCAATATGCTCGACATTGTAACGGCCATGCAGTTGGCCGACAAGGTGATCAACCTCTGAGGCGGCTATTTGTTTTTCCGGGCATCCGTTTTTCAGGAGGCTGTGGCCGGTGCCGGGGTTTAGCGCTCTTTGTTTTGGGACTGGATCAGCAGTTGGAGCATGGTTTTTATAAAAGGGGTCCGGCAGTTCTCTGTGAGCCGATGTAATTCCGCCTTCTCTTCGGGGGCGGTAATTTTGCCCGCTTCATTTTCAACCGACACCATCAATTGGTTTCTGTCCAGAGCATCCCGATAAATGCGCGACAGGCAAGCCCGGAGGCCGCTGCTGCGCTTGAGGCCCAAAAGATCCAGGGTTTCCCTGAACTGCTTGGAGTCTATGCTTTTTAGCTGGGTTACAGCTTGCCCGGCCAGCTCCTCGGGGCTCAAAACCGGGCTGATGGTGATTTTTCCGGAAGAGAGCAGGGAATTGAGGATTTTATACCCGGTAAAGTCATCATAACCGGTTTGATCCAGAATCTGGCGAACCGGGAGGCTGCCGTTGATAAGCGTCAGTACCCGCCATTCATCGGCGTTAAGTTTGATCTCGCCATTGGCCTGGGGATTGCCGGCAAGTTTCGGCACCGCCTGGTCATGGGGAATCTGCTTTTTTAACACGGCGAGTTCATCAATGCGCCGGGAGGCCTCCAGCATGATATTCATAATGTTGAAGGTTTTGCCGATAACCCCCTTGAGGTTGAGTTCTGCATCATTGTATTCAAATTCGCCGGATTCCCATAAAAAAACATTGTATATGGTATTCTCGGCCTGCTTCAGGAGGAAGGTGTTGAGCTTGTTGAGGCTGATATAGCCCTCCTGGACAAGGGTTTTGCCTATCCCCTGGTTTTTTTTCCGGCTCAGCTCAAGGCAGATGTCAAGAACCTGCTGGTCGATGAGCCCGTTGTTCATTAGCAGCAGTCCCAACCGGTTGCGTTTATGCTGTTCCGTGGCAAACACGATGTCGCCTTCATACAGGATGATCTGGACTTCGTTGGTTTGCGACTTGATTTTAAGCCTGCCTGTTTTCTTCTCATAGTTGAGCATTTGTAACAGGGAGGACAGGTAGAACGTTTCGAGATTACCCTTTATAGACATGGCGGTTCCGTCTCCGGCTTCTTCCGGGCTTCTTCCGGGCCTCTTACGGCCTCTTTCGGGCCTCATTCGGGAAGCGGTTGATTCTGCAGTTCTATCCAGCACCTCGGATAAGCATGGCCTCAACTAAGTTTGTCATACAGAATCGGGATGGAAAAATCAATAGCGCAGACCGGTGCTGCCGGGCAACCTCCCTGCTGATCCCGGCGCATGCAGGGGCTCAGCCGTCGGCATATGGGCTCTGCCATTAATCGTTTGCCTGTCGGCACAGGGTGGCGTATATTAACAGGGCGATTTTTTCTTTGGGGGTGCGCCTATGCCGGGACGCCTGTTTTCGCGCAAATCGCCATGTCAGCGGCCGGTCGGTCATAGGGGGGAATTTGAAAAATGCGGAGGGAGTCCATGCGGAAAAAAGTTTTGATTGCTGTCGAACAATCCATCCATTCTCAACACGCCCTGGCCTATGCCGCCGGAATGGCCGGCATTATAAGGGAAATCGATTTTGTTTTGCTGCATGTGCAGCCGGTGGTTTCCGGGTATCTGACCGAAGATGCCCTCAAGAGCCCGAAAGCCCGGGCCGAATTGGATGCCGTGAACCGGAAAAACCAGGCGGATGCCCAGGCGCTTTTGGAAAAATGCCGGCAGCAGTTGTCGGAAAAGGGGGTTGCTGCGGGCTGCATTGAAACAAAGACCGTGCGCCGCCAGGCTGGTGTGGCCGATGAAATCCTCAATGCAGCGGAGGCCGGGGACTATGACGCCCTGTTGATCGGTCGGCGCGGGCTTTCAGGGTTTCAGGAGCTGTTTATGGGCAGTGTGACCGCCAATCTTTTGCCCCATTGCAAGCGGATACCGCTCTGGCTGGTGGATGGCAGGGTTTCGCCGGGCAAAATCCTGATTGCCGTGGACGGATCCGTCAATTCCCTGCGAGCAGTGGATCATGTCGCTTTTATGCTGTCCGGCAGTGCCGGGGCGGCTATTGAACTTTTTCACGTTCAGCCCCGGCTGGATGATTTCTGTGAGATCGGGTCCGCGGATATGGAAGGGGATACGCAAAACCTCAAAGAAGCCATCCTGCAAAGCAACAGCCGATGCATAACGGATTTTAAAGGCCAGGCATTCAGTATGCTCCGGGAAGCGGGCGTTGATGAAAATCAGTTGCGTTTTCAGGAGCTGGACAAACGACAGGGGCCGGCAAAAGCGATTGTGGAAAAAGCCCGCAAGGAGGGATTCGGAACAGTGGTGGTTGGCCGGCAGGGAGCGAGCGAAAGCCGCTTCATGGGAAAGGTGGCCAGCTCCGTTGTCCATAAAATCAAGGACAACGCGGTTTGGGTGATTCCCTGATCCCGGGGGTCAGCCCCTTGGCAGCGCCGCCCCCCGGGTTTCGGCCTGAAGACAAAACCGCAATGGCGTCCCGGAGCTTTCAGGCAAGGCCTATACGGCCCGGGCATCCCGCAGTTGCTGATGAATATCCAGTTTTTCCAATGCCATCCGGATCACCGGGGCGGCGGCATCCGTTTCCTTGAACCGGGCGTCGCAAAAGGAGCGGACCGCTTCCCGGCGGTCCAGTCCGCCAAAGGGGACAACGGCCCCGATGATGCGTTCGTGGATAAGGGGGTGCACGCCTGCCAGATCCTCGTGATGGTTCGTATACCAGTCCCAAAGCAGCGGGACCGCGGCAGGATTCTGGGCCATCATGGCCACGGGGATGAACTTGTTGCGATCCGGCGTGTTGTTTAGCGCATAATCCAGGGCTTTCTCTATCTGCCCGGTTTCATTGAAACAGCCCAGGGCCCTTAAGGCATTGATGCGATCCTGCTCACTTGCGGCGGCGGCGATCTGTTGAATCAGCCAGTTAAAGGCGGTTTCCCCGCTATTCCAGGCCCCCAGCTGCATAACGGCCTCCCGGATGTCCGGATGCAAGGGCTGCCCATCCATTAATTTCCCGAATGCCTCCCCCCCGAGCGTCAGGATGCCCGGAATATCAAAGAAGGCGGACAGCCGGAGGGCCTGCCGGCGAAGGCGGAGCAGTCCGTGGGGCTCGTTTGCCGCAGGCGAGAGACCCAGCCGCTGAACGGTTTCGCTGATCCATGGACGGGCCAGGTCAGTGATTTTCTCCCCTTTCGCCGGGGGCAGCAGAAGCAGCAGTTCCGCCAGGTGGTCGAAAATGGCGGACAGGGCGAGGGGATGGGTCTCCGCGCGGTATTCGCCAAGAAGCTGAAGGTATTGATCGATTCCGTACCGCCGGGATTTGACAAATGCAAAAAAATCGTTTTCAATTCCCCATCGCTCCACGCCGGGCAATTCTTCCCGCCGAACCAGGCGGCACAGGGTTTCAAAATTCTCCGGGTCCTCATAGGCGACACGGTAGAAGCCGGTCTGGCCGTCATTTATCTTGTAGCCGGCCGCTTCGGTCCCCATATCGATTACCATCTCCTTTTCCGTCATCATTTCGGTGATCAGGCGGGAAGTCCCGTCGGCTTCAAACACCCTTATCAACAGGGGGATGGGCCAGAGCGCCGGGTCTGAGCCGGCAAGATAGGTAAAGCGCTGCTGCCGCAGAGTCAGCCGGGAGCCGCTGCGACGGGCGGTAATCATCGGATGCCCCGGGGTTTCCACCCAGGCTTGCATTATATGGCTGACCGGCTTCCCGGATATGGCTTCAAGGGCCGTCCACAAGTCCTGGCTGGCAGCACAGGCGTAGGCGTGGCGGTTCAGGTAATCGTGCAGACCTTCCCGGAAGGCTTTTTCGCCCAGGTAGCCTTCGATCTGCCGAAGCACGCTGGCACCTTTGCTGTAGATGATCGGCGCCGTGCTGCTGTTTATCACCATGTGGCTGCCGCTTGGGATTTCAATGGCGGAGGTGTCCGTGAGCCCGTCACGAGCCATGGCCGGGGCGGTCTGGGAACTCAGGAATTCCTCCCATATCTGCCAGTCAGGGTGGTAATGGGCAACAACCCCGAATCCGAAATAGGTGGCAAAGCTTTCATTTAACCAGAGGTATCGCCAGTCCGAGGGGGTGACCAGGTTGCCGAACCATTGATGAACGATTTCATGGGCGATGACTTCGCAGATCCGCTCCTGCGCCTCGGAACTGGTGATTGCGGGATCATAGAGCAGCAGGTTCTCTCTGAAGGTGATCGCCCCCCAGTTCTCCATGGCGCCAAAGGCAAAATCCGGCACCGCGATCAGATCCAGCTTGGGCAGGGGGTAGGCAATGCCGAAGAAGTTTTCACAGTAGGCCAGCGCCTTTTCCCCGAATTGCAGTCCATATGCGGTGTCATCGCTCATTCCGGGCAGCAGGGCGATGCGCACCCGCGCGTCGCTTTCGCCGCTGCGGATTTCAAAGGCGCCCAGGCCAAAAAACAGCAGGTAAGTGGCCATTTGCGGCGTTTTTTCAAAACAGACGGTTTTCCTGCCGTCACCCAGCGCTTTTTGCTGTTGAACGGGCATGTTGGAGAGGGCCGCGAGCGTTTCATCAATGGTCAGGGCGACTTCAAAAGAGGCCTTGTAAAGGGGATGGTCCAGACAGGGAAAGGCCCTTCGGGCATCGCTTTCCTGAAACTGGGTGACGGCAATGGGGCGGATCTCGCCCTGGACGGTGTACTGGCTCCGGTAAAAACCGGCCATGGAATGGTTGATCTCCCCGTGGTAGTCGATCTGAACTTCCAGGTCGCCCGAGACAGGCTCGGGCAGTTCGATTTGGAGCGTTTCCGCTGCCGGGTTGACACGAAACGGGCAGGGCCTCGCTTGCTCCCCGATCATGCAGGTACACCGGCGAACCGCCAGCTCCAGGACGTTAAATTCAAGTGTGTCCACCGGTTGCGGGGCGAACAGCCGGATGGTGACCCGGCCGGTGAAATCGGACCGGACAAGATCGGCTGAGATTCCGATCTGATATTGAACCGGCTGAACCGCTGTTTGTGTAAATGCCGCCATAGGTTTGCCGCCTCCTGAAAATCATTGGCCATTAACGGGTACCCAGACAGCCATTGCAGATTTTTAATGGAAAGTAAATTCCAAAATTTTCCCGGGCTCCGGTAATTCTTGCCCTGATGCGCCCTTTCTGGTACCAGAATGGGGCGAAGGCATGTGGCACGGATGCGTGCTTCTTATCCTGAAACCCCGGTACAGGGCAGCCATGACCCGACAAAGCAAAGCCTACTTATACGCTGCAGCGGCGGTTCTCATCTGGTCCACCGTGGCATCGGCATTCAAGCTGTCGCTCAGGGAGCTGTCCATTCTTCAATTGCTCCTATGGGCGGATATTGTCTCCATTTTCTGCCTTTTTTTCGTGCTCCTGGCCCAGAAAAAGCTGAGCCTCCTGAAAGGCTACGGCAAGCGGGAGCTGCTGCGGGCGGCTGTCCTCGGTTTTTTAAACCCTTTCCTCTATTATACGGTGCTTTTTGCCGCCTATGACCTTCTGCCGGCCCAGGAGGCGCAACCCTTGAACTATACCTGGGCCATCACCTTGAGCCTGCTGTCCATTCCACTTTTAAAGCAGCCCATCGGGCTGCGGGAAATCCTGGCCATTTTTATCAGCTATTCCGGCGTGGTTGTGATTTCCACCCATGGCAATATTTTGGCCCTGCAGTTTTCAAACGGCCCGGGCGTGCTGCTGGCCCTGGGCAGCACCGTTATCTGGGCGCTTTTCTGGATTTTTAACACCCGGGACAAAAAGGACCCGGTGGCCGGCCTCTTTTTGAACTTTGTTTTCGGCTTCCCCTTTATCCTGGGGGCCTGCCTGGTTTTTTCCGATCCTTTCCCGGAAGCATGGCCCTCTTTGATGGGGGCGGTCTATGTAGGCGTGTTTGAGATGGGTATCACATTTGTCTTCTGGCTAAATGCCCTTAAGCTCACCCGGAGCACGGCCCGGGTCAGCACCCTCATTTTTTTCTCCCCTTTTCTTTCCCTGGTCTTTATTCGTTTCATTGTGGGCGAAGATATAAGGATTTCCACGATTGCCGGCCTGTTATTGATTGTGGCCGGCACCGTTTGGCAGCAGACGGAAAAAAAGGCGGCTGCCGAATTTGTTGCAAGCGGCTGAATTGCCGCTATGTTACAAGTTATTGCCATTTTTTGGTGACACCGCCGGCATTGCTCCCGGCGGGCGCAACAGCCATTTCATGGGGCTTGACGCAAGCGTAAAGTTATGGTTTGAATGCGCTCGTAAAAATGAGATTGACCCCTGGGGTTTTGCCGGTTATGAAGGCCATATTGTCTAAAATCAACTCAAAGGGGGAATTTAAAGGAAAGGGGATTCTTATGAAAAAGTGCGTGTTATTGCTGACAGCCATCGGTTTTCTGTTTGCCGCCCCGGTTTTGGCCGCCGAGACCTTGAAGATCGGCCTGATGTGTCCGCTGACCGGATCATGGGCCAGCGAGGGCCAGGACATGAAAAAGATCGTCCAACTCCTGGCTGAGGAGATCAACGATCAGGGCGGGCTCCTGGGAAAACAGGTTGAGATCGAGATCGGAGATGACGGCGGGGATCCGCGCACAGCGGCCCTTGCCGCCCAGCGCCTGGCCACCAAGGATGTCGCCGGGGTCATCGGTACCTACGGCTCCTCCGTTACAGAAGCCTCGCAGAATATTTTCGCAGCCGCCAAGATGATCCAGATCGCAAACGGCTCGACGGCCATTCGGCTGACCGAGAAAGGCCTTAAGTATTTTTTCCGCACCTGCCCCCGGGATGACGAGCAGGGCCGGGTGGCAGTGGAGACGATTCTGTCCCAGGATTATAAAAACGTTGCCATCCTCCACGACAACACGACCTATGCCAAAGGGCTGGCCGATGAGGCACTGGGGCGGCTGGAAAAAGCAGAGGCGGATGTGGTGTTTTTTGATGCCCTCACCCCGGGCGAACAGGATTACAACACCATTTTGACCAAGATGAAGGCCACCCGGCCGGATGTGGTCTTTTTTACCGGCTATTACCCCGAAGCGGGCCTTTTGCTGCGCCAGAAAAAAGAGATGGGTTGGGATGTGCCTTTTATCGGCGGGGACGCCACCAATAATCCGGACCTGGTGAAAATCGCCGGAAAAAAGGCGGCAGAGGGTTTTTTCTTTCTTTCCCCGCCCGTTCCCGGGGACCTGCCTTCAAAGGAGGCCAGTGAATTCCTGGCGGCTTATGAACAAAAATATAAATCCACTCCCGGATCCATATGGGCGGTTCTGGCCGGCGACGGCTTCCGCGTTCTGGTAAAGGCCATCAAGGAAACCGGCTCCACGGATTCGGACAAACTGGCCGATTACCTGCACGATGATCTCACGGATTTTCCCGGCCTGACCGGAAAAATTTCCTTTAATGACAAAGGCGACCGGGTGGGGGATGTCTACCGGGTCTACAAGGTCAATGACGCGGGTGAGTTCGTGCTGCAGCAATAAAACATGACTGTCGAGGCCCTCGAGGGGAATCGCGATCCGGGGCCTGCGTCCGGTTGATGGGCGTTCGTCCCGGATTGCAATGGCAGCTGCCCGGATTGGTTACGACCGGATTGGTTACGACCGGATTGGCTGCGGCCGGATTGGCTGCAGCCGGCCTTTTTGCCAGGGATAGCAAGCATGGAACTCTTTTTTACCCAATTGACCAACGGCCTGGCCGTGGGCGGCATCTACGCCCTGATTGCCCTGGGCTATACCATGGTCTACGGCGTGCTGAAGCTCATTAACTTCGCCCATGGCGACCTGTTCACCATAGGGGCGTACCTGGGCCTCACCCTGCTGACGGCCTTTTCGCTGACAGACAAGCTGGGACCGGTTGCCGGGGTGCTGGTTCTGTCCGTAATGGTAATGCTCCTTGTGGGCATCATCGGCATCCTGCTGGACCGGGCGGCTTACAAGCCCCTGCGGACCTCCCCCCGGCTGTCCGCCGTGGTCTCCGCGCTCGGGGCCTCCATTGTGTTCGCCAACACGGTGATGCTGGTCTACGGGCCCAACACCCGGGTGTATCCCCAGGGCATTCTATCATCCCACGTCCTCAACATTTTTGGTATCCACATACCGGTTATGCGGGTGGTGATCCTTGTCAGCTGTATTGTTCTCATGGTGGCCCTGTATACGTTTATCCAGAAGACAAAAATCGGCACTGCCATACGGGCTGCCGCAATTGACCAGGATGCCGCCCGCCTGATGGGGATCAACGTGGATCGGGTCATCATGCTGGTGTTTTTTATCGGTCCGGCCCTGGGCGGCGCTGCCGGTGTCATGGTGGGGCTCTATTACGGGCAGATCAAATTCACCATGGGCTGGATATACGGGCTCAAGGCTTTTACCGCGGCCATCCTGGGGGGGATCGGCAATATCCCGGGGGCCATGGTGGGCGGCCTGCTGCTCGGGGTGATTGAAGCCCTTGGCGCCGCCTATATTTCCATGGCATGGAAAGATGCGATCGCCTTTTTCGTACTGATACTGATTCTCATCGTTCGCCCCACCGGGCTGCTGGGCGAGCGGGTGGCGGAAAAAATTTGAGTATTTACGGATGCATCCATTATGAGTGAAGGAGATGCGAAACTCCGGAAGACAGTTTACAGCATCGTGGTGATCCTGTGGATTTTTGCCCCGCTGTACCTGGACAACTACTGGACCGATGTATTAAACAACGTGGCCCTGTACGCGGTCCTGGGATTGTCCCTGAATATCATTCTCGGCTATGGCGGCATGTTTCACATGGGGCATGCCGCCTTTTATGCCATTGGCGCCTATACCACGGCGATCATCAATACCGCCTGGGGCATCCCCGTGCTCTGGCTGATGCCCGTGGCCGGGATCATGGCGGGCTTGTTCGCCCTTGTGGTGGCCCGGCCCATTATCCATCTGCGGGGGGACTATCTCTTGATCGTGACCATCGGCATGGTGGAGATTGTCCGCATTGCGCTGATCAACAATGTGTTCGGGATCACCGGCGGGGCCAACGGGATTTTCGGCATCTCCATGCCAAGCGTTTTCGGCGTCACCATCAACGGCATCGTGCAGCCCGGGCAGTTCTTTTACCTGATAACCGCCTTTCTGGGCGTCACCATTTTCCTGTTTTACCTGCTTGAGCACTCCCGCTTCGGCCGCGCCCTGAAGTTTTTGTGCTCTGATGAAGTCGCCGCCGAGGGCTCGGGCATCAACACGGCCGGCTACAAACTCGCCGCCTTTGTCCTGGGCGCTTTCTGGGCCGGCATGACGGGTACCCTCTATGCCTCAAAGATCACCTTTATTTCCCCGGAGTCGTTTTCGTTCTGGGAATCGGTGGTGATGTTCATGATCGTCATCCTCGGCGGCTCCGGAAGCATCCCGGGCGTGCTCCTGGGGGCCATCCTGATCATCGGTCTGCCGGAAATTTTTCAGGACCTCCAGCAGTACCGCCTCCTTATTTTCGGGCTTGCCCTTGTGGCCATGATGATTTTTCGCCCCCAGGGAATCCTGCCGCCCAGGCCGCATCAATATCCCGTGGAGAACCTGGATGAAAGCGAGGTGGCGCTGTGAGCCTGCTTGAAATCAAGGAGGTGACCAAGCGATTCGGGGGCTTGGTGGCGGTGGACACGGTCTCTTTTGATATCCCCGAGGGCTCCGTTTTTGGCCTGATCGGTCCGAACGGGGCTGGCAAAACCACTGTTTTCAATCTGATTACCGGCAATTACAAGGTGGATAACGGCCGCATCGTCTTTGCCGGAGCGGAGATTACCAACCGGCTGACCCACCGGATTGTCAAGCTGGGCATTGCGCGGACCTTTCAAACCATCCGGCTTTTTGCCAACATGTCTTTGATGGAAAATGTGCTGGCCGGCTACCATTGCCGGATGCGCGCCGGGCCCATTTCCGCCATGGCCCGCATGCCCTGGCAGGTCCGGGAGGAGCGGCGCGCCATGGGCAAGGCAATGGCGGAGCTTGATTTTGTGGGGCTTGCGGCTCAGGCCCGAAATGTCGCCCGCAACCTCTCCTACGGCAACCAGCGGCTGCTGGAAATTGCCCGGGCGCTTGCCTCCAATCCCCGCCTGCTTGTTCTTGACGAGCCGGCCGGCGGCATGAATGAACAGGAGACGGCCTCTTTGGTTGACCTGATTTTCCGTATCCGGGAGCGCGGCATCACGGTTCTGCTGATAGAGCACGACATGAGCCTGGTGATGAAGGCGTGCGAACACCTGGTGGTACTGGAGTACGGGAAAAAAATCGCCGAAGGCCTGCCTGACGAGGTCAAGCAAAATCCCCTGGTGATCGAGGCCTATCTGGGTAGTGAGGATGAAACCGATGATTTCTAAAAGGTGGGTGGATGCTGCTTGAGGTAAGGAACCTGCAGGTCAACTACGGCAACGTGCGGGCGCTTCACGGCGTGGACCTGGAAGTTGCGGAAGGCGAGATTGTCACCATTTTAGGGGCCAACGGGGCGGGCAAATCCACGACCCTCAATGCCATCTGCGGCCTGGTGCGCACCTCCGGCGGCGAGATTTTTTTTAAAAAAGAGCCCATCCACCGCCTGCCGGCTCACAAGGTGGTCTCCCGGAAAATCACCCAGGCCCCGGAGGGACGGCGGGTATTCGGCACCCTGACGGTACAGGAAAACCTCAACCTGGGGGCCTTTACCTCCAAAAACGCCCAGCGTGTAAAAGAGAGCCTGGACTGGATTTTTGAACTGTTTCCCCGGCTTGCGGAACGCCGGGATCAGCTGGCCGGCACCCTCTCCGGGGGGGAGCAGCAGATGCTCGCCATCGGGCGGGCGCTTATGGCCAACCCCGAACTGCTGCTGCTGGATGAACCCAGCCTGGGCCTGGCCCCGGTGCTGGTGCGCCAGATATTCAAGACCATCCGGCAGATCAATGAGGCCGGCGTCACCGTGGTGCTTGTGGAGCAGAATGCGCGAATCGCTTTGAAACTGGCGCATCGCGGTTATGTGATGGAAGTGGGCCGGATCGTCATGGCCGATTCGGCAGGGGCGCTGCTCAATGACCCGGACGTGGTGCAGGCCTACCTCGGCGGCGGAGGTTAGAGCGCTTGGCAATAGAAACCGGCCGAAACGGGATGTCGGATACCAGGCATAAATGGAGCCAAAATGACGGATATCGATTATCAAAAAATTGAGCAAGGGGCCGTTGAGCTGGCCGCCAAATGGCAGGACCGGGCCAACCATCTGCTGAGCTCCGAGGAAAAGGCCATCCAGGAGCAGATGGAACGCCTGCTGACCCACCCGATGGACAAGGTCGTGCTCACCCGGATGATCGACCAGTGTTTCCGCTCCCACGACAATGACCGGGTGGCGGACCAGGTCAACCACTTGCTGCGTGAATACGGGGTGCCGGATTTTTTTTCCCGGGTGGAGCGGCTCCTTATCCAGATGTTTATGGGGATGGGGCGATATTTCCCGGATGTTTCCGTGCCGCGCATGGTGGAGAAAATGCGGATGAATTCCTCCCGCGCCATTATTCCCGGCGAGTCCAAGCCCCTTCACGCCCACCTGGAGAAGCGCAAGAAACAGGGGGTCCGCATGAACATCAACCACCTGGGCGAGGTGGTGATGGGCGAGGACGAGGCCCGCAACCGCCTGGATACCTATATCCGAGACATGCGCGACCCTGACATTGAATATATTTCGGTTAAAATTTCGACGCTTTATTCGCAGATATCCTCGCTGGCATTTGAGCACACCGTATCGGTTATGGTCGAGCGTTTGTCCGAGCTGATCCGGGTGGCCAAAGAAAACTTTTTTACCCGCAAAAACGGGGAGCGGGCCCCCAAGATTGTCAACATGGACATGGAGGAGTACCGGGATCTCGACATCACCTACGAGGCCTTTGTCCGAACCCTGGAGAAGCCGGAATTCACGGACTACTCGGCCGGTATCGTGCTTCAGGCCTATGTGCCGGACTCCTTCGCCCTTCAGCAAAAGCTTACCGGATGGGCCAAAAAGCGGGTGGCGGACGGCGGGGCGCCGGTTAAGCTGAGAATTGTCAAGGGCGCCAACATGGAGGTGGAACTGATCGAGTCCTCCCACTTCAACTGGCCGCTGGCCCCGTATGACAACAAGCTGGACGTGGATGCCAACTACAAGCGCATGTTGAACTTTGCCATGCAGCCGGAAAATATCAAGGCAGTGCACCTGGGGGTGGCCTCGCACAACCTCTTTGAGCTGGCTTATGCCCACGAACTGGGCCATGCCCTGGGGGTGACCGACTATTTCTGGTTTGAAATGCTGGAAGGAATGGCGGACCACGTGCGGCGCGCCCTCCAGGAATCCGTGAGGGATATTCTGCTGTACGCCCCCGTTGCCTCTCGGGAACAGTTCATCAATGCCATTGCCTACCTGATCCGCAGACTCGATGAGAACACCTCGCCGGAGAATTTCCTTCGCTACAGCCCGCACCTGAAAACCGGGTCGGAGGCCTGGGCGTTTTTGCGCGACCAGTTTCTGGCCTCCTGCCGGCAGATGGCGCATGCGCCGGCAGCGCCCAATCGCACCCAGGATCGCGGCAGCGAGGTTTTTGACGACAAAATGGGGGCTTACTGGACGGGTCGCTTCAGCAACGAAGCGGATACGGACTGGTCTTTAAAGCCCAACCGGCACTGGGCCGAAAAAATCCGGGACAAGTGGATGCCGGGCGAAAATGACGCCCCCATCCAGGTGCCTGTCGTGGTGGCCGGCCGTGAGCATTTTGAAGGCTGCCGGACCCGCGAGATCATTGACGCCTGCCGTTATTCGGAAAAGGGAGGGGAGCGGGTCGTTGTCGCCAATTACGCCATGGCCGGGGCTGAAGACATTGAAAAAGCGCTTGCCGTGGCCCGGGAGGACCCGGACGGGTGGCGGGCCAAGAGCCTGGATGAGCGCCACCGGATTATGGATCGCGTGGCCCATGAAATCCGAAAGGCCCGGGGGGATTTGATCGGTGCGGCATCGGCCAATTGGGGCAAGGTGTTTACCGAAAGCGACCCGGAAGTCTCCGAGGCCGTGGATTTTGTTGAACTCTACGCCCACACGGCCCATCTCTACGAAGATGCGCCCAACCTGGAGTGCACCCCGCGCGGCGTGGGCCTGGTCCTGACGCCCTGGAACTTTCCCATTGCCATCCCCTGCGGGGGCGTGGCCGCCTCGCTGGCTGCCGGCAACACGGTGCTTTTCAAGCCCGCTTCAGCGGCGGTGCTCACTGCCTGGGAGCTGGCCAAATGCTTTTACCGGGCAGGCGTGTCAAAAAACACCCTCCAGTTCATTCCCTGCTCCGGCGGGGAGGTGGGCAGCCAGCTTACCCGCAGCCGGGAGGTGGACTACATCATTCTCACCGGCGGCACGGAAACCGGCCTTCAGATTTTAAAAGATCGCCCGGATGTGCAGCTGGCGGCGGAAACCGGGGGCAAGAATGCAACCATTGTCACGGCCATGTCGGACCGGGACCAGGCCATTAAAAATATCATCCATTCCGCCTTTTCCAACTGCGGGCAGAAATGCAGCGCCACCTCGCTGGTGATCCTGGAAAAGGAGGTCTATGAAGACCGGGAATTCCAAAGACAGCTGGTGGACGCGGCCCGAAGCTATAAAACCGGTTCCTGCTGGGAACTTGAGAACAGGATGGCCGCCCTTGTCTCCCCGCCGGCAGGGGACCTGCGGCAGGGCCTGACCCGGCTTGAAAAAGGCGAATCCTGGGCATTAAAGCCCGAGCCCCTGGAGGATAACCCCTATATCTGGACGCCTGGCATCAAGTGGGGGGTGCAGCCCGGTTCCTACACGCACATGACCGAGTTTTTCGGGCCTGTCATCGGCGTGATGCGGGCTGAGAACCTGGATCATGCCATCGAGCTCGTCAACATGACCGGATACGGCCTTACCTCGGGCCTTGAGAGCCTGGACCGGCGGGAGCAGGACAAATGGCAGGCGGGCGTCAAGGCCGGCAATTTGTATATCAACAAGTCCACCACGGGGGCCGTGGTGCTGCGCCAGCCTTTCGGCGGCATGGGCAAATCCGCCCTGGGGGCGGGCATCAAGGCGGGCAGCCCCAATTATGTCTACCAGTTCATGGATGTCCGGGAAACCGGTTTTCCCGCCCATGGCGACATCAAAGAGGAAACCCGGCTTTTGCGGCTTGCCAATGAGTGGGAAATCGACTGCCGGTGGCGGCGTTTTGCCGATGATGTGGCCGCTGACATGCACCAAACCGTCCGGGCCATTAAAAGTTACCTGTATCACTGGGAAACCGAGTTTGCCCGGGCGCATGATTTTTTTCATCTGCGGGGGCAGGACAATCATTTCCGTTACCTGCCCAAGGGCCGGGTGGCCATCCGCATCCACCCGGAGGACTCCCTGTTCGAGGTGCTGGCCCGGATTGCCGCTGCCCGGATTGCCCGGTGCCATGCGATTGTCAGCCTGCCACAGGGGCTCTCCAACCGGGTGACACGGTTTTTAAATGAAAAAGACGGGGTCCGGCTGCTGGATGACGCCCTGGTGACCGAACAGACGGATGAAGCGCTTTGCGCCGCCATCCCCCGGATCCACCGGATCCGCTATGCCGCCCCGGAGCGCGTGCCCCTGATGGTATACGAGAAGGCCGCGGAAACCGGTTTCTACATTTCCCGGGCGCCGGTTTACATGGAAGGGCGCATCGAACTGCTGCAATACATCCAGGAGCAGGCGGTGTGCAACAATTACCATCGCTACGGCAACCTGGGGGAGCGGGGCCTGCTCTGACAGCCTGTTTTCAAATGCCTGTTCAATTTTTCCGCGGCCGATCAACACGCCTGGATTTTCGATGGTGTTTTTCCCCCGAATGCCAAGCTTTCACACCAGAACCATTTGTCGGGGATGGGAGCGCAGGGCTGCCGGGCTCTCCACCCGGACGCCGGCGCTTTCGATAATGCCCGGCACGTCAAAACAGATACGCTCGGCCTCGTCTTCGGAAGCCCCCGGAAGTTGGGCGTGGTCTGTATGATTTCCTTGATTTTCATGTTATCCTTGGTTTTTCCTTAGGATAGTATTTCCTCCCCGGGATTGAAAACGGAAAATTCTTTGCTTTTTGGCCGCCGGCCGGGTCTGCAGCATAAATCCGCTGGCGGCTGCATGGGGGAATAGCCCTTTACATTGGCGCTGAAGCCTGTTATGTAGCGTTTTTTGCGTTTTATACGTAAAACATCGTTTATAAGCTCGGATATAAAACAACATTCTTCTAATCCCACGAAGCAGAAAAAAACAAGAGATGAGAAATGAAAAAAGCATCTGTTAAGCAGGATTCCGGGAGCCAGGAAAAAATTTTCCCCCGGCTGCCGACAAAACCCACTCAGGTTTATTACCGAATTCCTTTTTTGTTCCTTCAGCGTGAAAGTGAGCGGATCCGTGAGGCATGGGACTCTGTGTCCGGATTAAGGGAAATGCTGGGCGGGCGGTTTGCGCAAGAATCCGGGGCCGGGGAAGGCAGCCGGAGATTCCGGCTTCCCAATGAAGCAGCGGTTGAAATAAAAACCGAAGCTCACGACCTCTGGGTCCGGATCGCGTATTTCACGGACAGTCCACCGGCCCCCCTTGATGAGATCGAGGCCTTTGTCACCGGCCTTGACAAACCCGTCTACAAATATACCTGCGCAAATGACAAGGTTCTGGCCTTCCCCCTGGAATCGGGGAAATGGGGGGATGCCCCCCGGGGCTTTCTCGGTCTGGATGCCGGCTCCATTTCAATTAATCTCGCCTTTGTTGATGAAAGCGGAATTGTTCTGGAAACAGATTATACCCTTACCGAAGGCGATGTCCTCAACAATATCAAAAAGGGGCTTCAAAAACTCTCCGAAAAGCTTCCGGCAAATGCCCGGATATGCGGCTCCGGCGTTACCGGAAGCGGTCATGAAATCTCGGCCTCCCTTCTTGATGCGGATGTTTACGAGACCGAGCTGGACGCCCACGCAGAAGCCGCCTGCCACCTGCTTCCGGAAACCCGGGTGATATTTGACATCGGCGGCCAGGATTCAAAGGTGATGTATATCGAGGACGGGGAGCTCGACGATGCCGGCATGAACAAGAAGTGCGGAGCGGGAACGGGCGCTTTTCTGGACGCCCAGGCGGAGCGGCTTGGCATACCCATTGAAAAATTCGGGGAAACCGGCCTTAAAGCCGGAAAACCCTATTCCTTCTCCAGCATGTGCACCGTATTTGTCGGGAGAGACCTGATTGCGGAACAGGCCAAGGGCAATACAAAAGAAAACATCATTGCCGGTCTCCACCGCTCTCTTGCCATGAATTTTTATTCCACGCTCGGCATCAACAAAAAACGGCTTAAGACACCCATAGCCTTCCAGGGGGGCGTGGCCTCAAACGTCGGGGTGAAAAAATCCCTCGAGGACCTCCTGTATGAAGCAAGGGGGGAAAGGGTCGAACTTTTTGTCCCCATGCATCACAAGGTCATGGGGGCTGTGGGCATGGCCCTTTTTGCAAAGGATGAAGTTGAAGAAGGCGGCAGCAGGTTCCGGGGCCTCGAAACCATCGGCCAGATCTCTTCGGTTTTCACCGAATGCACCCGCGCCGGGGAACTGGAATGCGGAAGAGAAACGATATGCGACATTGTTCATCTGTATAAAGGCGGTGAAATCATCGAAACCCTTTATGCCTGTGAGAAATATTACCGTACGCCCCTGGATCGTGCCGAAGCATCCCTGAAGACCAATTTTGGAGGTTGAAAAATTTGTATAAAATAGGCTGGCTGTGCTCTTACACCCCTGTCGAGTTAATTGATGCCGCCGGTGCGTTGCCCCTGGGCATCCGCTCCGATTCAAAGGCGGAGCACGAGGATGTGCTGCTGGGGGATTCCATCTGTTCCTATGTCAGGTCCTGCATGGGCGGGGCGCTTACCGGGGTTTATGACGCACTTGACGCCGTGGTGATAGCCCATTCCTGTGAATGCATGAGAAGGCTCGCAGACGGCTGGATGTTCCGGCAGAAAGAGATCAAACCGGAGCTTGTGCACATCCTGGATGTTCCGAAAATTGTCACGGAATCGAGCATTCATTTTTTCGCCAACGGCTTGAAAAGGTTGACAGCAGACCTGGAAAAGCGTTTCGGGGAGATACCCGAAGCGGCCATAAGGCACTCGATGGATAAATACAACCAGACAAGAGCGCTTTTCGGCAAAATCACTGAAATGAGGAAAGGGGAGGCACCCCCGGTGACCGGGCTTGAGATGGAGCAGCTGGTTTTCGAATTTTTCCGAACGCCGGCGGAGCAGTTCAACCGACGGGTCCGCGCGTTTATCGACGCCAGGCAGGGGGAATCCGGGGATAAAGGGCTGCCAAGGATTATGCTGCTGGGCGGGCCGGGCAATCCCTCCCTTGTGCAAACCATAGAAAAAGCCGGCGGCTTATGTGTCGTGGAAAATATGTGCACCGGAATGAGAAGCCATGCCGCCGGGGCGGCGGAAGCTGAAGATCCGTTTGTCGCCCTTTCGCAAATGTACCTGTCCAAGACGGCATGCCCGCGAATGCTTGGCTCGAAAGCGAGGGAGGCAATTTCTGAAATCCAGGACCTGGTAAGGCAATACCGGGTGGATGGGGTTGTTTTCTATTCCATGAAATTCTGTGCCAGCATGCAGATGCAATGGGCGCATTTGAAAAACGATGTGGACATGCAGGTTCCCATGAAAGTGATAGAAGGCGACATCAGCTCGGAAATCAATGAAAGAGAAATCCACTCCTTCATTAAAAGGCTGAAAAAAAGAAGAAAGAGAAAAAAATGAAGATTGCGGAGCGGGTAAAGGAGAACACTGAACATCGAGCGGTTCAGCTTGAAAACTTCCTGAGCGTCTCCGGCCTTGAGGGGGTCAAACCCCAGGAGGCGGTCAGGATGGCTTTTACCGCTGATTTTGACAAACTCTCGCCTTCTGCAAAAAGAGGCTGGGTTAATACGGAACAGTTTTTTAATGCTTATAATATGGACAAATCCGGCGCTTTCAAATATCACCAGCTGGCCTGGCGATCTTTGTTTGTGCCCACCGAGATACTCTATGCAATGGGCGTTCTGCCATTTACAAGCGAGATGGTGGCCTCCCAGCTGGCCATGTCTGGGGCGGCCAGGGAGAGGATCGAAACAGCGGAGGCGGAAAATTTTTCAGGGGACCTGTGTTCTTTCATGAAAACCGTTGCCGGCGGTGTGCTCGAAAATATATTCCCCACCCCTGATATCCTGATTACATCCACCCATCTTTGCGATCCTTCGGCAAAATTCGCCGAACTGGCATCTGCTGCGTACAATCGCCCGGAATTTATACTCGACATTCCGTATGGGCTATATGACCTTGAAATGAAAGGCAATATAACCAGGGCGGATGAAGAGCGGATAAACGAGGGGGTGGCCTATGTCACCGCCCAGCTGCATGAGATGATCCGGTTTATAACCGATCATACGGGCCTTGAGCTCGACCCCGGAAAACTGCGGCAGGTGATCCGGTGGACGAATGAAGCAAGGGCCTGGCTTGATGAAGGAAACCACATTGCCCTTTATGAGAAGACGGCCTCCAAAAAAGGGGTGAGAGAGCTGGATTATGCGGCCAATCTCATGCAGACCTGGGGAACCGAAAAGATTGTGGATGTGTACAAGTCAAGATGCCGGGAATACAAGGCGGACGCAGGAAGGCAATCCGGGCAGAACCTGCCCAGAATCGCCTGGTTTCACCTGCGTCCCTATTTTAAAAACCAGTTGATGCGATACCTTGACGAAAGGATTGAAATCTCTGGATCACAGATCAATTTCGTATTCTGGAAACCGCTTGACCCTGCCGATCCCATCCGGTCCATCGCTGAACGCACGGCCCTGCATCCCGGGTTTTCCTCTGTCATGGCGCGAACCGAAATCGCAAAAAAGCAAATCCCTGAAGACACCGACGGGATTATTGCTTACTATCCCAAATCCTGCCGTCACTTCCACGGGGGGGCGATAATTGAGAACGAGATGTTTAAAAAGGCCGGAATCCCCATTCTGACAATAGACGGGGATTGCGTGGATGACCGGGGCGATGATTTCCAAATCGTAAAAACCCGGGTGGACCGGTTTTTAAAATCCATTGCCGATAATCGGCAGCGCTATATCCCCTGAGCGAATTACGCTCTTGACATTGCTGCCTGTACTCAATAATAATAAAAAAAAACTGTTGATCAGCCTGAATCACCCATAGAAACAAGCCAGAAACGAGCCGGTTGCTGCTAACACATGCCTTAACGCTTGCAACAGCAAGGTAGGGCAGGTTGCCGTGAAACATGCCTGCCAATCATTGCTTATTTTTCCTAGAGGCATTCACAATAACAAGGATTACGGCTGCCATCATGGACTCGGTTTCATTGATTCCCTATCTTGAAACACAGGCCAACCGGTTTTATTTAAGCCTGGTCGAACAGCCGATTGCGGATACCCCCGCCCAGTCACCCTTCTCCCTTGTATCAGCGTCCGGCGCGTATACGCGCGTTTTTGTGGCAGCCCTGAAAAGCGATGCCGGGCAAGCCGGGGCCCGGCTGCTGCTTCTGACCCAAAAGGATTTTTATACCCCTGGTAAAGACGCTTCGCCCCCCTTGAACAATGCCTCGATCGCGCAATACTGGCAGGACTTTCCGGCTGCTTTTTCCCGTGGCGGGGCAGGGGAAAAACCCTTGCTGCTCAAGACGCAATCGGGTCCTGATGAGACGCTCCTGCCATTTCAACCCCTGTTCTACTGCCAGCTGCAGAACAGGTTTTTTCCGCCGGTATGCCCGCATTGCGGCCGGTTGCTGCAGTTGTGCCGGGATGAGGCGATATTGCAGGCCCGCGGCCTTCCATCTTATGCCCACACGCTCAGGCGTTACCTGTTTTGCAGCCCCTGCCTGCAGTCCGGCGCAAGCGCGGATTTTTATGCAGCGGCAAAAGAGGCGGACGACCCCTCCTGGCTGATCGACCAAGCCGGGCTGATCAAAAAAATGGGGCAGATAAAGGCGGAGCAGGTTCAGGATCAAAGCCCGGTGCCCTGCCCGGCGTGCCCTCACAGCCAGGCCTGCCATGGGCCTGAAAATCTGGCCTTGTCCAGGATCGCGGTTTTTTCATTCTATCCTTTCTATATGGTTCTTTTCAACGCGGATGCCCTTGGCTCCGGGGAATACGCGCACCTGGTGTCCGGGGAGGTTTTCCCCCCGGTTCCCCGGGAGCGGCCGGCCGCCGGGGAAATCAGTATGGCCGCTGTTT
Organism: uncultured Desulfobacteraceae bacterium; assembly: GCA_964575805.1. Lineage (GTDB taxonomy): Bacteria > Desulfobacterota > Desulfobacteria > Desulfobacterales > Desulfosalsimonadaceae > M55B175. The sequence goes on from CAZNSO010000023.1 coordinate 33,213, forward strand.
TGAAACGGATACTGCAGCGCTGGCAAACAGGTTTTCCCCCGGCTGCGGCACCGGGGCCGGACCTTGCCGCGACCCGGATCGCTGCCCCCCCGGATTTTCAGGAACAAAAACAGCCGCCGCAGGCGGGGGCGGATCTGGCAAAGACCCATATCCTTCAACCGGGCGCCGCCCCGCCCGGGGAGCCGGAGCAAAAACCGGTCTCTTCCCGCCCCGGGAGCCTGGAAAAAACGCGAATTATCGCGCCATCTGGCGGGAACCCGGCGCCCCCGACGACCGGCCGGCAGCCAGACCCGGGCAAGTCCGGTAAGGCGGCGGAACCAGCGCCCCGGGGTCCCGACGGGCGGGAGCAGGCATCTGAAGAAGCGGCTGAGCGTCCCCGGCCGGACGCCGGGCTTGAAAAAACCGTCATCGTTCCCCCGGCCAGGGCCGGTCATGGGAAAAAATAAAGCCAGACATGAAATGACAGAGCCCATACTGATCGACCAGCTGGCCACGGAGGTGTGGCAGTTATTTGTTTCGGATACGGAAAATGCCGAGGCCAGGATCGAGGATTTTTTGAAAGAGCGATTCAGCCGGCTGCCGGAAGGGGAGCGGCTGAAGGCTCTGGAGAAGCTGGTGGCTGAATTCGAGGGGGTCGCACCGCCGCAGCCGGAAGCCTTGAGCGTGGACAACGAGCTGATGAACCGGATTGCGTCACTGATTCTGGGCAAGCAGGTGCTGCCCTCCGAGCTGTCTTCAGATGAGCTGGGCCGCCGCCTGGCCGAGTCCTTGAACACGATCTTTGATTCATTGAACCGCCTGACGGGGGTGATCAATAAAACGCTGATGAGCGGGGCCGAGCCGGGTGCATACCCGGACAAGACCATCCGCCAGGTCATCGGCTCGCACCTGGAAGGGGGGGCGCCCGCACAGTCCCTGGAAAGCCACCTCGGCCGGATCAGCCATGCTTTTCTGACGGTTCAGCAGGCATTCAAGGAAACCGCGCGCAGCCAGGTGGAACGGATTCTCGATGAGATCAACCCGGATCGGATTGTAGCGGAAACAGCCAATAATTGGAAATTCGGCCCGTTTCGAAAGGCCCAGGGGTATGCCGTCTATGTGGAGAAATATGAAAGAATACGCCGCTGGTTTGAATCCGGCCGGTTTATGGAGGAATTTTTACGTGAATTTGAAAAAAAATGCCAGCAATTGGAAGGCAAATAGGCGGCCGTCACGGCTGTGGGGCGGGCACTGCCTTGTTGTTTTGCTCTTGATTGGAAGCCTCGGCGCATGCGGCGGAAAGACGCTGCCCCCGCCCAACTGGGAGTTTGCGCGCGAGGCGGTCAAACTCGATATCACGGCTGACCCGGATCTGAACCTGATGGATCAGGCGCCGCACACACTGTTTCTCTGCATCTATCAGCTAAAAACGCCGAGCGCTTTCAAGCGCCTGGCCGAAGATACGGCCGGGCTCTATGAGCTGCTGGAATGCGAGCTTTTTGATTCCTCCGTGGCCACCTCCAGGCGTCTGTTCGTTCATCCGGGCCGTTACAAGGAGCTGGTGATCGACCGGGCGGCGGGGGCCCGGCATATCGCAGTGGTTGCCGGCTATTACACCATTGAAAAAGCACGCATCGTGCGGATGTTTGATATACCGGTGGTTATCGAAAAGAAAGGATTTTTGGGGGGGAGGAAAACACAGAAAGCCGGGAACCTGAACATTGAATTGACACTGGGTCCCAAACAAATACTTTCGGCCAAAGGGAATTGACCATGCAGCGAGCGCTTTTCTGGCACCAGGGCCTTTTTTTGCAGCCCCAGCACTTCCAGCTCAAGGACCAGTATGACCAGGCCCTGTTAACACCGTATAACAAGTTCCTCTCCCCTCATTTCTGGGGTATCGGCGAAATAGAGCTCCAGGAGGCGGCGCTTGGCCGGCGTTCTTTTGAAATTGCAAGCGGTGCGTTTTTATTTCCGGACATGACTTATGTGGTACTGCCGGGCAATGCGCTTATTGAAGCCCGCTCCTTTGATGAATCCTGGGTGGAGGGGGGCAAAAGCTTTCCGGTATACCTGGGGCTGCGCAAATTCAATGAAGGCGGGGAGAATGTCACGGTCCTCTCCAATATCAATTATATCGCGGATGTGAACACCCGTTTTGTCACAGCGGCGGACGCTGACGAGATTCCGGATTGCCACCAGAACGGCCCCCCCGCCCAGGTCAAGCAGATGTATTATGTATTGCGGCTTTTCTGGGAATCCGAGATGGCCGCGGCCGGGGACTACGAGCTGATACCCGTCGGCCGGCTGGAGAAGTCCGGCGATGAGATCGTGCTTTCCAGCCGCTTCATACCGCCCTGCATCTCTCTGGCCGGATCCGGGGTGCTGGACAGGCTTATCCGGGAGATCCGGGACCAGATCGCGGCCCGCGCCCGGCAGCTGGAATCCTACAAGCGGGACAGGGGGATACACAGCGCGGATTTCGGCGCAAGAGACATGCTGTTTTTCCTCGCGCTTCGTTCGCTGAACCGATACGTGCCGGTCTTGACCCATTTAACCGAGACCCGGCGGGTTCATCCCTGGTCCGTCTACGGCGTCTTGCGGCAGCTGGTGGGCGAGTTGTCCGCCTTTTCCGGGCAGATTTCCGTTACCGGCGAAACAGCGGACGGCAATGTTCTGCTGCCGGCCTATGACCACCGCAACCTCTGGTCCTGCTTCTCGGGGGCCCAGAAACTGGTCGCCCGGCTGCTCGATGAGATCACAGCCGGGCCGGAATACATTATTGAACTGCTCTATGATGAAACCTATTTCAGCGCCGACCTGCCGCCGGCCCTCTTTGAGGGGCGGAACCGCTACTACCTGGTACTTGAAACCGAAGCCGATTCCCAGGCGGTCGTCCGGGATGCCGAGGGGATTGCCAAGCTGGGGACCCGTGAGCTGCTGCCCATACTGATCGCCCGCGCCCTGCCGGGGATCAGGCTTCAGCATCAGAGCGTCCCGCCCCAGGAATTGCCCCGCCGGGCGCATTCTTTGTATTTTCAGATCGATCACAACAGCGACCACTGGAGCGAGGTCAAGCAGCAGTATAACCTCGCGCTGTACTGGGACTCCGCCCCCCAGGACTTGAAAATTGAACTCATGGTTGTTGAAAGGACCTGAAATGCGGCTGATTGATTGTTTTATCCCTTTGCTGGCCTATGTGTCGTATCTGGTCCGCAGCGATCAGGGCACCCATCCAGCCGACTACGAAAAGGCGCGCAAGGATATCGGGGAGTTGATCCGGCAAAGCGAGGCCTGCGTATCCGACGGGGCGGTCAACCGGAGCGACTATGATATGGCCCGGTTTGCCGTATTCGCCTGGATCGACGAGGCTGTCATGAGCTCCTCATGGGAGGGCCGGCGCCAGTGGCAGCGCGAACTCCTGCAGCGGGAATATTACCAGACAACCGATGCCGGCGAAGTTTTTTTTGACCGCCTCAATCAGATCGGCCTTCATCAGCGCGACGTCAGGGAAGTCTATTATATCTGCCTGGCCCTCGGCTTTACCGGCCAATACGGCAATGCGGGCGATGCGGTGCTGCTTGCGGGCCTGAGAGATGAAAACCTGAAGATACTGACAGGCCGATCGGTCGGCACCCCGTCGCTCAATGACCAGGAACTTTTCCCCCAGGCTTATGCTGCCGCTTCCGGGGAACCGGCGGAAGTCGCCCCGGGAAAACGTTTTTCAGCGGTCACCGGCATATGCCTGGTGGCGCCTGTTGTCCTATATGCGGTTTTATTCGTGGTCTATCACTTTGTACTGGGAAATGTCGGGGACTCATTAATCCAGGCGGTGTCTTAAATGTACAGGTTTCTTGTCAGCTGCTTGAAGATCCTGCTGCTGGTTTCACTGGCGGTGCTGCTGATTCTTCTGGTCTTCGGACTGGCCCTGGCCCTCGGGTGGCCCTGGTGGACCGGCGCTTTTATGCTCATCGGGCTGTCGGGCCTGGTGGCAGGCTTTCTTTTCCTGAAAAAAATCTGGCTCCGGCGGCGGGAGCGGCGTTTTATCAATCAGGTGATTGCCCAGGACGAGGCCTATATCCAGTCGCTCGGGGAAAAAGAGCGCCAGAACTCGAAAGAACTGCAGCAGCGCTGGAAGGAAGCCATCCAGACCCTGCGGCAGTCGCATCTCAGAAAATACGGCAACCCGCTTTACGTGCTTCCCTGGTACATGCTGGTGGGGGAAAGCGGCTCGGGAAAAACCACCGCCATTCAAAGCGCCCGCCTTTCCTCCCCCTTTGCCGAGATGAGCAGCACTTCCGGCATCTCGGGGACCAAAAACTGTGATTGGTGGTTTTTTGACAAGGCCATCCTGATCGATACCGCCGGCCGGTACACGGTGCCTGTGGATGAGAGCCGGGACAGCGAGGAATGGGAAAAGTTTCTCACCCAATTGGGCCGGTTCCGGAAAAAGGAACCCTTGAACGGACTGGTGGTGACCATTGCCGCGGACCAATTGATGGACGCCGGCCCGGAAACCGTTGAAGCCGCCGCCAGGCGCGTCAGGCGCCGCGTGGATGAACTGATGCACGTTCTGGGCGCCAAGTTCCCCATTTACCTCATGGTGACCAAATGCGACCTCATTGAAGGCATGACGCATTTCTGCAACCAGCTTGACGAGAGCGGGCAAAGCCAGGCCATGGGGGCGTTGAACCAGGACTTTTCGAAAAAAACGACCGATTTTATCCACCACACCATGGATTCGCTGGTGGAGCGATTGAAAGACCTGCGGCTGCTCATGCTTCAAAAAACGCCGGCGCAATCCACAGACCCGGGACTCCTGGTGTTTCCGGAAGCGTTTAAAAATCTGGGGCCCGGCCTTGATGTTTTTATTCGCGGGGCGTTTCAGGAAACGCCCTACAAGGAAAGCCCCCTTCTGCGCGGTCTTTTTTTCAGCAGCGGCAAACAGGAGGGGACCCCTTATTCCCATTTCCTGAAGGAACTCGGCCTGATCGCCCGGCAGGAAGTTCTGCCCGGCACCAATAAAGGCCTGTTCCTGCATGATTTTTTCTCCAGGATCCTGCCCGGCGACAGGGGCCTTTTTGCGCCCACCCAGGCCGCCCTCCAGTGGCGCCGCCTCACGCGCAATCTGGGCCTGACCGCATGGATGGCCATAGCTGTCGCCGCCTGCGGGCTGCTCAGTTTTTCCTTTGTCCAGAATCTCTCCGCCATCCAGGGGATTTCCCGGGAGTTTCAACAGCCGATTGTGTTTGAAAACGATATAGTGGACGACACCATTGCCATGTCTGCCTATCTGGATGCCATCAAGCGGGTGGAGGAGAAAAATCGCAGCTTCTGGATTCCCCGACTGGGACTGACAGAAAGCCTGGCGGTGGAAAAAAGGCTGAAGCAGAATTTTTGCGATAATTATTATAACGGATTTTTAAAACGCTTCGACAATCGGACAGCCGGGCACTGGGCCCGATTCTCTGCCATGACGCCGCAGAAGATCCTGGGGACGCATGCCGCCCACCTGGTCCGGCGGATTAATCTGCTACAGGCCGCTCTTGCCGGAGAAGGCGGGGTGCAGCTCCGGGAGCTCTTTCGGCCCGCCTTCGCGCCCCTGATCACCCAAACCGGGGGGCGGCAGGCAGTCCCGGACCTGGGGGAGAAACTCTCCGAACTCTATTGGCATTACGTCCACTGGCAGCCGGATAACATCGCATTAAAAGAGGAGATGCGGGAGCTTCGCAAATGGCTCGGAAGGCTGCTGACCCTGGAGGGGGCTCCCCTGAACTGGCTGGTGGAGGTGGTAAATTCCGATCCTACGCTATCCCCGGTTCTCATTTCGGATTTCTGGGGCTCCGGGCGGATGCCGGCCGATGTCCCCCGGGCTTTCACAACAGAGGGAAAGGCAAGGGTCGATGCCCTGGTTGCCGAAATGGAACAGGCCCTTCACGACGAGCTGGTCCTTGCCGAGAAAAAGCTCGATTTTTATCAATGGTACAACAGGCGCTATATCGAGAGCTGGAAGGCATTTGCCGAGGCATTTGCAGGCGGTGCGCAAACCCTTGAGGACAAAGACGAATGGGTGCGTATCGCATCGCGGATCGGATCCGACAAGGACCCGTATTTTGTGTTGATGGACACAATGGCCCGGCACCTGGAGCCCTTCCAGGGCGGGGCGGCCCCTCCCGCCTGGGTTGCCTTTATCTATGATTTTCAGGCGGCCCGGGGGCAGGGCGCGATTTATGACAAGAAAGCGGGCGCAAGCGATGCCGGGCTTGTCCGCAAGGCGGCCCGCAAAGTGACATCCTCCTTGAGAAAGGCCGAGCAGGCGGTGGGCGTCGACCCCTTGGCCGGTTTGAACCCGAAGGAGCGCCTTCTCGCCGGGAAAGCGTTTTCAGCCTACCAAACCGCCTTATCTGAAATAACGGCGGTGAGCGCCTCCAGGCAGCAGGCCTATGAAATGGCGGCGGCGTTTTACAAAAACCCCGAGGCCTCGGATGATAGCGCGGCTTTATTCGCTCAGGCCTATGCGGAGGCTGAAACGCTCAAATCGATTTTAAGCGAGCCCGGCAAGGACCTGCGGGTCATGGATCGGCTCTTGAGCGGTCCCGTCGAATTTCTCCACCAGTTTGTTTTGGCCGAGACGGCCTGCCACCTGCAAAGCCAATGGGAAGACAGCGTCCTGCTGGAGGTCCGTGACATATCGCGCCAAAACGTCAACCAGCTGTTGATGGGGGAAAACGGTCTGGTGCGGCACTTCGTGGAGGGGGAGGCCGGTCCCTTTCTGGCCAGAAGCCCGGTCAAGGGCTATCACCCCCTCCAGGTGAAAAAGCGCTCAGTCGGTTTTCACAAACCCTTTCTATCCTATTTGACCCGGGCGGAGCGGGCCTCCCGGACCGTGCAGGCCACCTACAACGTGGTGGTGAAGGCGGACCCGGCAGGCGCCAATCCAGGGGCCCGGACCCTGCCGGAGGAGACTGTCCTGGAGCTTCAATGCGCTGGTGCGGCGACCCGGCTGGTTAACCAGAGCTATCCGAAAAGTCAAAATTTCAGCTATTCCCCGCAAGACTGCGGGGACGTGGTGTTAACCATCAAACTCGGCAACCTTGTTTTAAGCAAATCCTACACCGGATACCTGGCATTCCCTGAATTCATCAGGGAGTTTGAAAACAGCGGGCGCCGGTTTTCCCCCGACGCGTTTCCGGAACATGCGGCCACGCTGCGGCGCATGGACCTTGAGTATATCCGGATGAATTTTGATTTTCAAAACCACAAACCGGTGATGGATTTCTACTCCGCGGCCAATGCGCCGCTGCCGGATGCGATCGCACCATGCTGGCAATAGGCCGGACAAAGGCCAGGGGGAAATGGCACTGGGCGGCCTGCGGCAAGCACCCGCTCGCGGCCGACTACTTTCGGCTAAATGTCTCCACCCCGCTTCAACAGGCCTTTGAAACCTGGGTGGCGGAAGGGTTTGCCGCCTTGCCCGAAAAAGACGGCGCCCACCACGAGATTTGCTCCTGGCGGTTCTGGTCAAAGGGCGTGAAAAAGGGTCACCTGGCCTGTGGCCTGTTAAAAGCCAGCAGCGACCGCATGGGCCGGCCTTATCCCCTGCTGATTGTCGGTGACGGCTACATCAATGGATGGGAGGAGAAATGGGCGCAGTTACCCGATGCCCTGAAGGCCGGGTGGCATCAGATGGAGGATATCGTCTCAAGGCGGTTTGATGACCTGGCCGGGTTTGAAAAAGCGCTTCGATCCATGAAACCAAGCCTTCATGAGTGGCCGGCGGAATCGACGAACAAGGAGGCGGCCGGAGAGCGCCCGGCGCCTGAAGCCGGCACGGCAGATGACGGCATTAATTTTTCATCCCTGGAACCCCCGGGGAATGCCGGACAATGGATGATACAGCTTGCGCAGGTCCCTTCGCCCGGGGAAAATGCGGTGCCGGCGCGCCTGAGCGGGCAGCTCGCGAAGCAGGGATTTGTCCTTCCGAATGCTTTGTTTGTTGGCGGCAGCCCAAGGCAGCAGTTTCTGGTGGTTTTCAACCGTTCGCTGCAGACCAGGGATTTTGTGCAGCTCTGGACGGCCGGGAAGGGCGGAGGGGATGAAGCGGAAAAGCGCTAGTTCCTGGTGAATTTGTCAATCAACAGGACAAACCAACAGGATAAATCAACAGGACAAACCAACAGATAAACAGGACAAACACGATAATGTGGTGGCGTTTT